>JAFUVU010000055.1 GCA_017477465.1 Bacteroidales bacterium
AATCGGCAATTCCGCACCTCGAGGCAGGTTGAAAGCGACTTTCAGGTGTGGAAATCGGCAATTCCGCACCTCGAGGCAGGTTGAAAGCGACTTTCAGGTGCGGGAATCGGCAATTCCGCACCTCTCGGCGTGGTGGGCTCTCGTTTCTGTCATTTCGACCGAAGCCCGAAGGGCGGAGTGGAGAAATCTCTCAAGTGCAGAAATCGACAAAACCGCACCTCGCTTCATGGCGGCTAGCGTTTTTCATTCACCACGCGATACTGTGGCGAGTTATGTCGCGCACGACTGGCTTGTGGCTTTTGTCGAGACCTTGATTTATAGTGTATTACAAAGCGGCTCGAGCCAGTCGGCACAAAAAAATGGTTCGACTGGCTCGGGCTATTTTCTAGATACCTGATTATCAGAAACTTCAAAAAATCCATGAGCCAGTCGGCAAAAATTGTTGGATATTGCGCTTTGGCGTAAATTTTCCGTATCTTTGCGCCCCAATATTATCGTTTTGGAAACAGGTTTTGATATAAAGAAAAGGCGGCTCGTGGGGCTTGTGGCGGGCTTTGTAGCCGGGGTGTCCTACGGAACTAACCCGCTGTTTGCCAAGCCTTTGCTGGAAAGCGGCGTTCCGGTACTGGTGATGCTGTTTTTTCGCTATGGCATTTCATCGGCCATACTTGCGCTGTGGATGATTGCGAAAGGGGAGAACTTCAAGGTTAGCGGAAAGGAGTTTCGCCTGCTGGCGTTGCTGGGTGTGCTTTTTTCCTGCAGCAGTCTGTTCCTCTTTTTTTCTTACAAATTCATTCCTTCAGGCCTTGCGACGACGCTGGTTTATCTGTATCCGGTGTTCGTGGCGCTCATTATGGTTTTCCTGCGGTTCTATCCAAGCTGGCAGACTTGGCTGTCGATAATCGCCACTTTCGGCGGTATCTTGCTGCTGTCCAGCCCATCGGCAGGGGCTACCATTAGGATTCCGGGGATTATCCTTGCTGTTGCATCGGCCCTTAGCTATGCTTTTTACCTGGTCATCGTGAACAGGAGCAAGCGTATCAAGAATGTTTCGGAGCATACGCTTACTTTGTATGCGCTTCTTACCGGATCGGCCTTGTTTGTGCTAATACGTCTTTTCCAGGGAGGAAGCCTGGTGGAAGGCGTCGATTCAGTGGCCGATTGGGGCAATCTGATAGGTCTGGCCGTTGTTCCAACCATGATTTCTATGTTGACGCTGGCGGTTTCGTCGCGGTATATAGGTCCCACCAAGACTTCCATTCTGGGCGTTTTTGAGCCGCTGACGGCGATTATGATTGGGACTCTGCTGTTCGGCGAACCTCTGACCTTCAAGATGGGTGTCGGAATAGCGATATGTGTTGGCGCTGTGGTGTTTATGATTCTTCGGCCCGGGAAAAAGTGATTGCTCATGGGCGGACGGATCAATCTGCTGAATTACAGGGAGCGCTACGGGAGGCGTCTGCAACGGCTGCCGGTCGATGGTGGCTTCGTTTGTCCTAATCGTGACGGAGGCGTCTCTGTCGGCGGCTGCACTTTCTGCGACAATGACGCCTTCCATCCGGGGTACACTCGCGGGAAAAGCATCGCCGCTCAGATTGAGGCCGGGAAGGCGTTCTTTAATCGGCCCGCCGATGGTTATCTTGCTTATTTCCAAGCGTTTTCTGGCACCTATGCCGATGTTTCCACGCTGGAGCGCCGTTACGCTGAGGCCCTTTCGGTTCCCGGGGTTTGCGGGATTGTCGTGGGGACTCGGCCGGACTGCATCGACAGGGAAAAACTGCGGCTGCTTGCCTCGCTTAAGGCGCAGGGCTATGTGGTCGAGCTGGAGTACGGGATTGAGTCTGTGTATGATGAGACTTTACGGCGCGTGAACCGCGGGCACGACTTTGCCTGCACTCGTCAGGCTTTCGAGATGACCAGAGAGGAGGGACTGGACGCCGGCGGACACGTCATCCTAGGCCTGCCCGGCGAAACGCGGGAAATGCTTGTGGCTGAGGCCGATATACTGAACTCGCTCCCCGTGAGCTACCTGAAGTTTCACCAGCTGCAGATCATCAAGGGCACGGCGATGAGCCGGGAATTCCGCGACGTGCCCGGCGATTTCCTCCGCCTTGGCCCTGACGCTTATATCGGCCTTCTTGCCGATATTATCGAGCGCCTCCGTCCCGACATCGCCATCGGCCGGATTGTCAGCAGCGTCCCGCCAAGATTCACCGACGCCCCCTGGGGGCTCCTGCGACCAGACGAACTCCTGAAGCGCCTGCACCTCTGCCTCGAAGAGCGCCAGAGTTTTCAAGGCATGCGTGTTCTTGGCGGGTAGATTCATCGGCTGAAAAAACATCAAAACATAAATCTTTTGACGGATTTTTCGGTCAAAAGATAAAAAAATCGGGAAAAACATTCAGAACCGCTAAATCTTTTGCAGGTTCCTTGCAATTGGGGACAGCGAGGGGTATGTTTGTGCACGCCATCTGGTTCCGGACGGCCGATGTTTTCAGTCTCACTAAACACCAACAAACTATGACCTCACAAATCACCCCCGATCAAATGCAGAAATTCGTTGCAATCCTTGACGAGTTCGAACGCTATCGCGACCTTACCCATGCGGAGAAAGAGCGACTTATCGCGCACATTCTTTCCAGGCCTTACCTTGACCTTCGTGTTGACTGGGCGTTCAAACACGTTCTGAAAGACAAGAATCTCTTGAAGATGCTTCTCAACGACTTTCTTCCGGAAGACATTACGGAAGTCGAACATCTGCCCAACGAGATCGACAGGGTCCGTGCCGATGACAAAAACATCATCATGGATGTGCTCTGCACGGCAAAAGACGGTCGGCAATTCATCTGCGAGATGCAGCGTGAACGTAAGAATTCGTTTAAGAACAGGATGTTCTACTACGGAGCATCGATGATTCAGTCCCAACTGAAAGGAGGGGAGTCCTACGACAAACTGAAGGAAGTATATGTGATCTGCTTCATGGATTTCACTCTTGAGCATGAGTCTGATCAGCTGGTTTACAGATATGTCATGAGAGAACAGGACACCGGGGAATTGTATGGGAGACTTCTGTCGATCTACTTCTGTGAACTCCCGCGCCTGCAAGCCACCTCAATTGATGGCCTGGAACCTATTGAGAGCTGGTTTTATATCTTCAGAAATTTGTGTAACTTTGCAGGGAAGCCACAGGATATTGGTTCGCGCTATGCTCCCATAGCCGAAGCAGCAAAGGCCAACCTGCTGGCAAATGAAGAACCGTACCAATACATGCGCGCCATGATTACAGAAGAAGAAAGACTGGACATAAGCACCGCCGGCTATGAATATGGCTATAATAGTGCAAAGAAGGAATGGTATGCAAAAGGTCTTACAGAGGGAGAAGCCAAAGGAGTCGCCAAGGGTGAAGCCATAGGTATCGCCAAAGGAGAAGCCATAGGTGTTGCCAAAGGTGAAGCCATAGGTATCGCCAAAGGAGAAGCCAAAGCCAGAGCCAAAATCATGTTGGAGATGGTAACGAGACTTACCGATATGGGATATGATGCTGATTTCATCTGTGCCATAACTGGCCTGTCCAAGGAGGAACTGACTGAGTTGAATTAGGATATGTGCGGCAGGGGCGTCGTCATACTGAAGGTGTGATGAGAACACGCCAACCGCCTTCGTTGTCTCGGACTTCAATATAACCTTTTTCTTTCAGGCTGGAGAGCAGCCGCTGGACGGCCGACTTGTTGATGCCAAGCTGCGCACGCAGGCTGTCGATCGTGACAGATGGCTGGGACTGCATAATGCGAAGGATCTTGGCATAGTTGGGTGTGCGGAACTCTACCCGCTGGCCGTCATACCACCATACATTCTCGTCGGGCTCCGTCAGGAAGCGGACGTCATTGTAGATTTCCTCGGCAACCAAAGCCGTGAAATATCGGAGGAAAGGACGAATCTTGTCAAGTTCCGCGTGCGCTCCTATACTTGGCGTTGAGCCGACTTCGAGGTCTGCTTGATGCAAGGCCTCCAGGTACTCCTTCTTTCCGCGACTGCGGACAACAATCATAGGGTAGTTGTGCCGGGCGAGGATATAATTGACGATCAGCCTGGCAATACGACCATTGCCATCCTCAAACGGGTGAATCCGGATATAGCGATAATGGAACAGCGCGGCCAGTTCGACGGGGGAGAGCTTGCCTTTTGTCTCCTCTTCATTGTACCAGTCCACGAGGTCGGCCATAAGGGCTGCCGTCTCCTCGGGAGCGGCGTACTCAAAACGGTCCCCATAGCGGGTGATCACGCTGTTGGGCCGAGTCTTGTACCTGCCTGCGTGAACGATATAACTGGTTTGCTGACCGCCGGGCAATTCACGATAAACCGTGTAATCTTCGCGCAATAATGTCTTGTGCAGTTGGCGGATGAAGTTCTGAGTCAGTGGCATATCCTTGATGCCGGCCTGCTCCTGCATCATTTTGAGACCTACATTGCTAGCTTTCATCTCCTCCAGGTCTTTCATCTTGGCCTCTCCTACAACCTTTCCGAAGAGTAGCAGCAGTTCAGTTTGGCCATAGGTCAGGGTGTTGCCTTCAATGTGGTTGCTGTTGAAGTTGAAATCCACTGTAAACTTGCGGCTGAGACGCTCGCGGTCCCTGTCGGAAAGTGGCTGTATGGCATTCCAGGCGGCTATCGCCTTGGGAATATTCAGATACTTCATTGTAGAAATGTTTTCTAATTGGTGGTAAATATACCACTTTTTTGCCAACATTTACAACAATCACAAAAAAATGACACAAAAAGGTGCGACCTAGCCGTAAGACATACCGCAACGGGTGTTGTGACCTAATCGCTTGTTTTGTCATTTCGACCGGAGTAAAGCGGAGTCGGTGGATCTCTTTTGTACCAAGTGACGCCGGGACGAGTTATGTCACTGATGACTGGATTACGCTTTTGCTGAAATCTTGATTTACAATGTACTGCGAAGCGGCTCAAGCTAGTCGGCGCAAAAAACATTTCACATCGTCTGGGTTGGACCTGGTCCAGCATGTTTTTGGTCGCGGTCTCCTGCCTTTTTGGACCAGGTCCAGTATGTTTTTGGACGCGGTCGTATTTGATGCCTTGGACCTGGTCCACCACATGTGGCCCTGACGGCCCTAGAAGCCATACTCATTGGACCAGGTCCAGCCACTAAAATTGGACCTCGTCCAAAACCTACCGTCGGTAATCCACTCAGCGAAGATGGAGAGGGTAGTTGCAGAAGGGTAATTTTCGGGCCGAACCCTTCTGCAACTACCCTCTCCACCTCCGCACAAACATACCAAAAAAACCGCCCGGGGAAACCGGACGGATAGATACTTAATCATCCAAAATTCTTTGCAGCTCAATTCTAATCTGCTTCATATATCAGAATTTTTTCCTGGTCTGCCGATTGGCGGGCAAAGTCCTGAAGGCAAGAATTTTCTATAAGATCCACCGGACGGCTCACAACTTTCTCCAAACGGGATTGGATTTTCAGGAACCCAATCATCGTTAAGTTGTTAGGAGCCATTTCTACAAGCAAGTCTATATCACTGCTCTCGTCTTCTTGACCACGGGCATATGACCCAAAAAGCCATGCCCGCAAGACAGGCTCATTGGAAAGAGCATCCCGAAGACGCGCCACTATTTTCCGCGTACTGGACTTCATGACACAAAACTACAAAAGCTTTATCAGAAAAACAAATTCGCATAACTCTACTTAAACAGAAGCCGCCCGGGGAAAATGCCGATGGTATTGTGAAGGCAATTTCCGAAGGCACCGCGGTTATTACCGCCACTGCCGACGGAAAGAGCGCCACGTGTAACGTCACGGTGTCCAAGATGGTCATAGACGTTACCGAGGTGCAACTGGACAAGACAGAGCTAACGCTGAAAGAGGGAGAAGAGTATCAGCTCACAGCCACAGTGCTTCCTGAAAATGCCACCTACAAGACAGTGACCTGGACTTCTTCCAAGCCTGAGGTGGCTACGGTGTCCGAAACCGGCCTGGTTAAGGCTGTCGCTGCCGGTACGGTGGTGATTACTGCCAAGGCTGGCGAAAAGACTGCCACTTGTACGCTGAAGGTCGCCAAGTCCGAATCCGGAAGCGGCGGCATAGAGGATATGGATCCGGAAGAGTGGTAAAAGCTCTATTCCCTGAACAAGTCTCTGCGGGGCAGCTTCTCACTGAAGCGGCCCCGCAGGTTTTTAAAGAGGGCTGCGATATTATGAGAGAAGCGGGTGCCTCTCCATGCCGATGTGTTGGAGATGAAAATCCAACATTCTCCGTCAGGGTAGGTTTTTATAAGGGCCTGGGTGCCGGAGAAGGAGCCGGAACGGGTCCATTCGCCGCTTGGTTTGGTGTCGTTCCAGCCAAGCGAGAAGGTGTCAGGGTCAAAGTAAGTTGTCATCTGGCTCACTGAAAACGGGTCCAGAATGTCTTCCACGGGGCCTTTTCCGTCGATGCAGGCTACTATGCGCGCAAGTTCGGGGGCCGATCCCGTCCATCCGCCTGCGCCCTGGGAGCCGGTGATATTGTTGCCTCCGTAGCACTTGGGAACAGCGCTGTAGCGGCCGTCGAAAGAGGTTGTGAGCTCGGCATCGGGCTGCATCCAGTATCGGCTTTCTCCGGGATGTCTGTCGCTCAGGTAGTTGCCGGCGATGCGGAAGTCGTGGCATAGGGCGGGAGCGAAGACTTCCTTCTGCATGAATTCTTCGTAGGAAAGTCCGCTGACCTCCTCGATGACAAGGGAAAGCAGCAGGAAGCCGAAGTTGGAGTACTCCTGGTAAGTGCCAGGCTCGAAGGCCAGCCATCGGCCCAGTTGCTTGCGAAGCAGGGCGTCCAGGGAGGTGTAGGGGGAGAAGACAGGGTCGCCGCCGCGGGAAGTGAAACCGGCCTGGTGGCGAAGGAGATGCTCGACGGTTATGAGATAGTAGTTGTCGTCCTTTATGTAGCTGTCGTACTTTTTAAGGATGCCGAGCGGGCCGAATACGGGAGTGTCCAGAAAAAGCTTGCCTTCTTCCTGTAAACGCATGATTCCCACGGCAGTAAGGAGCTTGGAGACGGAAGCCAGACGAAGGGTTGTACCGGGTGTCATAGGGGTGCGTTCGCCGGCCATGCCGTAGCCTCTTGCGTAGAGAAGGGAGTCGTTCCGCATCACTGCGAGCGAGACTCCGTGCAGGGTCCAAAAATCCATGAAGCTGTCGATGACGGCGTCCATCTGCGGAAGGGAGGAAAGGTCGTTTGTTAGATGGCGGTTCAGGGAGTCGCACCAGTGTATGGGGGGATTTTCCGGAGCGTCTTCTTTCATCTGATGTCCTCTCAGCAGCAGGGAGCCTCCGCCGGCGAGAACCAGCAGTAGAGTGAGAAGTATGGGCCCTTTGATCTTCATTCTCAGTCGTTTAAAAATAATCCGCTTCAACGCTCCAGTCGCTTCACGACCCTATTCCGGGCAAATGTCGCTTATGAAACGGCTTATTTTATAAGACCGGCTTTGCGGCCGAAGTCGATGATAAAATCGGCAGTTCCTTCAATGCCAAGGACTGAGCTGTCCACGCAGAGGTTGTAGTTGGAGGCCTGTCCCCATGCGCCGAAGGTGTAGTAGTTGTAGTAGGTCTGGCGCGTGCGGTCTTTGCGGCGCATCAGCTTTTCGGCTTCGTCTGGGCTTAGGCCTTCGCTGCTGACAAGGCGCTGGATGCGGTACTCGTCAGGTGCGCAGACGAAAACGTTGAAGCAGGGGAGGTCGCGAAGGATGTAATCGGCACACCTGCCGATAAAGATGGCGTCCCCCTTGGAAGCGATGGATTTGATGACCTCGCTCTGAATCTTGAACATTACGTTGTCGCTGACGTATCCGCCGTCCATGTAGCCCAGGCGGCTGGAAGCGAAGAAGCTGGAGAAGGAGAAGAGGCTCTTTTCTTCGGCCTTTGCGAAAAGGCTTTTGGAATAGCCTTCCTCTTCCGCAGTCTTGGAAATGAGGTCGTTGTCGTAAAAAGGGATGCCAAGTTTCTCGCCGATGGCATGTCCCACATAGCCGCCCCCGCTCCCGAAAGATCGGCCGATGTTAATAATGGTATGCATACTGTTTGTCATTCCGAGCTTGTCGTTTGTCATTCCGAGCTTGTCGAGGAATCTCTAAATCTGGCTTCCCAGCACTGCGGGATCGTCGCCGTCTTTCAGTTGCCCAAGCTTTCTTATCAGGCTCCATGCGAAGACGGCGGTTACGATTGCCGCTACTGTGTCGGAAATAGGGAAGCTGTACCATACGCCGCTTTCCGACTCCAGGAGCGGCGGCAGGATGTAAATCAGCGGCAGAAGGAAAAGCAGCTGCCGCGACAGGGAGAGGAAGATGGATTTGCGCACCATTCCAAGGCATTGGAAAAGATTGGTCGTGACCATCTGGAAGCCGATAATGGGGAATGCAAGGTTCATGACCCTGAGCCCGTGGGCCGATTTCTCCACCAGCACCGGATCGCCCGTGAAGATGCGGACCATCGGCTCTGAAAGAAGTTCGGAGAAGAGGAAGCCGATGCAGAGCACCAGGGTTGCCCAGGCGGCCGTTTTCATGTAAACCTCCCGCACCCTTGCGTACTGACGGGCGCCGAAATTGTAGCCCGCGATGGGCTGCATCCCCTGGTTGAAGCCCATCACCACCATTACGAACAGGAAGCTGATGCGGTTCACTATGCCGTAGGCGCCGATGGCGAGGTCTCCGCCCCATTTAACCAGCTGCTGGTTGATGAACAGCACCACGATGCAACTTGCGAGGTTCATCAGGAAGGGTCCCATGCCGATAGCAAGCGAGTCGGTGGCTATTTTCCAGTCCACCCGGAACATCTTGAAGGAGCGGGGCAGGTGCAGGAAACGCTTCTGGTCAAGGAAATACCACATGGCGTAGCCGAGCGCCAGGCATTGGCAGAGCACGGTGGCTATGGCGGCGCCCTTGATTCCAAGTCCCAGGACAAAGATGAACACGGGATCCAGGATGGCGTTTGAAATAACCGTGAAAAGGGTGAGGCCCATGGCCATCTTCGGGTTTCCCGACGAGCGTATGATGGCATTCAGGCCAAAGTACAGGTGCGTCACGGCGTTGCCGATGGCGATGATGCTCATGTAATCCCTCGCAAAGGGGAGCGTGGCGTCGCTGGCTCCGAAGAAGCGGAGGATGGGGTCCATCCATACCAGGGTGACCAGCGTGAACAGGAGGCCCGTTATAATATTGAGCGTAACGTCGTTGCAGAGGACTTTCCCGGCCGTCTTGTAGTTTTTCTGGCCAAGCAGGACGGATATCATGGTGGCGGCTCCGACGCCGACGAGGGTGCCGAAAGCCGTGGATATGTTCATCAGGGGGAAGGTGACCGCCAGACCGGCGATGGAGAGGGAACCCACATCGGGAATGTGGCCGATGTAGATACTGTCCACCATATTGTAAAGCGAAGACGCTGTCATGGCAATGATGCCGGGGACAGCGTACTGCTTCAGGAGTGAACCTATGGGCTTGGTGCCCAGTTCTGTAGGGACTGATTTGTCGGCCATCTGCTAGTCTTCCAGAATTTCCAGCTCGAAGATCAGGGGAGAGAAGGCGGGAATGGTGTTGCCGCTGCCGTTGGATGCATATCCCAAGGCCGATGTGAACAGCGCGGTGGCCTTCTGCCCCTTCCACTGCATGAGGGAGAGGCCGGCCTTGAAGCCGTTGATGAGGCTGGAACTGCCGCTCATGGAGATGTTGGAATAATCTTCGGCCATTGTTACGGACACGGGTTCGTAAGTTTTGCCGACGTCGAAGATGCCTGCGTCCTTTGCCACTTTCTCCAGCGTGGTGTCGAAGACTTGGCCGTTGAGGAGGCGTCCGGTGTAGTTGATTTTCACCTTGGCATCGCTTTCCAGGGCGTCTTGCTCGTCGAAGCCGGTAATGTCGCTTATGAAGTAGAAGTTGCCTGCGGGCTCTTCGCCGTCCACGTAGCTGTCGGGCTCTTCATCGGCCCCGAAATGCTCTTTTACGTAGGCCGCGAGGATTTCCATCTCCGTCTTGTCGATGTCGTAGGTTTGGCCTTCGAGGGAGATTGTGTAGATAAGGTGCGTTGAGGATGTGCAGGCGTTGATATATTCCTTCTGGCTGTCGTAACGGCTTGTGGTGAGCATCCATGAAGGGATGAGGGCGGTGCGCTTGCCGCCTATGCGCATGCCGTCAAGCATAGCATCGACGCCTGCATAGCTGGTGCCCTTGCCTACGGCCTGGTACTTTGCTCCGTAGTGATTGCCCTGCCGGTATGTCCCCAGCTGCTTGGCAAGCGCTTCTTCCGTTGTTGAAGTGATGGTGCCGGAAAGGGAGCGGATTGTAACGCCCGCCAGGATGTAGGCGCTTTCGGAATCGTACTCGTCGCCTGTGCCGGGCTCGTCTTCCAGGATGTAGATGCCGGAAGCGTCCTGGGCTACTCCAGGGTGGTTCTTGTCCATCCAGAGGCTGAGGTATTTTTGTGCGGTTTCACCTGTCGATTCGCTGGCGGATTGTGCGCAGCTTCCTGCCACCAGGCAGAGGGCGGCGAGGGGGAGTATGATGTACTTATTCATTCTTGATGTTTTCTATCCAGTAGTAGTAAGCCAGGGCAGACATTGCAGGAATCGTGCCTCGCTGGCTGTTTCCGTAGCCATATTTTCCAGTGAAGAGAATGTATCCTTCGTCCTGGGGCTGAACGCCTTCAAGGCCGATGCGAAGGCCGGGAAGGAGGCTGTCGTCCAGGGTCAGCGTGTCCAGCTTGTATCTGTCTTCGTCTTCGCTGAGCGTCCATTTGGCCTGAGTCGCAAGTTCTTTGAGGTTTGTGGCGACCAGGTTGGATGTGCTGAGACTGGCCCCGGTGAGGATGAAGCAGCCGTAGTACAGGGCAACCTTGCCGCCCGGCCTTAGGGAGTCGCGCTCCTGGGAGAGGTTGTCGTGCAGGTTTATCCTGTAGGCGCCTTCTTTGCGGGTGAGGGTTGCCTCTTCGTCGCTCTTAAGCTGGGCCGATATGAAATTTTCGATGTATGTGGTCTGCTTGTCGTAGGTGGTCTGCTCCGCTTGTTTTGTGCAGGCGGCTGCGAGCGCTTCCATGATGGCGACAATCAGTATGACAGTGCTCTTTTTCATCCCATGAAGTTTTTAAGGATGGTTTCAATATAGGCGGGGACGGCTTCGGGGGCGGGGACATCGGCCCCTATGAGGACTTTGCCGCCGGAGGCGTTTTCGTGCCCTCCGCCATGGAAGAAGCGCTGTGCAAGCTGCTGGGCCGAAGTGCCTTTTTTGGACCGCACCGATATGCGGAAGTGGTCTCCGTCCTCTTTAGCCAGCACGCTGAGCCTTACTTTGCCGATTGTAAGCGGCACATTCACAAGGCCTTCCGTCTCGCCGTCCTGGATGTCGAAGCGCTCCTGGATTTCCTTTGTGAGGACCATGTAAGCGGCGCCTTCCGGGAGGATGGTGAGGCCTTCGCTCTGCATGTAGCCCATGGCCCTTACGCGGTTTTCGCGGTAGCTGTTGTATATTTTCTGCAAAAGTGCATCCCTGTCCACTCCTGATGCGATAAGCTCTGAAGCCATCCTGAAAGTGGAAGGAAACACAGAATTGGCAAAGTTGTTGGTATCAGTAGTCATCCCCGTAAGCAGCGCCGTCCCAACCTCTATCGTCATTCCGAGCGAAGCCGAGGAATCTCCCATCACCCTCATCACCCAATACAGCAGCTCCGATGCGCTGGAAATCTCCGGCGTGGAAAACACCAGGTCGAAAGACTCCGTGTCCGGGTTCAGGTGGTGGTCTATCAGCACTTTTCTGGCTTTTGAGGCCGCTAAGTGGGCTTCCAGCGCCTCCGTGCGGGAGAAATGATTGCAATCCAGAAGGAAGATCAAATCGGCCTTGTTTATTGCCGATATTGTGTCTTCCGGGGCTGTGTCGTGAAAATGGTAGCGGACCGATTCCGGGAGGATGAAACCGAGATTGGCGGCGGGGGAGTCCGAAAATACGCAGCAGACGTCTTTGCCTGCATAATCCTGCAGATAGAGGGCCATGGCTGCCGTTGCGCCCAGGGCGTCGCCGTCCGGGTGCGTGTGGCCTGCTACGACTATCTTGCAGGAATCGGCAATGAGCTGCTTTAGCTGCCGAATATTTTCTTCCTTGATGCTATCCACTTATGCAATGTGTTTGCGATTGCAAATTTACAAAAGATTATTGCTTTTGAGAAATCAATTTGTTAACTTTGTCGGAAGTTTGGAAAATTATAAAACACTAAAATAATGAATAAAACAGCAAAAATCGCCTTAGAGATTGCTTTGGCAGCCTTGATTTGCCTTCTTGCATGGCTCATCGTCAAGAGCGTGCAAAAACCCGTCAAGTTCAACAATGAGGTGGCCGCCCGTTCCCAGGTCGCTATCCAGCGCCTTAAGGACATCCGCACCCTCCAGGTTGCATTCAAGAGCGTGAATGGCCGTTTCAGCCCCACCGTGGACTCCCTCAAACTCTTCTACGAGACCGGCAAAATGGACATCGTAATGCAGATCGGCTCCAACGACGACTCCCTCGCCGTAACCAACACCGAAGCAATCAAGAAAGCCAACCGCAAACTCAAACCCGCACAGATCCTCGCCAAACTTCAGGAGGCCTATGCAGCCGGCCAGAAGGTCGTATTCTCCACCACCACCCAGATCCCCGTGAAGGATACCCTCTTCCACAACCGTCCGGACTTCTGCATCGACTCCCTCAAATACATCCCCTTCTCAGGTGGCGAACTCACCCAGATGGAATCGGCCATCAAGACCGTTTCCGGTGTACAGGTTCCTCTGTTCGAGGCCCGCATGCCTTACAAAGCCCTCTGCAAAGGTCTTGACAACCAGCTTCGCATCAATCTGGACGCAGAACGCCGCGACCAGAACAAATACGAAGGTCTTCAGGTCGGCAGCATAACTGCTCCTAACAACAACGCAGGTAACTGGGAATAGTCCTCTATGGACCAGGCTCATACATCATACACAGGAATATCCATTCAAGTTTCCTTGAGTGGATATTCTTTTAAGGTCTCATCGGGAGAGGATGTCAGCTGTTCCGGCTGGCAGGGCGCGGAGCGTCTGTTCACAACGCCGGAGTTCCAGCGCCGCTACAACTGGGTGGAGATTTCCCTCCTCACTCCCAAAGTGGCCCTTGTGCCGGATTCTTTCTTCGATCCCGCACAGCCGCGCAAGGCTCTGGAGGAAGTGGTTCCCCTGGAAGAAGGCGATTTTGTGGAAAGCGTCCCGCTTCCGTCGCTGGCTTCCACGCTGGTGTACTCCAATTCCATCGGCGAGTCCCTTTCCAAAGTGGTAGCTCAAACGGTGCTGCCTGCTTCCGGACAGCCCGTACGCGTTCTGCCGGAGATGTACTATCTTCTGCAGGAGCTGGAAAAACTCACGGACTATAACAAGATAGTGGCGTCCTGGGGCGGCGGTTACCTGCATCTTGCAATCGCCCAGGGTAAAAGCCTCTGCCTGGCAAATGTTTTCCATGCTCCGGACTTTACCACTGCGCAGTACTTCATCTTCCTGTGCCTCAAGCGTTTGCAGCTTAATCCGGAGGTAACCACAGTATGCTTCCGCACTCCGCTCGACCCGGAAGCGGAAATGTCCCTCTACCGCTACTTCAAAGGCGTGGTCCAAATTTAATTCTATGCGAATCATCGGCGGAAAACTAAAAGGAAAGGCTGTCCAGCCCCCGGCCGGGTACAAGGCGCGTCCCACTACGGACTTCGCCAAGGAAGGCCTTTTCAATATCCTGGACAATGAGTACGAGTTTGAAGACCTCAAAGTCCTGGACCTTTTCGGCGGCACCGGTTCCATAGCCTTCGAGTTTGCTTCCCGTGGCGCCGCTCGCGTCTATTGCGTGGAAATGGCCCGCGAGAATGCCTCTTTCATAAAAACAGAAGCGGAGCGCCTGGGCCTTTCAAACGTGAGCATGGTGCGGGACAACGTCTTCGACTTCATCCCTATCTGCCGGGAAAAATTCGACATAATTTTCGCAGACCCTCCCTACGCGCTGGAAGGCTTGGAAAGGCTTCCGGATATAGTTTTAAACGCCGGCATCCTTTATCCCGAACGTTATTTTATCCTTGAACACGGCGGGGAACACAATTTTGAGTCTCATCCGCGCTTTGTAAAAGAACGCTGCTACGGACGTGTACATTTTAGTTTTTTTGAGTAATGGTATCGTTTATTATCAGTATTGCGGCACTCATCCTGGGCTACATTTTTTATGGAGCCTTCGTGGACCGCGTCTTCGCTCCGGACGCCTCCCGCATTACGCCGGCAATAAGCAAGGCCGACGGGGTGGACTTCATAGCCATGCCCACCTGGAAGGTTTATATGATCCAGTTCCTCAATATTGCGGGGACGGGTCCTATCTTCGGTGCCATAATGGGGGCCAAGTTCGGCCCTGCAAGCTATCTGTGGATTGTTCTGGGCTGCATCTTTGCCGGTGCGGTGCATGATTACATGTGCGGGATGCTGTCGGTCCGTCATGACGGGGCCGGCTTCCCGGAACTGGTAGGCGATTACCTTGGCCAGCGCACAAAGAAGGTCATGCTGGTGTTCTCCATCGTGCTTCTGCTGCTGGTGGGCACTGTTTTCGTTTACAGCCCCGCCCTTATCCTTGGCGATATTGCAGGCGACGGCAGCCGCGGCTCAATCATGCTCTGGGTCGGCATAATCTTCATCTACTACGTAGTGGCTACTTTGCTGCCGATTGACAAGCTTATCGGCAAGGTGTATCCGCTGTTCGCTTTTGCGCTGCTGTTCATGGCCGCGGCGCTTATGGTATGCCTGTTCATCAAGTGGCCTTCCCTTCCGGAGCTTTGGGACGGTCTCGGCGGCTGGTCGGATAAGGTCGGCCTAAAGGATCAGCCTATTTTCCCTTGCCTTTTCATCACCATTGCCTGCGGCGCGATTTCCGGCTTCCACGCCACTCAGAGCCCGCTTATGGCACGTTGCATACGGAACGAAAAGCTCGGTCGGCCCGTATTTTACGGCTCCATGATAACCGAGGGTCTGGTCGCGCTCATATGGGCGGCGGTGTCCTCGTGGTTCTTCTTTGACGGAGGAGCGGCTGAGGTGGGTTCGGATTTATCGGCCGCAGCGCCTACAGTGGTTACTAAGGTTTCGGAGAACTGGCTAGGCATGCTGGGCGGCATCCTGGCTATCCTCGGAGTTGTTGCGGCGCCCATCACTTCCGGCGACACAGCCTTCCGCAGCGCCCGCCTCATTATTTCCGACTTTCTGCACATGGAGCAGAAGCAGCTGGGCCGCAGGCTGGTTATCGCTCTGCCTCTGTTCGCGGCAAGCGCACTCCTCCTTTGGTACAACATTGCCGATGCCAACGGCTTCAACACAATCTGGCGCTACTTCGGCTGGAGCAACCAGACCCTGGCCGCTTTTATGCTTTGGACCGCGACCGTGTATCTGGACAAGCGCTTCAGGGGTAGCAATCGGCCCTATTACCTTATCACTTTGATTCCGTCGCTGTTTATGACGGCGGTCTGCGTCACCTTCATCCTGGTCGATAAAACCGGCTTCCGCGTCCCCCAGACCCTTGCCCCTGCCATCGGCCTTGCCAGCTTTGCCCTTGCCGCTGTGCTGTTTTACCTGTGGCACGCAAAGTCCTCAAAATGAACCACTTCCAGAAATCAAGTGTGACTTTTTGCCGCACTTGATTTCAGCAAAGCATTGATTATTAATTAGTTTTGTGTCACGAATATGTTAGACAAAGAAAGAGGGCTGTATGTAGCCCATAGCGAAAACGGGCCCATCTCCCTTCAGGGGAAGATGCTGTGCCGACATGGCCTTATCGCCGGCGCCACCGGTACCGGTAAAACCGTCACTCTGCAGGTGATGGCGGAGACTTTCTGCCAAGCCGGCATCCCTTGCTTCATGGCCGATATGAAAGGCGACCTGAGCGGCATCTCGCAGACAGGCAAGCTCTCCGGCTTCATCGAGAAACGCCTGCCTGAGTTCGGCATCAGCGATCCCCAGTTCCAGCCTTGCCCGGTGCGCTTTTTCGATGTCTATGGCGAGCAGGGTCATCCCATGCGCTCCACCATCTCCCGCATGGGCCCCGAAATGCTCGGCCGTCTGATGGACCTGAACGAGACACAGACCGGCGTTCTCAACATCGTCTTCAAAATTGCCGATGACAACGGCCTCCTCCTCATCGACCTCAAGGACCTCCGCGCCATGCTCAACTTCGTGGGTCAGAACGCTGCGGAATATACCACCCAGTATGGCAATGTGACATCGGCCTCGGTGGGCGCTATTCAGAGGGCGCTGCTTGCTCTGGAGAATCAGGGTGCCGACAAGTTCTTCGGCGAGCCCGACTTCGACATCTACGACCTCCTTCAGTGCGAAGGCGGCAAGGGCATCATGAATGTGCTTGCGGCCGACCGTCTGATGCTTCAGCCCAAGCTTTATTCCACCTTCCTGCTGTGGCTGCTGTCGGAACTCTATGCCACCCTGCCTGAAGTGGGCGAGACCGACCTTCCCAAGCTTGTCTTCTTCTTCGACGAGGCCCACATGCTCTTCGAAGGCACCTCCAAGGCCCTCACCGACAAGATCGAGCAGGTTATCCGCCTCATCCGTTCAAAGGGCGTCGGCATTTATTTCATCACTCAGAGTCCTACCGACATCCCTTCCAACATCCTCGGCCAGCTGGGCAACCGCGTGCAGCATGCCCTCCGTGCCTACAGCCCTCAGGACCAGAAGGCAGTGAAAGTGGCTGCCGATACCTTCCGCGCCAACCCCGCCTTCAAGACTTACGATACTCTTCTTGAACTCGGCACCGGCGAGGCTCTGGTCTCCTTCCTTGACGAAAAAGGCACTCCCGCAATCGTGGAGCGCGCAAAGATCCTCTTCCCTCTCAGCCAGATAGGCGCCATTACAGAAGATCAGCGTGCCGATCTTATCAAGCGCAGCCGCCTCTACGGCCGTTACGACCATCCCGTTGACCGTGAAAGCGCGTACGAGATTATTACCGCTGCAACTGCCGAGGCCGAGCGTCAGAAAGCGGAGATGGAAGCCGCTGAAGAAGCCGAAAGGCAGGCCGCCATCGAAGCCAAAGAAGCCGCCAGGGCTGCAAAGGAGCAGGAAAAGCTTGAGAAAGAGCAGGCCAAGAAAGCCAAGAACAGCATCGCCTCCAAGGTGCTCAAATCCATCATTACCGCCGTTACCGGCGTGGCTGCAGCAGCTGCCGCCGATGCTGTCACCGGCAAAGTGACCGGCACCAAGAAGAAGAGTTCGACTTCCACCACCAAGAAAGCTGTTACCAAAGCCACCAAGAGCGCAACAACCACTCTTACCAGAGAGCTTACCCGCAGCATCCTTGGTAATCTGATAAAATAAGTTTAGCTGCACTTCCCAAGTGCACTAAACCTGCCACCCACTGTCCCGTTTACTTCAAAAACGCCCTGTTTTTGCACTAAACGGGACATTCTTATGCACGTTTAGTGCGGTACGGGGCTTTCGCGCAAGCTTTAAAGGGGGCATTAATAATATTTGCTTAACGGAATGCGCCGGGCTGCATATATTGAGAAATCTTAACTGCGAGAATCAAGATACAGGATTTTGTGCTATATTTGTTCTGCGAATGAGCCAGATCCATTTCATAGGGGCCGATGAAGCCGTGCGGGCTGTCCGCAGTGGCGACCACGTTCATCTTTCCAGCATAGCCAGCGTACCTCATATTCTTATTGAGGCGCTCTGTCGCAGGGCCGATGAACTTACGGATATCCATTTCCATCATTTCCACACAGAAGGCCCGGCGCCATACGGTTCAGCGCAGTACAGGCATTCATTCTTTGACCAGGGTTTCTTCGTGGGACCTAATCTGAGGGCATCTGTTCAGGCTGGGGTGGCAGACTATCTGCCGGTAAATCTGTATGAGACTCAGGCCATGTACCGCAATGGCGCCCTGCGCTGTGACGTTGCAATGGTCCAAGTATCTGAGCCTGTGGACGGTATGGTGTCTCTTGGAACATCTGTCGATTGTTCCGTAGCCGCACTTGAAGTTGCAAGAGAGCGAATAGCGGTTGTCAATTCTGCCGTCCCGTTCTCCTACGGAAACCTTATACCGGTGGAGCGTTTTACCGCTCTGGTTCAGGACAATAGGCCGCTCGTCACCGCTCTGTATTCTCAGCCGTCGGACACTGATTTTGCAATCGGCGCAAATTGTGCCAATCTTATCCCCGACGGGGCTTGCCTGCAAATGGGCATCGGCTCAATGCCAAATGCGATCTGTGCCGGTTTGAAAGGGCACAAACACCTGGGGCTGCATACCGAAATGTTCTCTGACGGTGCCCTGCAGCTTATCAAATCCGGCGTTATTGACGGATCGGCCAAAGCTATTGACAGAGGGCAGGTTGTAGCTTCATTCCTCCTTGGCTCAGAGGAAGTTTACAAATTCATCGACCACAATCCTGCGGTGCAGATGAGAGACATCGCCTATACCAACGACCCTCGCATCATAGCGCAGAATCCTGGCATGGTGTCCATTAACTCTGCAATAGAGATAGACCTCACAGGCCAGGTGTGCGCGGACTCAATAGGCGAACGCATCTATTCGGGAACCGGAGGACAGCTTGACTTTGTCCGCGGTGCAAAGCTCTCCCGTGGGGGAAAAGCCATCATCGCCATGGCTTCACGCACATCTCACGGCAATGCCAAAATAGTTCCCGTTCTGCATCCCGGCGCTGGCGTCGTCACCCCCAGGGCCGATATCCAGTGGGTAGTCACCGAATTCGGCGCCGTTAATCTCTACGGCAAGTCCCTGCAGGAAAGGGCTAAACTTCTCATTTCCATTGCCCACCCGGACGACCGCGAGTCCCTGGAGCGCGCCGCCTTCAATCGCTTCGGACGTTAATCCAAAGCCCCGTACCGCACTAAACGTGCATTGGAATGTTACGTTTAGCGCAAAAACAGCCCTTTTTGCACTAAACGGGACAATAAGCGGCAGGTTTAGTGCACTAGTCCTTTAATGATTTAGGTTGACGCGGGTTAATTGCCAAACTTATTGAACAGATTTGAGAGGGAGCAGTGGGGGCCGGGGGGGGAAGATAGCGTAAATTGTTGTATCTTTGCAGGGCAAAAACAGTAAGATATGCACACAAGGGAAGAGAAACTGGCCGCATTCGGACGGCTCCTGGATATTATGGATACTCTCAGGGAAAAATGCCCCTGGAATGCCGCGCAGACTATGGACTCCATCCGCCCGATGACGGAGGAGGAAGTATATGAACTCTGCGACACCATCCTGGAGGGGGACCGCACGGGCACTGCCAAAGAAATAGGCGACCTGCTTTACCACATGGTCTTTTATGCACGCATCGCCCAGGAGGAAGGCAGCTTCGATATAGCCGACAGCCTCAATAAAATCTGCGACAAGATGGTCTTCCGCCACCCGCATGTGTTCGGCCCGGATGCCGGGAAACCGACATCGGCCAAAGAAATTGCCGATACTTGGGAGTTGGTGAAGGCCAAGGAGAAGGGCGGCAACAAAACGGTGATGGGCGGCATTCCAAAAGCGATGCCGGCAATCCTGAAGGCCCTCTCCATGCAGGAAAAGGCCCGCGGCTGCGGCTTCGACTGGGAGAAGAAGGAGGACGTCTGGGAAAAAGTGGCCGAAGAGTACAAGGAAGTGTCGGAAGCACCTGCAGAAGAGCTGGAAGGCGAATTCGGCGACCTGCTCTTCGCCGTCATCAACGCCTCACGCCTCTATGGAGTTGACCCGGAGGCCGCACTCAACCGCAGCTGCGAAAAGTTCCGCCGCCGCTTCACTTACGTGGAGCAAGAGACCATCCGCAAAGGCCGACGCCTTCAGGATATGACCCTTCAGGAGA
The DNA here is from genome assembly GCA_017477465.1 of Bacteroidales bacterium. GTDB lineage: Bacteria > Bacteroidota > Bacteroidia > Bacteroidales > UBA932 > Cryptobacteroides. Next base: position 19,870 of record JAFUVU010000055.1, read on the forward strand.
TGGATACCCTGTGGGACGAGGCCAAAGCTAAGGGAATGTAGCGGATTTTTATTATCTTTGCAGTTCGAATTAATTTTATATGGCAGAAAATACGCTATTGGAGAAGGTACTAAGCCTTCAGGACAAATACAAGAAGCTGGAACAGCAACTGGCCGATCCCGAAGTAATCGCGGACATGAAGAAGTTCGTCCAGCTCAACAAGGACTACAAAGAACTGCAGCCCATCATCGCTGCCGGCCTCGAATATAAAAGGCTGGTGGACGAGCTCGCACAGGCCAAGGACATCCTCATGAACGAAAAAGACGAGGACCTGAAAGAAATGGCCAGGGAAGAAGTGGCCGATATCGAGCCCAAACTTCCCGAAATGGAGCAGAACATCAAGCTTCTCCTGATCCCGGCCGATCCGGACGACAGCAAAAACGCCATGGTGGAAATCCGCGGCGGCACCGGCGGCGACGAAGCAGCCATCTTCGCCGGCGACCTTTTCCGCATGTACCAACATTTTGCCGAGCGTCGCGGCTGGAAGCTGGAAGTCACAGACCAGGCTCCCGGCACATCGGGCGGTTACAAGCAGATAGTCTTCAAACTTTCAAGCTCGACGGACGGTGTCTATGGCGTAATGAAATATGAATCAGGCGTTCACCGCGTGCAGCGCGTCCCGCAGACCGAAACCCAGGGCCGCATCCAGACATCGGCAGCCTCTGTAGCCGTTTTCCCGGAAGCAGGCGAATTCGACATAGAACTCAATCCGGCCGATATCCGTAAAGACCTCTTCTGCGCATCGGGCCCCGGCGGACAGGGCGTGAATACAACCTACAGCGCCGTCCGTCTCACCCACATCCCTTCGGGAATCGTCGTCCAGTGCCAGGAAGAGCGTTCCCAGCTAAAGAACTTGGACCGAGCAATGGAAGAGCTCCGTACCCGCCTGTACAACATGGAGCACCAGAAATACCTGGACGGCATCGCCGCCAAGCGTAAAACCATGGTTTCAACCGGCGACCGCAGCGCAAAAATCCGCACCTACAACTACCCTCAGGGCCGTGTGACCGACCATCGCATAGGCTGGAGCATGTACAACCTGCCCGTATTCATGGACGGCGACATCCAGGAATGCATCGACCAGCTGCAGATCGCGGAAAACGCAGAACGTCTGAAAGAAGCCGGAGAGGAGGAATAAGCCATGTCAAGAAATCCCGACGAACTCAAAGCCCTTGGCCGTGCCACGGTGTACAGCCAGAAATATGCCCCCGAAGTGCTTGAAACCTTTGAAAACAAGCATCAGGAAAACGATTATTGGGTTAGGTTCAACTGCCCGGAATTCACAACCCTCTGCCCCATCACAGGCCAGCCGGACTTTGCCGAAATCCGCATAAGCTACGTTCCGGATGTGAAAATGGTGGAGTCAAAATCCCTGAAACTGTATCTTTTCAGCTTCCGCTCAAACGGCGACTTCCACGAAGACTGCGTGAACACTATAATGAAGGATCTCATTAAACTTATGGATCCCAAATACATAGAAGTCACCGGCCTCTTTACGCCACGCGGCGGCATCTCCATTTACCCTTACGCCAATTACGGCCGTCCTGGCACCAAATGGGAAAAACTGGCCTGGGACCGCATGGCAACCCACCAGTGATTATTCTTTAGGCGTAAGCGCCAGGGTAATCTGAGCTTGAGCGCAGCGTTTGCCTGCAACTGAAAGTACAGCCTCACAGATGTAGAGGCTGCTTTTGTGTTCTACAAGAGTGGCGTTTATTTCACACAGATCGCCCGGATGAACAGTGCCGCGAAACTTCACGGCATCCAACCCCCTGTACAATATCAGATGGTCCTTGAAAGCCTCGATGAAAAGCGTAAAGCAGCTCTGGGCCATAATCTCGCAGAGAATGACGCCCGGAACTATAGGATTGCCGGGGAAGTGCCCGTGACAGTAGAAAGGATCTTCCGGAATGCGGTACGATGCGTGTGCAACGCCATCCGGCCCCAAGCAGGCGCTGTCCAGGAGCAGCATCGGCTCCCGGTGCGGCAGAACGGCTTTTATTTCTTCGCGTGTCATCCTTCGTAAGGTCTGAAAGCGATGCAGGCATTATGTCCGCCGAAACCGAATGAGTTGGAAAGGCCCAGCGTGAGTTTGGTTTTCACGGCCACGTTTGGCGTGTAGTCCAGGTCGCACTCAGGGTCGGGGGTGTCCAGGTTGATGGTGGGAGGGCAGATGCCGTCCCTCAGAGCGAGCAGCGTGGCAATTGCCTCTGCCGCACCTGCAGCGCCGAACATGTGGCCGGTCATGGACTTGGTGGACGAGATGTGTGCCTTGTAGGCGAAATCGCCCAGAGCTGCCTTGCAGGCCAGAGTTTCGGCAATGTCGTTTAGATGTGTGCCTGTGCCGTGGGCGTTGATGTAGAGATTGTCTTTTTCCGGGTCGAAGCCTGCTTCCAGAAGGGCATCCTTGATTGAGCGGGCCTGAGTGCTGGCATCCGGACGCGGCGCTGTGGCGTGGTATGCGTCGCAGGTGTTTCCGTAGCCGACAATTTCGCCGAAGATGGCGGCTCCGCGTGCAAGGGCGTGGTCAAGGGATTCCAGTACGAGAACCGCGGCACCGTCGCCCATTACGAATCCTTGCCGATTAAGGTTGAACGGCAGGGAAGAATACTTGGGATCCTGGGAGCGGGTGAGAGCCTTGGCATTGTAGAAACCGGCCACGCCGAGCGGGATGGAGGCATGCTCGCTGCCGCCGGCTATGATTGCATCGGCATAACCGTGACGGATTGCACGGCAAGCTTCGCCTATGCAGTGGGATGATGTGGCACAGGCAGTTACGATGTCCAGGCAGGGGCCCTTGGCCTGATGCTTGATGGCAATGTGCCCCGCAGCGATGTTGGAAATCATGGTGGCTATGAAAAGCGGAGAAATCCACTTGCCGCTGGGGTCCTCGATCATTTTCTTGGTCTCTCTGTACTGGACGTCAAAACCGCCGATGCCGGAGCCTACGTAAACGCCCAGGCGGAAAGGGTCGATGTTGGCGTTGTCGCCTTCGGTGCACAGACCGGCCTGTCGCATTGCCTGCCACGCGGCTGCCATTGCGTAAAGGGTGAAATTGTCCTGCTTACGGATGAAGGGCTTTTCCATGCCGAACTGCTCGGCGTTGAAGTTTTTCACTTTGCCGGCGAAACTGACGGGCATGTCTTTGAATTCCTCCACATAGTCTATGCCGCAATAACCGTTGACGAGGTTTTTCCAGAATGTATCTACGTCTTGTCCCACGGACGAGATAACGCCCATACCGGTGACTACTACTCTCTTGGGATCCATCATTATATCAATTCTTTAGCTTGGCCGAGCAGTCTTTCTGCCCCGCAAATTATGTCATTCACTATATCTGAGGCCGATTCGCGGCGCTTGACAAGGCCTGCCACCTCGCCTGCGAGGAAACTGCCGCCGCTGAGGTCGCCGTCGAAGACAGCCTTCCTTAGCGATCCTGTGCCGAAGGCCCGGATCTGTTCCGGCGTTACGTCCCGGCTTGCCTCCATTTTGGCAAACTGCTTTGCAAACGGAGTTTTGAGGCAGCGCACTGCATCTCCGAGGCTTTTGCCGGTAATCATCGTGCCGATGTCGGAAGCTTTGATCAGGCGCTCTTTATAGACATCGTGCACTCTGCATTCATCGGCCACAAGGAAACGGGTGCCTACTTGCACTCCGCATGCTCCCAGCATGAAAGCTGCGGCTGCTCCGCGACCATCGAAAATGCCGCCTGCCGCCATGACCGGAATGCCCACTGCGTCAACTATTTGCGGGACAAGTGCCATGGTGTGGATGTCGCCTATGTGGCCGCCTGACTCGGCGCCTTCCGCTATTACTGCATCGGCCCCTAATTCCTGCATTTTTAGGGCGTATGCCACTGAAGCGACGACGGGGATTACGCGGATTCCGGCATCTTTCCATGCTTTCATGTAAGGGGAGGGGGAGCCTGCGCCCGTGGTGACGATGCGTACGCCTTCTTCAATGACGAGGGCTGCCACATCTGCAGCGTCCGGTGCCGCAAGCATTATGTTGACGCCGAAAGGTTTACTTGTGAGCTCCTTTGCCCGGCGAATCTCCGCCCTTACTGCGTCGGGCCCTCCAAGTATGGAGGAAATGATTCCCAGGCCGCCGGCTTCGGACACGGCGGCGGCAAGACGGGCATCGGCAATCCAGGCCATGCCGCCTTGAAAAATGGGCTTTTCTATGCCCAGCATCTGTGTAATGGCGGTTCTCATAGTAATTTGCAAAGTTAGCCATTTGAAGACTAAAAAGCAAACGTGCGGTTTTGTACTGAGCGTCATTTTGCGTATCTTTGCCTCTGAAGTGGCAGCGAAAATTCATATCATGGGCATCGTGAACCTTACCCCGGACTCCTTTTACGCAGGAAGCCGGGTAAATTCAGCCGATGCCATATCCAGAATACAGCAATTGTTCGCAGAAGGGGCCGATGTCGTGGATCTAGGCGCCTGTTCCACCCGCCCGGGGGCCGATATCCCACCGCTGGAGGAGGAGTGGCGTCGCCTTGAACCTGTGCTGGAAGCTATAGGAAAAGGGATTCCCCTTTCTGGAGCATTTGCCCGGACAGGGTCGCGAAGCGACGCGGAAGAAAGGGGAATCCCTTTTTCTGCCATTTCCATCGACACCTTCCGCAGCGAGATTGTCCGCAGGGCGTACGATCTAATCGGCCCGTTCATGGTTAACGACGTCAGCGGCGGCCAGTGGGATGCGGAAATGCTGCAAACAGTTGGCCGGCTGGAACTTCCGTACGTTGCCATGCATACGGAAAAAGCTATGCACGGCGCTCTGGTGGAGGGTGATGTCGTGGATGCCGTGAACGCTTATTTCAGCGACTTCGCTGTAAAAGCGGCCGATGCAGGCATCAGGGACTGGATCCTGGACCCTGGCTTCGGCTTTTCAAAAAGCATGGAGCAGAATTGGGAGCTTCTCCAAAGGCTTCCGGAGGTCAGCTCAAGGCATCATAGGCCGGTACTGGTGGGCCTGTCCCGAAAGAGCATGGTCTATAAAGCATTGGGCATCACCCCCGAAGAGGCGATGCCCGCAACTCAGATTGTTCAGTTCAAAGCCCTTGAAGGTGGGGCTACATGGCTGCGTACGCACGATGTGGCAGCATCGGTGCAGACGGCCGGGCTTTATTCTACGATGTACACATCGTCGCCCGGGGCGGCAAAGTGATAGGTTTCCCTTGCAAAGCTTTCCAGCGAATCGCGGTTGCCTTTGAGGGAGGCGATCTCGGCGTCCATTTTGTCTATCTCCTGCTGGAGACGGGCCATTTCCTTTTGCTGGTTCTTTTCTTCCACTGAGGCTTTTACCCAGCTGAGAACGCTGTTATGGGCGAAAAACAGAAGCCACAGCGCCACCGCCGTCGTTACTATTATAACGAAGGGAATGAGGTGGTTGTGGTCCGATTTTTTAAGCCAGGCCCATTTGCTGCCGTCCGTTGCCATTATGCTTCCTTGATGAGGGTTTCTTCTGATAATTCTCCCACTTCGTCAATGTTGCCGCGGCTCTGCTGCAGGGGGATGCGCTTGAATGCCAGGATGCAAGCCGCAAGAGCGGCGACGCCCGCGACATAGACGGCGATGTAAACCCCGCGGTCCATCATGTTTATCCAGTAATCCGTTTCCTGCAGGGAAGGAATCTGGGACAGGATGACAGCCGTTGCGTTATTCACAAAATGGATGAGCATTGTAAGTATCAGCGAGCCGGTCTTGTAATAGACATAGCCCATTATTACGCCGATAATGAAGGCGTTGAGAGCCTGCCAGGGATTCATATGGATGACGGCAAAGAACAGTGCCGATATCACGATGGCCCAGCCGGGTTTCATTTTGCTGAGGAGACCTCTGAGGACCATGCCCCGGCACAGCCACTCCTCGAAGATGGGAGCGAAAACGGCTGCCAGCAGGAAGCTGCTCCAGAAGGGCCCGCCTGTCATCTTCTCCAGCAATTCGGTCACCATGTCGTAGAACTCCTTCATGGCCGGAGTGGCGGTAGTAAGCTTGAAGTTGAGGTAGTTGGGCAGGTCGGCCGATATCATTGTTGCGAAAGTGAGCGCTACGGTGATAAGAGCTATCTGCCAGCCTTTGAACGGGCCGAAGTTGCTGCTGTTCAGGGCATAGCCGGTCTCGAAAAGGCTGTTCCGCTGGCTTTTTGACGCGGCGTACACCATCGCCGGCAGGAAGGACAGCGGGTACATGACGAGGTTGCCGTAATCGGTAATTATCTGCTGCGGGAGGAATGCCGTGAGTATGGCGATGACCAAACTTGCAAGCAGATTGCCCACCAGAAACCAGCCCAGCAGGGCGAACATGCCTTTCACGCCCGGCACATACCAGGCGTGGTTGGCGTACAGATTGTAATTGTTGACCTTACGGCCTTTCTGGAATAATACTGGAGGCATGAATCAATACAGGGGGCTAGGATAAACGCCTGCGGCTACAAGTTCCGCAAATTTGGCCACTACGCCCGGACGGTCTTCCTTGTAGGTGACGCCGAACCAGTGTGAAGGAGTGGACAGCACTTCGCATGAGCCCTTGCCCTCTTTGATGATTACGTCAACTGCGTAGGGGATGTAGTATTCTTTCTTGGGCTCCTGAATGTTGGCCTTGAGGAAAGTTTTGAAGATTTCTTCGCTTTTTGCAAAGTAGTCGGGAGTGAAGCCCCACATGTTCATGGAGCAAAGGGCCTTGGCGTCCAGAGTTACGTGGTTTTCGCCTGTTACGGAGTTGTTTCCGTACACTATGCCGTCTGCTTCTCTGGCGATTTCCAGATGCTCGGCAATGTCCGTGAGTTTGCCGGAGGCGTCGTATGAGCATATGCCGCGGGACACGCTGCCGTTTTCCGAGAGGGTGTTTTCCAGCTCAAAACCTACGATGCAGTACTGTCCTTCAGTATTGGCATGGGCGCGGCACCACTCGCCCAGGATTTTGAAGGACTCCTTGCCGTAGAAGTCGTCGCCGTTGATTACTGCGAAGGGTTCGTGGATTACATCGGCCGCCATCATCACTGCGTGGGCTGTGCCCCAGGGCTTGATGCGGGTCTCGGGTACTTTGAAGGGGGCGGGGATCTTGTCCAGCTCCTGTGTTACGAACACGAATTGGAGGGGCTCACCGTCCACTGTCTTGACGCCTGCGTATTTTTCCTTTACGGCCGCTTCCATCTGGGCTTTGAAGGATTCGCGCACTATGTAAACTACCTTGCCGAAGCCGGCTTCCACTGCATCGTGGATTGAGTAGTCGATGATTGTTTCACCGTGGGGGCCGAGGCCGTCCATCTGTTTGAGTCCGCCATAGCGGCTGCCCATGCCGGCAGCAAGTACTAAGAGTGTAGGTTTCATGGTTATTTAAGTTTTTTATTTCGTTTTCTTCTTTCTCTTACGCGGTAGGCGCTTTCTACCATCAGCTGGTCCTGGAAGCAGCCGCGGGCTGCCAGCAGGTTGCAGATGCAAATCACGAGCGGGAATACCACCGTCCAGCTGAATACAGGGCCTTCGAAGCTGAAGTACATCCATGCCAGCCAAATTTGCATGCCCAGGGCGATGATACCGCCCAGAACGGCCAGGCGCATTTGCAGGATGCGGCTTTTGTAAACCACCAGTGCAAGCACTACGAGGAATGCCAGAATGCCCAGCAGAATGCCGAAGTAAGGCTTCTGAAGTTGCCAGTATGACACGGCCTGCATGCCGTCCGGCCCTGCAAGTTTATATGCCGGGCTGAAGCAAAGGGCGGCGACAAGGCCCGCTGATATGAGTAAATAAAGGGTTTGAATTCTTTGCCACATAATCTTTTTCACTGCTTGATAAGCATACAAAGATACTAAATAAATCATTATCTTTGCAGAGTAAAAAAACGAAAATCTATGCTGGTTGTTTTGGAAGGGCTCGACGGGGCCGGAAAGTCCACGCAGGTGCGATTGCTCAAGGATTATCTTACCAAGCGCTGCGGGCAGTTGGAATACATCCATTTCCCCCGTTACGACGCCCCCGTATATGGAGACCTGATATCCCGCTTCCTGAGAGGCGACTTCGGCAGCAATGAGTCGGTGCATCCTCAGCTTGTGGCCCTGCTGTTCGCGGAGGACCGCCACGGTGCCGCTCCTGCCATGCGTAGGGCCCTGGATGAAGGAAAGACAGTCCTGCTGGACCGCTATGTCTATTCCAACATCGCCTACCAGTGCGCAAAATTGCAGGACATAGCCGAGCGTCGCAAATTAAGGGATTGGATTTTCAACACGGAATACGGCGACTTCGCCCTTCCGGAGCCGGACCTGAACCTCTTTCTGGACGTTCCCATCGGCTTTGTGGAGCAGAGCCTTCACAGCCAAAGAAAAGGGGCCGACCGCAGCTATCTCGAAGGGGCCCAGGACATCCATGAAGCATCGATTGCTTTCCAGCGCGCCGTCAGGGATATGTATCTGTCGGAGACAGCGCGCGATCCCCGCTTCCGGCGTATAGACTGTGCCGCCGAAGATGGCTCCATGCTCCCTCCGGAGGCAATTTTCGCCAAAGTGCAAAGCGTCGTAGATACCATCCTGCCATGAACACATCCCTGCAGTCAATACGCCGCATATCGGCAGCGCTGGTGGGCATAGTCTTTCTTGTCTCCGGCCTTCTCAAGCTCATAGACCCGGTGGGGACAATGCTCATAATCACCGAGTACTGCAAATTCTTCCACATCGGCTTTCTTATTCCCGCCGCCAAGGGGCTTGGCGTTGCGCTGGCGCTCACGGAATCGCTCATCGGCCTGGCCCTCATCACCGGAGTGCTGCGTAAGATTGCAGCCATCGGCACTTTGATAATGCTGGTCTTTTTCACCATAGTGACGCTGATCCTGTGGATCGTGAACCCGGTGATGGACTGCGGCTGCTTTGGGGAAGCCGTCCATCTGACGCATTCGCAGAGCTTCTTCAAGAATCTGGTAATGCTGGCCCTGTGCCTAATAGCTTTCCTGCCGATAGACTCCTCGATGGGACATCCTCAGGTGCGCAAGATAGTGGCCGCCTCCATCGGCCTTGTAAGCATAGTGTTTGTGGCCGTTTACAGCAACAGGCATCTGCCGATAGTGGATTTCACGGACTTCGACTGGGGCGCCGAGCTTTTCGCCTCCCTTGACGACGAAATAGAGGCCGACAATCACTACCAGCCGGTATTCCGCTATGAAAAAAACGGCCAGCAGGGCACCTTCACGCTGGAAAGCCTTCCGGACAGCAGCTGGACTTTCGTCTCCCGCGATACGCTTTTCCGTCCATCGACAGGCATGAAGGAAGGCTATCCTATCCTGAGTTTCCACGATGCGGAAGGCGAGTATCATGACTCTCTTGCGGCAGAGGGCAAAGTAGTGGTCTTTTCCGTCTATGATATCAAAAAAGCGCCCTGGGAGCGCCTGGAAGCCCAGTATAATGCAGTGCTTGAGGCCGGCGGCATGCCGCTCCTCCTTCTCGCATCGTACCCTGAACAGGCGCAGAAGGCAGGCCTTCCCGCCACCCTTCCGGCTTATTATTCAGACTACAAGACCCTGATCACCCTCAACCGCTCCAACGGCGGCGGCAGCTATTTCTGCGAAGGTGAGCTTATAAACAAGTGGACGTCCAAGGACTTCCCGGAAAATCTTTCGGCCGATTTCGCCGCCGAGCCCGTCGCCCTTTCCACCGGATACATAGTGAAGCGCCGCCTGAAGGCGCAGGGCTTCTGCGTGTATCTGGCGGCGCTTCTTGCATTGCTGTAGCCTAAAGATCGGCTTCCAATTTGTTGATTTCGGTATCCAGCCATTCCAGGCGGGTGCTGTACCAGTCTTTTAGCCAAGTGACAGCCTCCTGCCAATTGTTGAAATTGTCCGGCGGGTAGTACCAGCCTCTGTTTCCGCGCGGATTCTTTCCTGCAGAGGAGTTGTGGTCGTAGGCAACTTTGTTGTACTCGCACATCTTGTCAATGAAGGCGGGAATCTTGTCCAGGCGGGGCTTGACGGTGTTCCAGCGCTCTTTCAAGGCATCGACGAACTTCTGATCCTTGAACATGTACTGGTAGTAAGTGTCCCTTTGTCCGTAGTTCTCTCCCGGATAGCCGCCCCGGATTTTGACAAACCAGCCTTTGGGGCCGTCGCGGCTACCGTCATAATAGGGGAGATTGAAGTCTTTTCCAAGATAGGTGCAGTTGCCCAGTGACAGGTCAAAGTCCCACACCATCGGCATGAACAGTTTGGTGTCCTTGTCTTTTGCAAAGTAGGTTGACAGGCGCATGTTGCCGTCCACGTTCATAGTGAGCTCCTGCACGATGTATTGGTCGATGAAGGTGCCGACTTCCATCTTGCTCCAGTAGCCTGTCTCGCTGTCAAAGTTCTTGTCTTTCAGGAGTTTCTCTACGTCGTTTACATAGCCTTCTATGAAATTTTTCTGTGCGGCGGTGGGATTCTCGGGGTCCTTGTATTTGATTTTCTTGCCGAAGCTTTCGCTATAGAAGTACAGGTCTTCGTCGCTCTTGTCGTCTATCTCCAGGTAGTAGCCGCTGTCCACCTCGCCGGTTTCGCTAACGCTCACCGGTACTTTGTTGGTGTCGGTCTCTTTGGCTTCTACAAGAAGGTAACAGCCTTGGTACGAATTGTTTATGTAAAGCTCTACTGCGCGGAACTTAGGCGTCCACGGCATGGAAACCATGCGTGAAATGCGGAGTGCAGTTGCATTTCTCAGAAGGGAAGGATCCTGTACATCGGAAAGAAGAATCCAGTCCTTGTCGCGGTTGAGGCCCAGAATCTTATTGGCAGGATGGGCGGCAAGCTTTACGCGATACGGATTCTTGATGCCGCCTTCCGCACCCCATGTGGTGTTGCCGCGGCCTTTGATTTTCATGGCAGCTCCCGAAAAATTGGTAATGTCGGAATACATCTTCTTCGGGTCCTTGAAGGATATGGTGCCTTCCTTGTAAACACCGTGCTGGATGCTTCCTGATACCGTTATCTCCACCCTCGGGAAGTCATTGTGGGACTTGACTGAGGAGATGTCGTAAGTGGGATAGTCCGGAAGGCTTGCGCCCGTATCCTCCCAGCGGTTGGTATAAGTACCGGTTCCCGGATCGGGATCGGGGTCAGGATTGGGGTCTGGATCTGGATCAGGATCAGGGTCCGGATCAGGCGATGGCTCGCTTTCCGCAGTTACGGTAAGATTCATTGTGGTTGCAACACCATCCTTCCCAGGAGCAGTCACTCGTATGCGGATGCTTCCTTCGCCGACGCCTTTTACAAGGCCGCTCTTTTCATCCACGGTGGCAATGCGCGTGCCGAGCGATTTCCAGACGAGGGTGCTGACATCGGCGTTAGACGGAGTTACAACTGCCTTGAGCTGAAGCGTTTCGCCAATTTTGATGGAGGCTTCGGCCGGCTTTATATCCAGGTCTGTAATAACTACTTTGCCTCCGTCCTCGTGCATTATTTCTTTTTGCGAACAAGAAAACAGAACTGCCGCGAACGACAGTCCTGTCAACAATAATCTAATGAAGTTCTTCATCTTCGGTCTGACTTATAGACTGCGTTTTATTTCCACAATCTGGAAGGCTTCGATGACGTCTCCGGGGTGGATGTCATTGTAACGGTCAAGGCCGCAGCCGCATTCCATGCCTGCGGGTACTTCCTTGGCATTGTCCTTTCCGCGCTGCAGGGAAGCCAGCTCGCCCGTGTAAACCACGATGCCGTCGCGGATAAGGCGGACGCTGGCCTTGTTGGTGAGTTTTCCTTCCTTCACCAGGCAGCCTGCGATTGTGCCGACCTTGGAAATCTTGAAGGTCTGTTTGACCTCTGCTGTTGCAGTGACCTCTTCCTTCTTCTCCGGCTCAAGCATGCCTTCGATACCTTCCTTGACTTCGTTGATACAGTCGTAAATAACTGAGTACAGGCGGATTTCGATTCCTTCCTTCTCTGCGCTGCGGCGTGCTTCGGCAGAAGGACGCACCTGGAAACCGATGATGACGGCGTCGGAAGCTTCGGCCAGAAGGACATCGCTTTCGCTGATGGCACCCACGGCTTTGTGGATAACATTCACGCGGACCTCCTCGGTGGAAAGTTTGATGAGGGAGTCGGAGAGAGCTTCCACGGAACCGTCCACGTCGCCTTTCACGATGATGTTCAGCTCCTTGAAGTTGCCGATGGCGATACGGCGGCCGATCTCTTCCAGGGTAAGGTGCTTCTGCGTCTTGATGCCCTGGATGCGGATAAGCTGCTCGCGCTTGGTGGCGATGGACTTGGCTTCTTTCTCGTCGGCCATTATATTGAACTTTTCACCTGCTGCGGGGGCGCCGTTGAGGCCGAGGAGGCTGACAGGAGTTGAAGGGCCTGCGCTCTGGACTTTCTGTCCGCGCTCGTTGTACATGGCTTTTACGCGGCCGTAGTATGCGCCGGAGATAATCACGTCGCCTACGTTGACGGTGCCGTCCTGAACCAGTACGGTGGCCAGATATCCGCGGCCCTTGTCAAGGGAACTTTCGATGACTGCGCCGCTTCCCATCTTGTTGGGATTGGCTTTCAGTTCCAGGAGGTCGGTCTCGAAGAGGACCTTCTCAAGCAGTTTGTCAACGTTGAGGCCCTTCTTGGCCGATATTTCCTGGCACTGGTACTTGCCGCCCCAGTCTTCCACGAGGATGTTCATCTCGGAGAGCTGACGGCGGATGGTGTCGGGATTTGCACCGGGCTTGTCGATCTTGTTGATAGCGAATACCATGGGAACGCCGGCAGCCTGTGCGTGGGCAATGGCTTCCTTGGTCTGGGGCATGACGGCGTCGTCGGCAGCTATTATGATGATGGCAAGGTCGGTCATCTGGGCACCGCGGGCACGCATGGCGGTAAACGCCTCATGGCCAGGGGTATCCAGGAATGTGATGCGTCGGCCCGAAGGGAGCTTCACATTGTATGCGCCGATGTGCTGGGTGATACCACCAGCTTCGCCGGCGATGACGTTGGAGTTGCGGATGTTGTCCAGCAGGGAGGTTTTACCATGATCGACGTGACCCATGACGGTAATCACCGGGGGACGTTCCACGAGGTCTTCCTCGCGGTCAGGCTCCTGCTGCTGAACTTCTTCAGTGAGTTCTGCAGTTACGAATTCAACTTTGTAACCGAATTCTTCGGCCACAAGGACCAGGGTTTCGGCATCCAGACGCTGATTGATGGATACCATCAAACCCAGGGACATGCAAGCGCCGATGACCTTCACCACGGGGGTGTTGTTCATGAGGGTTGCAAGGTCGTTTACCGTTACGAACTCGGTTACTTTCAGAACCTTGTTCTCCGCTGCTGCGGCTTCCATCTCTTCCTGGGAGCGGATGGCCGCGATTTCGCGTTTTTCCTTGCGGTGCTTGGCGCCGAAGTTGTTCTTGTTTTCGTTCATCCGGGCGTAGGTCTCTTTCACCTGCTTCTGGATTTCCTTCTGCATTTCTTCCTGCTCGGCCTCGGTCATTGCAGGTTTGAAGCGGTCGCCCTTCTTGCGGCCTTTACCGGTGGCGGCATCGGCCTTTTTCTTGTTGTCGTCCTTTTTCTTGGGGGCTTTTTCGGCCTGGACTTTGGTGACATCGACTTTCTGGGAGCCGCTGCTCTTGATGCGCTCGCGCTTCTTGGCGCGCTTGGGATCGAATTGGGTGAGGTCTATCTTGCCTACAACCTTGAAGGGAGCGGGCTCGCTGGCGGCAGGGGTTTCCGCTGGGGTCGGGGCGGAAGTGGTCTCTGCTGCAGGCTGCTCTGCCTTGGGCTCCGGTTCAACTTCTGGTTCGGGTTCCGCTTCAGGTTCGGGCTCCGGCTCCGGTTCCGGTTCTGCTTCAGGTTCCGGCTCCTGGACGGGCTCGGGTTCCTGGACGGGTTCCGGTTCGGGCTCTTGGGCGGGTTCCGGCTCCTGGACAGGCTCCGGTTCTACTTCAGGTTCGGGCTCCTGGACGGGCTCGGGTTCCTCAGTGGGCTCCGGTTCGGGTTCCTCTGCGGGCTCGGGTTCCTGGGCGGGAGCGGCAAGTGTACGGGAGAGGTTGTTGTTCTTGATTACGCTTACCCGTTCGGGTTCGAAATCTTCCTCTTCTTCGTTGCCCTGCTTCTTGGACGCTTTGTCCAGGATTTCCGTGAGCTTGACGTCCACCTTTTCGGCTTGCTCCTTCAGTTCCAGGTCCTTGCCGAATTTTTTGTGCAGTTCGGGAAGGTACTCGTCCGACACTTTCATGTTGGGATTCGCACCTTCGATTCCGGCGCCTTTGGAATTGAGGAAGTCAACCAGGGTGTCAAGCCCTATGTTAAATTGTTTGATAAGTTTCGATAGTCTTATTTCTGCCATATATTAACCCCTTTTTTTCTGAAATGTTAGTCTTCAAACTCTTCGTGCAGGATGCGCAGCACTTCTTCCACGGTTTCGTCTTCAAGGTCGGCCCTTGTTGCGATTTCCTGAGGATCGAGTGCCATGACGCTGCGGGCTGTGTCGCAGCCGATGGCCTGCAGACGTTCGATTACCCAAGGATCGATGACGTCGGTGAATTCGCTCAGCAGCACGTCGTCTTCCTCCTCTTCGCTCTGAGGGAGTTCCCTCCAGACTTCGATTTCGCGGCCTACGAGCATGCCTGCGAGCTTGATGTTCACGCCGCCTTTGCCGATACCTTTCTTCACCTCATCGGCCTGCATATAGACTTTGATCTTGTCTTCGGGGCTGCTGCCCAGGTCGATGCGGGAGATGCGTGCAGGATTGAGGGCGCGCTGGATCATCAGCTGCGGGTTGGCGCTCCACTGGATGACGTCGATGTTTTCGTTGCGCAGTTCCCTGACGATGCCCATGATGCGGCTTCCCTTTACGCCGATGCAGGCGCCGATGGGATCGATGCGGTCGTCGTATGATTCAACTGCCACCTTGGCCCTTTCGCCGGGGATGCGGACCACCTTCTTGACGGTGATGAGGCCGTCGTAGATTTCGGGAACTTCCATTTCGAAGAGTTTCTCAAGGAAGCTGTCGGTGGTGCGGGAGAGGACGATGTAAGGGGTGGTGTTGTTCTTCATTTCCACGCTCTTGATGATGGCACGGACGGAATCGCTCTTCTTGAAGCGCTCTCCGGGGATCTGCTCGCTCTTGGGCATGCGGAGCTCGTTGCCGTCTTCGTCAAGGATGAGAACTTCGTTTTTCCAGGTCTGGTAAACTTCGCCGGTGAAGATTTCGCCCACCCTTTCGGAGTATTTCTTGTAAACATTAGCCTTTTCGATGTCCATGATACGGCCCTGGAGGTTCTGCCTGATGTTAAGGATGCCGCGGCGGCCGAAGGAGGACAGGGAAAGCTTGCGGGCGAAGGTGTCGCCGATTTCGTAGTCGTCGTCACCGGTTTCGGCGGCAATCTCTTCCACGGTGATCTGGGTGACGGGGTCTTCGACTTTTTCCACGACCTCGAAGTTCTGGTAGATTTCGCAGTCGCCTTTATCTACGTTGATGATCACGTCGAAATTGTCGGCGTTGCCGTAGGTTTTGGCGAGCTGGGTGAGGAACACATCCTTAAGAACGCCCAGCATGACCGGACGGTCGATGCTCTTTTCTTCCTTGAAGTCCTTGAAAGCGTCAATCAAGGTTACTTCTTTTTCTTTTTCTTTTGCCATTGTATTGTTGTATTATTTGAATTCGATGTAGGGTGTCACGGAGTTGATGTCGGCAAGGGGGCAAAGGTCGTCATGCTCTACCTTTTCTTTCTTCTTCTTTCCTTCGACCGCCTCCAGGGCAGTATAATGCAGGCCGATGGTATCTTCCGTTGCCGATGTGAGCGTTGCCACAAGGCGTTTGCCGCCCTTGAACTTCACGTCCACAAGGCTGCCGACGGCCTTGAGATACTGCCGGAGCACCTTGAAAGGACGGTCCAGGCCTGCCGATGATACGGTGAGGGCGTAGTCTTCCTCGTCCTGGTTGAAGGCTGCATGGACCACCTGGTCTATGGCGGCGCAGTCGTCCCAGTCAACGGTGCCTTCTTCCTTCTCGATGACAATCTCGATGTCATTGGCGGTCGAAACGGTAACCTCCACGATGAAGCAGCCCCTTTCGGCAACTGCAGGCTCAACAGCCTTTATGATTTGCTCTTTATTCATATTCTTGTCATTCTGAGCCGTAGGCGAAGAATCTAAAAAAAGATAGGGGACCGGCGTCCTCTATCTCGTTCACGGGCACAAATGTACGAATAAAATTGGAAAAAACCAAAAACTATGCGCGGCTTATTATATCTTCTTAAGCCATAGTATGCTGTCCGGCCCTTCGTTGAAAAGAAGGTCCAGGATGCTCATTCCGGGGACGAAGCCTCCCATGCGATCCCTAAACACTTGATAATAAGGCCGATCCAGGCTAAGTTGCTGCAGAACGTCGTCCGGCCTTTTGGGATGGATTGCATAACGGTAATCATCGGCCACGCTGCCCGGGGCAGCAAAATCGGCAGTGCTTTCTATCTTGCAGGCGATGGAGCATTTTTCCAGGCACCAGTTTATCAGGGAAAGATTTAGTTCCCAGAGCGTTTCCGGCTTCCGGTCCATTAGACAGAAGAGCGAATCTCTGTAATACTCATACCAGGCTGCGGTTTCATAAGCGGTGTCAAGTGCCCGCTGAGTGCGCAGCATCCAAGGCGTGGAATAATCCACCTGCACGGATTGGATGCACAAAGGGGAGGATACAGGGCCTCTAAGCGACATTCCCCGGAGGAATTCTTCCACTTTGTGCCCATGCACTACCGGCACCTGAAGCATTTGCGGACCGTCTGAAGCCAGGATGTAGCAGCGGTTGCGGTAACTTTGTTTCTGGTAGTTCTCGCAGGCTTCCAGCAGCACCTGCGACGGCAAAACCCTGTCGGGGGACAGGGTCATATCGCGGGCCGCCAGGGCAAACCAGGCCACGGGCGGGAAGTATGCTGTCGAAAGGAGCACTAGCCTTTGATGCGGGGCTTGGAGATGATGCCGCGCTTTGAGCCGCGTATGAAGCCGATAATGGCGTCCCTGCGCTCCGTTTCCGGGAAGTTTGCTTCGATATACTCAAGAGCCTGGCTTACATTCATGCCCTTGAAGTAGATGGTGTCATAGATGTCTTTGATTTCATTTACCTGCTCCTCGGTGAAACCACGGCGAAGGAGGCCAACTCTGTTGACGCCCTCATAGACCAGCGGATCGCGGCCTGCAAGTACGTATGGGGGAACATCTTTGGTAAGTTTGGAGCAAGCAGCAACGAAGGCATGCTGTCCAACTCTGGAGAACTGGTGCGAGCCGGACTTGCCGCCCATGATGCCCCAGTCTTCGACATCGGTTTCGCCGGCCAGTCCCACATAGCTTACCAGGATGCAGTGGCTGCCGATCTGGCAGTCGTGGGCTACGTGGGCGTATGACATGACAAGCGTGTCGCTGCCTATGCGGGTGACTCCCTTGCCGCTGGCTTTTGTGCCGCGGTTGATCGTGGCGCATTCGCGGATGTTCACTCTGTCGCCTATCTCTACCCAGGATTCCTCTCCCTCGAACTTCAGGTCTTGAGGGATTGCGCCTACGACTGCGCCGGGGAACACTGTGCAGCCTTTACCCATGCGCACGTGGTTGAAAACCGTGGCGTTGTTGAGGATGCGGCAGCCGTCGCCTATTTCTGTGCAGTCGTCGATGAAGGCGAAAGGACCTACTTCAATATTGTCTCCCAGCTTGGCGCCGGGGCTTACGTATGCAAGAGGATGTATTTTGTTCATGTCGATGCTATTTTAGCAGGGCCCTGAGGGCTTTGGCGGCCTTGGTGTTGATGGTGTGGCCGGGTTTGTATGCGGTGATGCGTGCGTTCAGGTAACCTCCGGCGAGGCGCAGGTCTCCCAGAAGGTCCAGGAGTTTGTGCCGACCGCATTCGTCGGGGAAATGGAGCTGGAGGTTGTTCAGGTAGCCTTCGTCGGTTATTCTGACGTCGGGCAGGTTGAACAGGTAGGAGAGGCTGCTTAGCTGCTCCTCGTTGACCGGATTCTCCACTATCACGATGGCGTTGTCAACGTCGCCGCCTTTTATGAGGTTGTTGCGGAACAGATACTCGATTTCATGGAAGAAAACGAAGGTGCGGCAGACGCCTATCTCGTGGGCGTAGTCGGTGTTTTCGTCCCAGTGGGCGCTCTGGATGCCCAGTATCTTGGAATTGAAATCCACCGTAATATCGGCCGATGGTGCCGCTGCAGGGTCTATCCTTATCCAAGAGCCGGTGCGGTCGTCCCTTATTTCGAGAGACTGGGGGATGTCGATGTATTGTCTGGGGACACCCTGGTCCATAAGGCCGTCCTTGAGTATGGCTTCCACGTAAGGGCGGGCGCTGCCGTCCAGGATAGGCACTTCTATATTGTCAAGCTCTATGAGGGCATTGTCGATGCCTAAGCCTGTGAGGGCGCTCATTATATGCTCGATGGTTACCGCGACGGCTTCGTTCTGGGAAATTGTGGTGCTGCGGGCCGTGTTGGTTACATTCTCTGCGATAGCTTGGATGAGGGGCTTTGAACGAAGGTCTGTCCTGCGGAAGACTATGCCTGTGCCTGTATCGGCCGGCATCAGCTTCATGTGGGCATAGGTGCCTGTATGTAGGCCTTTCCCCTGAAAATAATAGGTTTTCTTGACTGTATGCTGATTGCTTTGCATGCAAAAGATTTCTTTTAATCGGGCAAAGATAGTGAAAAAAAATGATTAACTTTGCAATCCTCTAATAAAGCTTGAGAAAAACAATAAGATTATATGAACAGAAAAGTACTTCTCATGATCCTGGACGGCTGGGGCGAAGGCCGTCACGACTACTCCAACGCCATCTGGACCCAGGGAACCCCCAATATCGATGCAATCCGTGCAAAATATCCTTCCGGCCACCTGCAGGCCTGCGGCGAATATGTCGGCCTTCCGGAAGGGCAGATGGGCAACTCCGAAGTGGGTCACATGAACCTTGGCGCCGGTCGCGTAGTGTACCAGGACCTGGTAAAGATAAACATCGCCTGCCGCGAGCATAAACTCCTGGAAAACAAGGAGATCAAGGCAGCGTTCGACTATGTGAAAAACAGTGGTAAAAAGCTGCATCTGATGGGCCTTACCTCCCACGGCGGCGTTCACAGCTCCCTTGACCATGTGTATGAGTTTCTCCGCGTAGCCAAGGAAGAAGGACTGGACAAAGTTTACGTCCACGCCTTCATGGACGGCAGGGACACAGACCCCCGCAGCGGCCTCGGCTTCGTAAAGGAACTTGAGGAAAAGATGGCCCAGACCACCGGCAAGGTGGCATCTGTCTGCGGCCGTTTCTACGCAATGGACCGCGACAAGCGCTGGAACCGCGTAAAAGAAGCCTATGACCTTCTGGTAGAAGGCAAGGGCGCAGCTTTCGAATCGGCCCAGGAAGGCATTCAGGCCAGCTACGATGCCGATGTCACCGATGAGTTCATCAAACCCATCGTAATCACCGAAGGCGGAAAGCCCGTGGCCACCATCGAGGAAGGCGACGCCATCATCTTCTACAACTTCCGCAACGACCGCGCCCGCGAGCTCACATCGGTCCTCACCCAGCAGGATATGCCGGAGGAAGGGATGCACACCATTCCGCTTTACTACTGCTGCCTCACTCCCTACGACGCTTCCTTCAAAGGCGTGCACATCCTCTTCGACAAGGAGCTTGTGCAGGACACCCTCGGCGAAACCGTCTCCAAAGCCGGAAAACGCCAGCTGCGCATTGCCGAGACAGAGAAATACGCCCACGTGACCTTCTTCTTCAACGGCGGCCGTGAGACAGTCTTCGAGAACGAGGAACGCATCCTTGTGAATTCCCCGAAGGTCCCCACCTACGACCTCCTTCCCCAGATGAGCGCTCCGGAAGTGGCGGAAAAGCTGATCGCCCAAATCCGCAGCGAAAAGCAGGACATGATCATCCTCAACTTCGCCAACGGCGACATGGTGGGCCACACGGGTGTTTACAACTCCATCACTCAGGCCGTAACCTGCATCGACCGTCTTGTCGGCCAAGTAGTCAGCGAGGCCATCGCCCACGACTATGTGGTTCTTCTGACAGCCGACCACGGCAACGCCGACTTCGCAGTGAATGCCGACGGCACCCCCAACACCGCCCACTCCCTGAACACCGTTCAGTTCGTTGTCATCAACGCCGGCGAAGAGGTGAAAACAGTTAAGGACGGCGCCCTGTGCAACGTCGCCCCCACAATCCTGAAACTGATGGGCATCCCGCAGCCTGCATCAATGACCGCGGAACCTCTGATTTAAGTGATTGATATGGAACTGACAGCAAAGTTTTTGGCTCAGCTGCTCAAAGGCAGCGTCGAAGGGGACGAAAACGCCGTCGCCACCAAGTTTGCCAAGATTGAACACGGCAAGCCCGGGACGCTGAGCTTTTACGCCAACCCCAAGTACGAGCCTTTCGTTTACACCAGCCAGGCCTCAATCCTCATAGTAGGAAAGGACTTCCAGCCCAAAGAAGCGGTGAAGCCCACCATGGTGCGTGTAGAAAACGCCTATTCAGCAATTGCCGATCTTCTGAAATACGTGGCCGATAAAAAGAAAAAGGCCCGCAGGCACCGCAGCCTCAGGGCACGCTGGTTCCTCAGCACCAAATTCGGCAAGAAGGTGTATGTGGGCGCGTTCTCATTCGTCGGACATCACACTACGGTTGGTGACAACACCATCATCTATGAGCACGTGTATATCGGCGACGATTGTAAAATCGGCCGTAACTGCATCTTTTGTCCCGGCGTGCGCATCTATCCCGGCATGGTCATAGGCGACAACGTCATCCTTCACAGCGGCGTCACGATCGGGGCTGACGGCTTCGGCAACGCACCCCGCCCGGACGGCAGCTGGGAAAAAATCGAGCACCTGGGGAATGTCGTAATCGGCAATGATGTCGAGATTGGCGCCAATTCCACGGTTGACCGCGCCCAGATGGAGTCCACGATAATCGGCAACGGCGTGCGCATCGACAACCTGTGCATGATCGCCCACAACGTAATAATCGGCGACCATACCGCAATGGCTGCCCAGACAGGCATCGCCGGCTCCACTGTGGTTGGCAAATACTGCATCTTCGGCGGTCAGGTCGGCATAGCCGGCCACGTAAAGATTGCCGATCATACGACAATCTGCGCCCAGGGCGGCGTAATCGGCAATATCCGCAAAGAAGGCGAGGTGCTCGTGGGCTCTCCCGTGATGGACGCCAAAAAGTACATGAAGGCATACGCCCTGTTCAAAAGGGCTGCCGACGAAAATTAGGCAGTAGTTGTTTCCAGTTTATTTGACGCGCAGGATTCTGCGCGTCTTTTTTGTTACCCTGACGCTGTTGTCGATGCAGTAGGGGATTACTGCCAGGATGTGATGACGGTCCGCGCTGTCCCGAAGAAGAGGCACGAAAGGCTTCTCGTCGGCGCTGATGTGATGGTCCGTGAACCAGTCTTGCATTTTCTTTCGGCCTGGAGCTCCCAGCGGCTTAATCCAGTCTCCACTCTCCCATGGGCCGATGAACTTTGACGCTGTCCCGTCCCGAAGCAAACTCTCGCATGCCTCAGGCGACAATTTGTCAGCATCCAGAATCAGTGTCCCCGGAGCTTGTCTGACCGGCTGGGTTCCGTCCCATAACTCCTCGGAAAAACTAATGATGCCATTTTCTCCTACTACGCACAGAGGGTGGTGGACCTGGTCCACAGTGTTCTGGTGTTGATGGTAACCTCCTTGGACCTGGTCCACCCCTCGGCTCACCCCTGGATTACCTTCTGGGTCCACCCCTGGGTCCACCCCTCGGCCCACTCTTTGGTCCAAACTTGGGTTCAGATTCTTGAGTTGTTCTGAGAACTGCTGCATATTCCGGTTCAGGACCTTCACGAAACTGGGGTTGATCTCTTTGAAGATCGGAAATACCAGGTTGCGGATTTTGTTGCGTTTGTAGTCGTTGAGGGCGTTTGTCGCATCTTCGCGCCAGGAAAGCCCGTTCTCGGCGGCAAAGGCTACGATGTCGTCCCTTGTCATGCCAAGAAGAGGGCGGAGAAGCGGAATGTCGGCAAAATCGGGGTCGGGGATAAAGCCGGAAGCTTTCATGCCGATTAGACCTCGCAGGCCGGTGCCGCGTAACAAATTCAGAATCAGCGTTTCTGCGTTGTCATTGGCGTTGTGCGCAACTGCGACGCCGGAGTAGCCATGTTCGCGGCAAAGCTGTCCGAACCAATGATAGCGCAGGCGGCGGGCCGCCATTTCTATCGAGATGCCTTCGGAGGCTGCAAATGCCTGAGTGTCAAAGTGTTTTACATGGCAAGTGATGCCATGTGACGCAGCCCAGGAGCGGACCAATGCTTCGTCGGCATCGCTGTCGGCCCCTCTTAGACGGAAGTTGCAGTGCGCAATGGCGAAAGGCCCGCCTTCCAGACGGACCTTTTCTGCCAGGCACATTGAATCTATGCCTCCGCTGACTGCAACGAGGAGCATCGGCTAACGCTTGTGCGAGATTGTGTAAGTGAAGCCGAACTCCAGGAACTCCTTGAACTGTACGCCCTTGGTGTCTGCCTTGCCGTCCTTGTCGGAGTCACGCACAATTACGAGAGGATCGTAGATCAGGTTGGTTGAGACGGTGAGGGCAAAGAATTTGGCAAGCTTCCAGAACACTTTGTTATCCCAGGTGATACGGGGCTCTACCTTTGGAGTGAGGTAGTTGTAGAAAAGGGTGAGCTGGGTTGTATAGGAGAAGTTGTCGTTGATCACCCAGGAAGCGTCGGCCTTAATCTGGGCACCGAGTTCGAAGCGGGCTGCACGGAACTGGTCGTATGCGCTTTCGGTGTAGGCTGCTTTTTTGTCAGTGTAGGAGCTTCCGGGGATGAGATCCATACCGTAAGTGTAGCGAAGTTCAGGAATGCCGACGATGACTGCGCCACCAGTGAGAGGTGCGAAGTTGAGGGAGAACCAAGGGGCGGGGGTCCACAGGAGACCGATACCGAGGTTGATGTAAGCCGGGGCGAAGAGGCCGGACTTGAGGACGCGTGCGCCGAGCCAGTCGTTGGTGCTGGGTTCGATTACATTGCCGTCGGCATCTTTCTGGGTTGCAGGGGTTTTGTAGTCGTAGTTATTGTAGAACTGGGTTTTGAAGTCGAAGCTGGCCGAATATGCCAGGTGCTTCACTGGAGTTTCATAACCCCATTTGGATTCGAAGTAGATGCGGTCCTTGTTGGTTTGAAGGATGGGCTTGTCGGCACTGTAGAGGAAACCGTAGTCTAACTGCAAACGGTTGGTTCCAAGGAGCTTGTCCTTTGCGAAATTGGCGCTGGCGTCAATATTTGCGGCAAGGGTGAAATTGTTGTAGCCGCCCGCTGCCCACTGGCTCAGATATGTCTGGCCGAAGTTGATATTTGTGAGGATGGTGTTTGTCCAATATTTGGGCTTTTCCACGACTGCGGGCACATCGTCGGCTGCGCTGAGTGCAGCGGCGGCGGCAGCGGCGGCCTCCTGAGTGTTCTGGCCGAAAACCGTCCAGCTGGCCACGAGGGCCGTGCTTATGAGTGCGAATACTTTTTTCATATTTAGGGTATTAAGATTTCTCGACTATGCTCGAAATGACAATTAGTACGAACGGGCGAAAAGGACTCTTTGGTGGGAAGGCTTGCCGGTGTAGACGCATTTGCCTTCTTCCATGCAGACGGCGCTGTCAACGGGGATGCAGCGGATTGTGGCCTTTGTCTCTTCCTGGATTTTGGCCTCGGTCTCGGCTGTGCCGTCCCAGTGGCAGAGGAGGAAGCCTCCCTTCTCGATTTCTTCCTTGAACTGCTCCCAGGTGTCAACCTTACGGATGGAAGCGTCGCGGAATTCGAGAGCCTTGTTGTAGATGCTCTTCTGGATATCGTCAAGAAGGCCGATGATTCTGTCTTCCAGGCCTTCGATAGGCTCGGAAATCTTTTCCAGGGTATCCCTGCGGGCAACTTCCACGGTGCCGTTCTGAAGGTCGCGCGGGCCCATGGCAAGACGTACGGGAACGCCTTTGAGCTCCCATTCGGCAAATTTGAAACCGGGGCGGAGGGTGTCCCTGTCGTCGATTTCTACGCTGTGGCCTTTGGCCTCGAGGGCTTTTTTGACCTCGTACATTTTGTCGAGTACTGCGTTGTGCTCCTGCTCTGTCTTGTAAATGGGGACCATGACCACCTGGATGGGGGCCAGGGCCGGAGGAAGAACCAGGCCGTTGTCGTCGCCATGGGCCATGATGAGGGCGCCCATCAGACGGGTGCTCACGCCCCAGGATGTGGCCCAGACGTAGTCCTGCTTGCCTTCGTTGTTGGTGAACTGGACGTCGAAGCTCTTGGCGAAGTTCTGCCCGAGGAAGTGGGAAGTGCCGGCCTGCAGGGCCTTTCCGTCCTGCATCAAGGCTTCGATTGTCATGGTGTCGAGGGCGCCTGCGAAGCGTTCGCCGGGGCTCTTATGGCCGACAACCACGGGAAGTGCCATCACCTCGCGGGCGAAGCGGGCATAGACATTGACCATCTGCTCCTTGCGCTCTTCGGCCTCCTCAGCTGTAGCATGGGCGGTATGGCCTTCCTGCCAGAGGAATTCTGCGGTGCGGAGGAAAAGGCGGGTGCGCATTTCCCAGCGAACCACGTTGCACCACTGGTTGCAGAGGATGGGGAGGTCCCTCCAGCTGTGCACCCAGTTTTTATAGGTATTCCATATAATTGTTTCCGATGTGGGGCGTACTATGAGTTCCTCTTCCAGTTTTGCCGATGGATCCACGACGATGCCGTTGCCGTCGGGGGCGTTCATGAGGCGGTGGTGGGTGACTACGGCGCACTCTTTGGCGAAGCCGGCCACGTGTTCCGCTTCACGGCTGAAGAAGGATTTGGGGATGAACAGGGGGAAGTATGCGTTCTTAACGCCTGTCTCCTTGAACATGCCGTCCAGGATGCCCTGCATCTTTTCCCATATTGCGTATCCGTAGGGCTTGATTACCATGCATCCGCGTACTGCCGACTGTTCTGCAAGGTCTGCCTTTACTACCAGGTCGTTATACCATTGGGAGTAATTGTCCGACCTTTTGGTTACCTCTTTTGCCATAATCTATTTGCTTTTTTTGCGATTTGTGCTTAATATTGTCCTTCGAAAAGCTTTAAAAAGGTATGGAACTTGCATACCTATTAAAGACGTGCCGTTTTTTTTCGGCACAAAGATACATAAATTTTATTGGATAACAGGAGGAAAAGACGATGAAAAAGAGTTTCCCGGTCCTAGCGGCCGCCGCTTTCGCCGCCCTTTCGTGCTCTTCGATGAGCCAGCTGCAGACACAAGTCTATGACGACGGTGTCTACACACGTCCGTCCGTGGAAGTGGCACAGACAGTCACAGACGCAGAATTGGACAATCTCCTAGCAGATACTCAGCAATCCCCGGCCTATGTACTCAGCGAAGGAGACACGTTGGTTGTCCCGGCAGGTAAGCAAGTCCGTTTCTCTACAACAAATACGCTTGTCACGGTAGTGGATACGCCGTCCTGGATATATGATTATTCATGGGCGTATCGGCCTTGGTATCTTAGGGACTATTACTATACCTGGCACAGCCCGTGGTATCACAGCTACTACAGCTGGACCTGGGATCCGTGGTACTACAGCAGCTGGTACTACGATCCCTGGTACTATGATTCCTGGTATTACAGGCCGTGGCACCACTATGGCTATTATGGCTACTACAGCCCCTGGTATTACAGCTCCTGGTACGGCCCTTACGACTTCTATTGGCACGACAGCTGGTACTGGGGTCATCGTTACGGCCGTTATTACGGATACGGCCCCGGCTACTACGGCTGGGGTGGCGGCAGGCCCTTCGGCATGCACAGCCGTGCGGCCCGCGTGGGCAATCGGGACGGCAACTTCGGCGTCCGTGGCGGAGCGGTCCGCAGCGGTTTCGCCCGCAGTTCCGCAGCCGGCCGCAGCGCTACGCCAAGGTCTTCTTCCGTGGCAAGGAGTTCTTCTACCCGCAGCAGCGGCGTAACAACTCGTACTGCCGGTACTTCCCGCAGCAGCTCTGTGGCACGCAGCAGCGGTACCACAACGCGCTCAGGTGCATCTTCGGTGGCTCGCAGCAGCGGCACCACCTCCCGCTCTTCATCCGCGGCCCGCTCGGCGTACTCCGGCTCGACAAGCCGCTCATCCGGCAGCAGCGTAAGCCGCTCCAGCGGCAGCACCAGCCGTTCAAGCAGCGGCTCCAGCTATCGTTCCGGCGGCAGCACCAGCCGTTCAAGCGGAAGCTCCAACTATCGCTCCAGCGGTAGCACAAGCCGTTCAAGCGGCAGCAGCTATCGTTCCAGCGGCAGTTCCTCATACCGTTCAAGCGGCAGCAACGTCCGCTCAAGCCGGTCGTCTTCCAGCAGCTCTTCCTCCAGCCGTTCGTCCGGAAGTTACTCCGGCAGCAGCTCCCGTTCTTCCGGCAGCTACTCAGGAAGCAGTTCCCGTTCATCCGGCGGTTACTCGGGTGGCAGCAGCTCCCGCTCGTCGGGTGGCAGTTCCCGCTCCGGTCGCCATTAATCCAGCTTAAGCATCATGAAAAAGATATTGATTATCGCTATGGGCATGGCGGTTACCATCGGAGCCGCCGCCCAGACTTGGCAGGACGCCCTGCTTTTTTCGGAGAACAACTACGGCGGAACGGCCCGCAGCGTCGGTATCGGCAATGCCTTGACAGCCGTTGGCGGTGATGCCGGCTCAATCGGCATCAATCCTGCCGGATCGTCCGTGGCTTCGTACTCGCAGTTCGTATTCACTCCCGGCGTCACTTTCTCAACGGTGAATGTCGCAGGGACAATAGCGGAAGGCAGTGCAGAGGCAATCGGCCTTGGCGATAAGGTGAAAACCCCTTACAGCCGCTTCAAAGTGCCCAATGTGGGCTTCATTATCAATATGAACACCGGCAGGCGCAGCGGTTGGAAGAGGATGAGCTTCGGCTTCATGTTCAATTCAACGGCCGACTACACCTCCCGCCTCCATTCCTCCGGAGTCAATTACGACAATTCCTTCGCCGCCTCGCTTGCTTCACAGGCACAATCGGCAGGATATAAAACTGCAGATCTTTCCTCCTCCGACTGGTACAATACTCCGGCCGCATGGATGAATGTGGCGGGCTATCGCAGCGGCATGTTCGACGGACTGCCTGGCCAGGACGGCTCATACATCGCCGTGACGGAAGTCATCGATGACGACGGCAATATCCGTCTTGCAGCGCCTGTGTTCCAGAAATATGGCCAGCAGACCACGGGCTCAAAGCACGACATCCTGATGAACTTCTCGGCCAATTACAATGACAAGCTCTACCTCGGCCTCAACCTTGGTGTCACCACTTTGTCATACGGCATGTCAGAGTATTGGATGGAAATGCCCGACAACCCCGACGAGTTCCCAACCCTGAATTACGACGACGGCAGAACCGCCACCTTCGAAAGCCTGACGATGAAGCGTAACTACCAGGCCAGCGGATCAGGTATTTACCTCAAGGCCGGCGCTATCTGGCGTCCCATGGCAGGCCTTCGCCTTGGCGCAGCCATCCAGACACCTACCCTGATGGATATAAAGGAGCGCTACGGCTTCAGCGGCACGACGGTTCTCAGCGGCAAAAGCACCACCATTCCCAGCCCGGAAGACGAGTGGGGTTACACGCTCGTGAATCCTTTCCGCTTCAATCTCGGCGTTGCGTACAGCATCGGCAGTTGGGGCCTCGTAAGTGCGGATTATGAATTTGCCGACTATTCCCACACCCACTACAAATCAAGCTCAAGCTATGCTTTCGACGACAACTTCGCCGACGTAAATGCCGATATAGCCGAGCTTCTGGGCGTGAGCCATCAGCTGCGCTTGGGTGCGGAAGTGAAGCCCCTGCCGTTCCTGGCAGTGCGTGCCGGGTACAACTACATTGGCGGCGGTCAAAGCAAGTATTTCCAGGACAACTATGTCTATGAGCTCAGCGCATCGGACAAGGCCGCCCTTTCAAAGCACAGCGCGTCCCTCGGCCTTGGCTTCAGCTCCGGCGGTTCCTTCTTTGCCGATGCCGCCGTCCGCGTACGCTTCATGCCAAAGGACTATCTGATTCCTTATCTGTATTATGCCGACGGAGCAGTTGATGCCAATGTCCTGACCCCGGAAATCGAGATCAAGTCCCGCATGGTTGACGCACTTGTCACTGTGGGCTGGCGTTTCTAAGCCGTGATTTCTGCCATTTTGTCAGCAACTGAGCGCTGGCACGAAGTTCGATAATTTGCAAGGCGTCACCCCTTCGGAGGTGGCGCCAAATTATTTGATAACAATTAAAAGAAAGTATATTATGGGTAAAATTATCGGAATCGACCTTGGAACCACCAATTCTTGCGTGGCAGTGATGGAAGGCAACCAGCCGACCGTCATAATCAACAACGAAGGGCAGCGCACCACTCCTTCAGTGGTGGCATTTACCGACGGCGGCGAGCGTAAAATCGGCTCTCCTGCAAAGCGTCAGGCAATCACCAACCCTAACAACACCGTGTTCTCCATCAAACGTTTCATGGGTGAAACCTACGACCAGGTGAACACCGAAGTAAACCGCGTCCCCTACAAAGTGGTCCGCGGCGAAAACAACACCCCCCGCGTGGACATCAACGGCAAACTCTATACTCCTCAGGAAATATCGGCCATGATTCTGCAGAAGATGAAAAAGACCGCCGAAGAGTATCTCCGTCAGGAAGTTACGGAAGCTGTCATCACCGTTCCCGCATACTTCTCCGACTCTCAGCGTCAGGCCACCAAGGAAGCCGGCCGCATCGCAGGCCTGGATGTGAAACGTATCATCAACGAGCCCACGGCAGCAGCTCTTGCCTATGGCCTTGACAAAAAGGACAAAGACATGAAGGTTGCAGTTTACGACCTCGGCGGCGGTACCTTCGATATCTCCATCCTCCAGCTTGGCGACGGCGTGTTCGAGGTTCTCTCCACTAACGGTGACACCCACCTCGGCGGTGACGATTTCGACCAGGTGATCATCGACTGGCTCGCCTCCGAGTTCGCCTCCGAGAACGGCGGAATCGACCTCAAGAAAGACCCTATGGCCCTCCAGCGTCTGAAAGAAGCCGCAGAAAAGGCAAAGATCGAGCTTTCAAGCCAGACCTCCACGGAGATCAACCTGCCGTACATCATGCCTGTGGACGGTGTTCCCAAGCACCTTGCAAAGACCCTGACCCGCGCCAAGTTCGAGCAGCTGTCCGACGCCCTGTTCCAGCGTTCCATCGCTCCTTGCCGTCAGGCACTTGCCGACGCCCATCTGAACCCCTCCGACATTGACGAGGTCCTCCTCGTGGGCGGCAGCACCCGTATCCCTTACGTACAGGAACTTGTGAAGAACTTCTTCGGCAAAGAGCCCAACAAGAGCGTCAACCCCGACGAGGTGGTCGCCATCGGCGCCTCCATCCAGGGCGGTGTGCTCGCCGGTGATGTGAAGGACGTGCTTCTTCTGGATGTTACTCCGCTGAGCCTGGGTATCGAAACCCTCGGCGGCGTCATGACCAAGCTTATCGAGTCCAACACCACCATTCCTGCCAAGAAGAGCCAGATCTTCTCCACGGCGGCCGACAATCAGCCCGGCGTAGAGATCCGCGTCCTCCAGGGCGAGCGTCCCATGGCAAAGGACAACAAGCAGATCGGCATCTTCCATCTGGACGGCATCGCTCCCGCACCCCGCGGCATCCCTCAGATTGAAGTCACCTTCGATATCGATGCCAACGGCATCCTGAACGTCAGCGCAGTGGATAAGGCTACCGGCAAGGAACAGCACATCCGCATCGAGGCCTCGTCCGGCCTCTCCGACGCAGAAATCCAGCGCATGAGAGACGAGGCCAAGGCCAACGAAGCCGCCGACAAGGCCGAAAAAGAGCGCATCGACAAAATCAACAACGCCGACGCCCTCACCTTCCAGGCCGAAAAATTCCTCAAGGAAAACGGCGACAAGGTTCCTGCCGATGTCAAGAGCGAAGTCGAGTCCAACTGCAACCTCCTCAAGGAGGCTGTGAAGGCCCAGAACCTGGCCGACATCGACCGCTACTCCGAGGCTCTGAACAAAGCCTTCGAGAAGATGTACCAGGCCGGCCAGCAGGCCGGAGGTCCTCAGGGCGGCCCTCAAGGCCCGTTCCAGGGTGGCCCCCAGGGTCCTTTCCAGGGCGGTCCTCAAGGCCCTCAGGACCAGGGTCCCGATGAACAGTAATCACTTCATCAACTGTAATGGCTCTCCGTTTTCGGGGAGCCATTTTTGTTTTTTGCAGGATAATGACTATTTTTGCTGAAAATAAACGCCTATGAAAAAACTACTTCAAAAATACCTCCCTCCTTCCTCTGAGGATGTATCAATGGAACCTTCAAAAGTAATCTGCCTGTCCGGCGGGTATTCACAAACCCCGGAGACACCTATCGGCGACTCCGGCGAGCAGCTGTTCACCGTGGCCCCCTTTTAGATTTAGAAGCTATGAAAAAGAATATTATATTTGCCGCTCTATGCGGATTTTTGGCCTTGTCGTGCGCCGGAAACAAGGAAATGGACTTGGCGCCGCAGCAGCCTTCGGCCAAAGCGCCTGGGAAAGTGGTCATCCATGCTACAGAGGAATCGGCCACCAAAGCCGAACATGGAACTGACTTGACAGACGGTTCTTCTTTCCGCTGGCAGGCGGGGGTTGACATGCTGTCGGTTTACAAGTATGAAAGTGAATACGAAAGTTGGGAATCATCCGGACTCGGCTACCGTTTCGTCAATACCACGGACGGTGAAATCGCAACATTCGAAGCGAGCCCCAATGCGAATGCATACGAAAGCGAACTGACTCTCAGCCCCGGCGACAAAGTAACGGCCTTCTATCTTTACGGCAATGCGGAACTGACTAACGTAAGCGTAGGAGGAGAATCGCGCGATGTGCTCCGCGGTGCACTCGGCTCCGTAATGCAGATTGGAAAGAATAACAGCGAGCATCTGACTTACGGCGACTATATGTTCGCCAGACCGCTGGAGCTTACGGCCTCCAATTTTGACTCCGAAGGCAACGCCTCCATCACGATGGAGTTCAAGCACATATTCTCCAAGATACGTTTTCTGCTGAAAAACAGCACATCGGCCCCCATAGACGTGTACAGCGTAGTATATCGCTCCACTTGCGAGAGCGACATCATGCAGGGAACCTTGTACATGGACCTTCTTACAGGCGAAATAGTTACTCCCGATTACAACGAGTGGGGCGATGTCCAGCCCTCGAACTCCGGCGTCCTTGAAGTCAAGGATGTAACTCTCGCTCCGGGCGAGTCCACATACGTATGGCTGTGGTCGCTTCCTCTCGATTTTTCGGAAGGCAATGCCGCCGGCCGCAAGGCCGATGTGATGGTCAATACATCGGCAGGCGTGTTCCGCGTGCAGGATATCGTTTTCAACCAGCCCTTCGAGGCCGGCAAAGTGTACAGGCAGGGCATGGAACTCACCGACGCCAAACTGCTCAGCGAATATGCCTACATAAGCGACCCCAACTTTGTGAAGATGCTTTGGGAGGGGAATGAGTATGTTGACGGCGAGACGGGTATGATTTCCTATACTTCATGTCCTATGTACAATCTTGACCTCAGCCCTATGGACGCCCCTTCCTCAGACTGGGAAGAAAAACAGAATCAGCTTGATGCCATTACCGGCGGCCGTTTCATAAAACCCTCGGAAGCAAGCGGAATTACGGAACTTCGGGTTTCATCCATGAACGGCAATATGCTTTGTCTGGACGGCCTTCAGTATTTTACTGGCTTGAAATATCTCAGTCTGGACCTCGGGTCGGACATGAATTCTCCCATGACTCTGAAAGCCTTGCGTTTTGATACCCTTACTCAACTGGAGATGCTCTTTATCCAGCAGTCGCAGCTTCGCTCAATCGACCTTAGCCATAATACCAAACTTAAAGTCGTGGATTTGGGCATGGAACCTAATATGAAGCTCGTCAAGGGTCTGACAGCTCTGTCTGAGCTGGAGTCTTTCTCCGTACAGGAACTTGCCGAGGGAGTATCCCTTGACTTTTCCGGACTGCCTGCCCTGAAGCAGCTGTATTTTTCTACCCCGAATCCAGTTTCCTTACTTGACCTGTCCGGCCTTTCGCTTGAGAAACTGGATATCGATATACCTTCCATGGACGGTGTAAAGTCCGACGGATTGTCGGCCCTTATGCTGAATGTGTTCAAGGGTCAGGCTTTTCCTTCTCCAGTGGGCGGCGTACGCAGCCTTACGGCCAATATCGAAACGGAGCCTTCGATTGCCTCCCAGTTAAGCTATATGGACAAGCTCGATTCTCTTGAGCTTGGAATAAGCGGAGATGCCGTTATTGCATTCACATCTGCCCAGGCTTCGCTTAAGGTGATTGAACTGACCTGCTCGGATGCGACGACAAGTCCTTCCGGATGGGCAAATCTCAGTTCGCTTGAGGAGCTTAAGCTGTATGCCTATTCCAAGGCAATTGTCGACATGGACCTTTCAGCTTCCCGGCTCAAAAAAGCTGAAATCAACGCAGGCAGTGTCAGCGGTCTTAGCATTCCTTCCGCAGATGTTGACGAACTTACCTTGAATCTGTCAAAAGGCGATGTCTCGTTTACTCCTTCCGGCGTAAAGAAGCTCGTTATAACCTCTCCCGGCGATATTACTCTCGGGGGCAGCACTTCATTGCAGTATCTGTCGCTTGAAGACCGTACTTTGGAGAATAACAAACTTGTACTGGGCTCATTCCCCAATCTTGAGACACTCCACATCTTCATGACGGCGGGTACTAAATACGGCTTCAACTCCGTCTCATATGCTTCCAGCTATCCATCCCTTAAAACATTCTCGGTGGACGGCCGCAATATTCACGAAGTCCCTTCCGCTGCAGTTTTCCCCGCTTTGGAGAATCTCTACATTACCAGCAATACCAACTGGGTGGTGAACGGAATCGGCTCGGTCGACCTGAGACAGTATACGCACCTTAAGGAATTCACGGTCGGCACGCTCAACATGAATTACCCTTACACGTACTACAATAACCGTTATGCCGATATTTACGACCGGGAATATGTCCGCAGCAACGGTGCATTTGTCCTTTCGCCTGAGCAGTGGGAGGCTGTCAAAGCAGGTGGAATACGCCTCGAAGGATATGCCAAGTATGAGAATGTCAAAGACGCTAACGGCAATACCTGCACAAGACATGAAATCAATTCCGTCTACGGAGTTAAAGATGCGGATGACAAGGTGGTTGACATTCAGGATTCGGACGGCTCCGACGGTGAAATAACCAAGTGGGTGTACAGCAAAACCTGCGTCTGAAAGATTCTGTGACAAGGCGACCTTCGGGCCGCCTTTTTTATATTCTGGAAAATAGTTACCTTTGTATGATAGAAACAAATTGAAACAAGATATGAAAACTTACAGAATTCTTTTGACAGTGGCCGCTTTGGCTATTGCTTTCGGCGCTCAGGCCCAGACCAACAAAGATGCTATCGTAGAAGCGGAAAAGCAGGTGGAGCAGGCTCAGAAAGACCTCTCCGACGCACAGAAGAAGGCCGATGCCCGTATCAGGGAAAGTCAGGGACAAATCAACGCCCTTGAAAAAGAGCTTGGCGAAGCCCAGGAAGAATACAATCAGGGCAAGAAGGCTCTTGGAATCATGAAGCAGTCTCTCAAAGCCAAGCAGGACGTAATCAAAGCCAAGAAAAACGCCCTAAAGCTTGAGAAGAAAGCAAGAAAGGCCGACGACAACGTCTTCGACGCAGCCGACAAAATGGCCGTAGCACAGCTTGAAAGCGAGCTCAAAGATCTGGAACAGGATCTCAAGGAAGCCAAGGCCGACTACAAGGAATCCGAATCCAAGGTGAAAGCGAGCAAGAAGGAAGTAGATGGAATCCAGAAGGAGATCAAGGGCCACAAGAAAGATATCTCATCGGCCAAGAAGGATGTGCGTAACGCTAAGAAAGATGTCAAGAGCAGCCAGAAAGACCTCAAAAACCAGAAAAATATAGCCGCCAAGCAGACCGAGCTCATCAAAGCCCAAAAAGCCGCCGAAGAAGCTGCCGCCAAGGCAGAAAAAGTAGCCGAAAAGGCAGAGGCAGCCTCCCAGAAAATCGATATTATCGCCGGTGAGCAGGCAGAAACCGCCGAGGAAGTGAAGACAGTAGCCGAAGAGCAGGCCAAAACCGCAGTGGAAGAAAAGGTGGAGACAGTTACGGAAACCGTGACAGAAGAAAAGAAAGACGAGTAATATGGGCCGAATCATCCTAACCGGCGACCGCCCGACCGGCAAACTCCACCTGGGGCACTATGTGGGCTCCCTGCGCAACAGGGTCATCCTTCAGAACGAAGGCAATTACGATAGAATGTTCGTATTCATTGCCGATGTCCAAGCCCTGACCGACAATGCCGACAACCCCGAAAAGGTACGCCAGAACATCATAGAAGTAGCCCTGGACTATCTCTCCTGCGGCCTGGACCCGGAAAAAGTCACTATCTTCATCCAGAGCCAGATCCCCGAACTGCATGAAATGACTCAGTTCTTCTCCAACCTCGTTACCGTCCAGCGCCTGCAGCGCAACCCCACCGTAAAGGCCGAAATGGCCCTCCGCGGTTTCGAAGGCGGCGCAACGGACGACAACAAGCGCGGACTCCCAGTCGGCTTTTTCACCTATCCCATCTCCCAAGCGGCCGATATCTGCGCCTTCAAGTCCACTACCGTTCCGGTAGGCGAGGACCAGGAGCCTATGATAGAGCAGTGCCGCGAGATTGTGCGCAGTTTCAACGGCACCTATAATTGCGAAGTGCTGGTGGAGCCGGAAATCCTTCTTCCTTCCAACCTTGTCTGCCGCCGCCTTCCCGGCACCGACGGCAAGGCCAAGATGTCCAAGTCCCTGGGCAACTGCATCTACCTTTCGGATGATGCCAAAACCATGGAACAGAAGGTCAAAGGCATGTTCACAGATCCCGGCCACCTCAAGGTGGAAGACCCCGGCAAAGTTGAAGGAAATACCGTTTTCACCTATCTGGATGCCTTCTGCGAGCCGGAAGACTTTGCCCGCTTCTGGCCCGACTATGCCTCCCTGGACGAACTCAAAGACCATTACCGTCGCGGCGGCCTCGGAGATATGAAATGCAAAAAGTTCCTCATCAACGTCCTTAACGACCGTCTGGAACCCATCCGTGCCCGTCGCAAATCCTACGAGCAGGACATCCCCGGAGTGTACGAAATCCTCCGCAAAGGTTCACTCGCCGCACGCGAAGTTGCAGCCCAGACCCTTCACGAGATGAAGGACGCCATGAAAATCAATTATTTCGACGACGCTGACCTGATTGCACAGCAGGCGGCTCTTTACAAACATGAGTAATACTAAAAAGAGAAACTTCCCCGTTCAGGGCATGGGCTGCGCCGCCTGCGTGGCGCGCGTGGAAAGCGCCCTGAAAAATGCCAAAGGCGTATGCAGTGCCCAGGTTAGCCTGGCATCGAACAGCGCCCTGGTAGAGTATGACGCCTCCGTCACCAGCCCCGGCGAACTTCGCCAGGCAGTAAAGGATGCCGGTTACGACATGCTCACGGAAGGGTCGGAAGACGAAGCCGACCTAGAAGCGGAGGCAGCCCGGGCGGCTGCCTTTTCCAAATTAAGGAAAGACACTGTTATCGCCCTGGCCCTTGCCGCTTTGGTGATGGTCATCGGCATGGGATTCAAGCCTTTTCCCTACAAAGGCTATGTCCTCTGGGCGCTGGCAACGCCGGTTGTGTTCTGGTGCGGACTGCGTTTTTTCAAGGCGGGCTTTACGGCCCTCAGGCACGGAAGCGCCAATATGGACACGCTGGTTGCCCTTTCGATCAGCATCTCCTATCTTTTCAGCGTCTTCAACCTGCTCTTCCCTTCGGTGTGGACTTCCCGTGGCTTGACGCCGCACCTATACTTCGAGTCCTCCACCATGATAGTGGCCTTCATATTGCTAGGCCGATTACTGGAGGAAAGGGCCAAGCACAGCACCACTGCGGCCATTCGCGGTCTTATGGACCTGCAGCCCGTTCGTGCCGTTCAGCCAGGTGAAGTGCTTCCGGTAAAGCCCGGAGAAAGAATCCCGGCCGACGGAACAGTCCTCGACGGCAGTTCCGAGGTGGATGAAAGCATGCTCACGGGCGAATCGGCCCCTGTTTTAAAGCAGAAAGGGGACAAGGTCTATACCGGCACGATGAACAAGAGCGGCATCATCAATGTTAAAGCGGAGAAAAGCGGGAAAGACACCATCCTCTCGGCCATAATCCGGATGGTAAGGGAAGCGCAGGGCACCAAGGCTCCGGTTCAGAACCTGGTCGATAAAGTCGCTGCGGTGTTTGTGCCCGTCATCATCGGCATATCTGTTCTGACGCTTGTGTGCTGGTGCATATTCGGTGGCAGCGACGGGGTGACGTTAGGCCTGCTGAGCATGGTGACGGTGCTGGTGATAGCCTGCCCTTGCTCCCTCGGTCTCGCTACGCCAACGGCTATTATCGCCGCGGTAGGCAACGGCGCCTCGAAAGGCATCCTCATCAAAGATGCCGAAAGCCTCCAGACCGCCGCCAAAGTCAATGCTATCGTACTTGACAAGACCGGCACCCTCACAGAAGGCTTTCCTGCCGATAAACTGCGTTCCACTTCCGTCCAGGCCGTGAAGCAGTTGAAAGAGGCAGGCATTGAAGTGCATCTTCTGAGCGGCGACAAGCCGGAAGCCGTAAAGAAAGTTGCCGACGAGTGCGGCATCACGCTATACCGCTCCGGCGTTTTCCCCGGCGACAAACTGGATTACGTGAAACGGCTGCAGGCCGAAGGAAAGGTGGTCGCGATGACAGGCGACGGAATAAACGATTCGGCGGCCCTTGCCCAGGCCGACCTCAGCATCGCCATGGGAGGCGGCTCCGACATAGCCATCAATGCCGCCCAGGCAACGATAGTATCGGCCGATCCGTCAAGAATTTCAATCCTGATTCAGCTTTCCAAACGGACCGTCCGCATCATAAGGGAAAACCTCTTCTGGGCGTTTTTCTACAACCTTCTGGCAGTGCCCCTGGCCGCCGGTGTGCTGTATCCCTTCACAGGCTGCCTCCTTAATCCAATGGTAGCCGCCGCCTGCATGGCCCTTAGCAGCATCTGCGTTGTAACCAATTCGCTGCGCCTAAGGTAGAAGTCCGCTTCCCGCAAAAAGTGCCAATATTGACGGAACCGGCGTAATCACCAACGCGAGTTCCCGCAAAAAGTGCCGTTTTTGACGGAACCGGCGTAATCGTCCACTTGAGTTCCTGCAAAAAGTGCCATTTTTGACGGAACCGGCGCGGTCGCTAAAAAAAGAGGCGACCCAAAGTCAAAATGACTTGGGTCGCCCTTTTCTGTGTGCCAAAAGGCTCTTATTCAGCCTTGCCGTTGGAGCCGAGGACGTTGATGATTTTGTGCATGTAGAGCTTTTTCATCTCGTCGCGGGCGGGACCCAGGTATTTGCGGGGGTCGAACTCGCCGGGCTTCTCGTTGAAGACTTTACGTATGGCTGCGGTCATTGCAAGACGGCTGTCGGAGTCGATGTTGATCTTGCAGACTGCGCTCTTGGAGGCTTCGCGGAGTTGCTCCTCGGGGATACCTACTGCATCGGGCAGTTTGCCACCGTTGGCGTTGATGATGTCCACATATTCCTGAGGAACAGAGGAGGAGCCGTGGAGAACGATAGGGAAGCCGGGAAGCTTCTTCTCAATCTCGTGGAGAACGTTGAATGCGAGCGGCGGGGGAACCAGACGGCCGGTCTTGGGGTCACGGGTGCACTGTTCGGGTTTGAACTTGTAAGCGCCGTGGCTTGTGCCGATGGAAATGGCGAGGCTGTCGCAACCTGTGCGGGTGGCGAAGTCGATCACTTCTTCCGGACGGGTGTAGTGGGATTCCTCTGCTGAAACCTCATCCTCGACACCGGCGAGGACGCCGAGTTCGGCCTCTACTGTCACATCGTACTGATGTGCGTAGTCGACGACTTTCTTGGTGAGGGCGATGTTCTCTTCGTAAGGGAGGGAAGAGGCGTCAATCATAACGGAGCTGAAGCCCATGTCAACGCAGCTCTTGCAGAGCTCGAAGCTGTCGCCGTGGTCCAGGTGGAGGACAATCTGAGGATGCTCCCAACCCAGTTCTTTGGCATATTCCACAGCACCTTCTGCCATGTAGCGGAGAAGGGTTTGGTTGGCATAGTTGCGGGCACCCTTGGAAACCTGGAGGATCACAGGGCTCTTGGTCTCTGCTGAGGCCTGGATGATAGCCTGGAGCTGCTCCATGTTGTTGAAATTGAATGCAGGGATGGCGTAACCGCCGGCAACGGCCTTCTTGAACATCTCACGGGTGTTCACAAGACCTAATTCTTTGTAAGAAACCATAGTTTATATTGAATTAATCCAAAAATTCCATCCGCAAAGTTACAAAAAATCACAAACTATTAAAAATTTTTCAAAATGTTTCAGGCGACGCGTGGCAGTTTTGCGAGTTTGTTCCGTGAACATAGCTTGCGGTCGGATGGCGCATTTTCGCTAATTCGTCTTTTTGAATTGCCATTTTTTGTTGTTTATGTATGGAATATTTTAAAATTTTTCATATCTTTGTATGGTTGTATCGCCACATGACCGGTCTCATTTCATATTCAGTGAATAGGTGCATGGCTCCTTCCTATCAAGGGGGGGGGTATAATTCTCTAATTAATTTCTTCATATTCTTGTTTTTACGCGCGACCCTGTACCGAAGGCCGCGCGCATGGGCGTATTACCTGGAGTAGTAACGCCGGAACTTTCCTTTCCTTTCCTTTCCCCTAACTTACGAACGATAACACTTTACAATACTTCGTTAGAAATTAACAATATTTTTGTTTAATATTTAATATTCAATACTTTACGTATAATCACATCTGCCGTAAGCTGTCCCTGAGGGACGACGGAAGGCAGGCATTAAAAAGCCTGAAAAAAGTGTCAATT
>JAFUVU010000056.1 GCA_017477465.1 Bacteroidales bacterium
AGAGCATTGAACAGCTACTACCAGGTAACTGGACGCCACTATTGACTACTACCCGGTAGTACCACGCAAATAACTACTATTAGCCGCCACTACCCGGTACTTCCCGAGAGTGGCGGCTAATGTACTTTATCGGATGCTTACTGATGGCAGGTTTAGTGCGGGGGCCTTATATTATGGCTATGGCCGTCTCTGCATAGAAACATTACGTCTGGCATCGTTGAGGTGCCAGGCGTAATGACTTTGTAAAATATGTAAACGCCTTTTAGTACTAGTGCATTTGTTAACTATGCACCCTATGTGGTTGTATTGATACTCCTATTGTTGGTAAAGGACTGTTGAATTCCAAACGTGACTTGTTGCGGTGTATTTAGTTGCAATACCATCAGCAACAGTAGCTTCACCAATTCCGAATTCGCCTGTAGGAGTCAATTTGTATTTACCGCTGGAATTCGCAACCGAGAAAATTACATCACGGATGGTTCCATCTCTGCCTTGACCATGTACACAATAGTAAGTTCCGTTTGAGTGTTGATTGAATACTTGAGATCCGTCAAAAGTCATAGTTTTTGCGGAAGCATCGTATACGCCATAAAGCGTTCCGCTTAAACTCCAAGTAGGGTAAGCGCTAATCACAATGTTCCCTCTTGTTGGGTCTGAACTCTCGGCAAATACAAGTTGGTAATCAGAACTGTTCCCAATATAATATGTTCCAGGTAATGCTGCGCTGTCGTCAGGTACAAGTCCATAGAATTTGATGCATCCCATTTCATACATATATTCAGCATTGGCCGACCATGTGCTCCATGTTAGGTATTTAATTCCCGAGTGAGTTTGGTCGTAATTGCTTCCGCTTGCCCCGTAACCTAATGAACTGCTTTGGAGAGTATTGCTATCATACTTTGTTACTCTGGATCCAGGAACTGAAGCCCCGGTGCCATAGTAATGGAAAATAGGATAATCCGAAATCTGTATAATTACACGGTCTGCAGCGCTGCCCTTCGTATAAGCTATTCCGGAGGATAGGTCCACCTTATTGTTTACTATACTGAGACTTCCTTCGTAACTGGAATCAATCGTGGGGAAGTTGATTCTTATTATATTGTCGCTGTTCGATTTGTCATTTATGTCATAACTGTTGTCATCAGCATCGTAATACGAAGGTGCTAACTGGACAATTCCCGGAGAATCTACTGTCCCATGAACAAGTTTTGTTTTTACGCTGCTGCTTACTGGCTGGATAGAAAGGTTATGTCCGTCAACTGTGTATCCGGTCTTATGTTCATTAAAACTTACCTCAGAGTCAGATACAGTAAAATACAAGTAATCATCATGAGAAGACTGACTTATACCGGCATTGTTCAAATAAGCCGCTGCTTGTCCATAGGGGTTAGGAATACGGTATTGAGTATGATCTGACGTGTTTTGATAGATATCGACATTTACATAACCAACTTCAGAGAAGGTTGTAGAACCGAAATTTAGCTTGTTCCACATATAATTGTCAATGAATTTTCCCTTTCCGAGTTTCTTCCACTCTGGTGTTTCCAGGTTGACTGTTTTGATAACGCCGCGTTCAATTTCAAGAACATCGCTATATTTTTTCTTGAAAATGGGGGTGGCAGATCCGTCCAAAAGCTCTATGCGAAGACCATGTGCAATAGAGCCGACTGGGAGTGGGATATAGACTGTAATGTCCTGTGACGCCGTTCGTGAGGGAAGAGTAACTGTTCGTGTGAGTGAACCGGATTGGACCTTAGCCATGGCAATGTCAGGGACTCCTTTTGTCATGCTGAATGTGCCGCATAAGGGCTCGGTCGAATCGAAGGAGGTCAGTCGTACAGCAGTTGCCGTAACAGGAACAGCGCTGATTGAAAATGCAAGTACGCCCACAGCAGGATAGAAATCATACACGAGTTCATTGTTCGCGTTCTGGATGCCTACCATCGGCACAACTGACAGCTGGTTGTCCAAATTGGAAAGAGTGTATGAATCTCTCATTGAAATGGTTACTGGATCATAAGGTGAGGCGGAAGGTTTTATATAAGAGATGTAGTCGTCTCGTTGAATACCATTATTAGCTTTCGAAACCGGGTATATTGCAAACCCCGTGGATAGCCAGCCGTCGACAATGCCGCCTATGGGATCGTAAGTTGTAGACCCAGATTTAAAAGTTGTTGTAGCAGAGGAACTCTCGGCATAAAGTCTGTATTGATCCTGTGTTTGGGTGGTCTTATAGACGATCAGCTGGATTTCGTCATTCTGAGTCCAGCTGAATGTAGCATATTCAGGGCCGATATTATACTGAGTTTTAACTTCAGGAGCAGAAGATTCCGTATTGTGAATTATTCCGACAATCTCAAAACAGCCGGCATCCTCTGTGCTGTTAGGTTCATGATTGTCCTGTTCCTGAATTTTTCCACAGGATATAAAAGCTAGCGACGAGATAGCGAGCAGAAGAAAAAAAGTCTTTTTCATTTTCGGTGCAGTTTTTTAATTAATCCTCATTCTCGTCGGCCCATGTTCCTTCCAGCTTTTCAATCTTCAAATTTTGCTGTGAAGTGTTTGCAAGTAAGCTCTTTTCGACGTCCAGAGCAAAACACTCGGCTTCCGGTTTCATGTAAAATGTTTTCATTAGTTATGGTGTTGTTGTTACTAATTTATCT
The DNA here is from genome assembly GCA_017477465.1 of Bacteroidales bacterium. Classification (GTDB taxonomy): domain Bacteria; phylum Bacteroidota; class Bacteroidia; order Bacteroidales; family UBA932; genus Cryptobacteroides. The sequence goes on from JAFUVU010000056.1 coordinate 2,664, forward strand.
GGCAGATAAGGACGGTTAACTTAAAAATTTTTCAACGAAAAAATAGCCCCAGACGCATGTACAATGGCAATAATTAAAATGCTGTCAATTAGAAAGATTGCAATTGTCATTTTAATTTGTACCTTTGCAAAATTGCAGATGGCGTAAATCCGTCCTTAGCTGCCAGATAAGTGATAGTATTATTAAAACTTATAGTCAATGAAAAAGAGTTATTTACAACCCGAGGTGGAAGTCCTCAGACTCCAGATGGAGCAAGTCATTCTTGACTTGTCGAATGGAGAAAACTTAAACAAACGCAATGATGTCGATGATCTTTTTGAATAACAGAGCCATGAAAAAAGTTTTATACAGCATGATGGCTTTGTTCTGCTTTGCCATCGTTTCTTGCGAGAAAGAACAGACTGCAGACAATACGGAAACTTCTCCGGCGGAGCCTTTCGAGTTTGTCCTTCCCGCTAATATCCCCGCAACTCTGACGGCTTCATATATCGACACTAAAACTGATTATGATGCCGATGGTAAGTTTTCCTGGACCACGGGTGATCAGGTAGCCATGATGTATGTGAACGACCTCTCCAATCCGACTTCTCAGGGTTGGGTGGCATACGAGGTGACATCTACTTCCAATGAAGGCCGATACGCCACCTTCAGCATCGTCGAAACAGCCGACAATCAGGGTAGGGTTACGGCAATGGCCGATTATAATAGCACCGGTATCGCCATTTATCCTGCCTCGGTTGCCCGCCCTTCCAGCGGAACATCGGAATATGTCAGCTATGGCAAGCCCTTCTTTACAAAGCCCAGTTCGATTGCGGGCTCGGCTTCGGAGGTTATGCTTATCGGCTCTCCTTCAAGTGAGGATACTCCTACCGACCTTAAGTTCAGCACAGCGATGGCAGTGCTGAAAATTTCCGTTTCCGGCATTCCGTCAGACGCTGTCTCTTTCGGCTTGTATACTGCCGATCAAGACAATTATCCCATCGCGGGCGACTATCTTCTGAATATCGGCGGTGATAAGGAAGTTAAACTTGGAGATTATACGAAGTATGGCTCTGATCACACCGGCCAGGCATATTTGAAGGCGTCTCTGTCCGGTTCGGACGCCCAGACCTTCTATTTCAACATCCCCACCGGCACGTACGCAGCCAACACCATTTCGATGAAACTGCTCGATGCCAACAATAACGTTCTCCTCGAAAAAACGATCAAAAAAGAATTCACCTTCAATCGCAACGACCTAATTGAAGTTGGGCCATATGCCAATGAATGGGTAACCCTGGGCACGGGTAAGTTTATTGATAATTTCCTGTGGGGCAAATTAATTAAAAACTCTTATACCGATGCACTTGACAAGGATGTTCCAGGCTATGTGAATGTTTCTATTCAGCAAAATGCCTCTGACAAATCGAGTTATCGCCTTGTCAATCCCTATGGCGCGGCAGCTGCCCAGTTTGGTTATGTGCCCCGCGAAACTACAACCCCGGATTCGTATTTATACTTTTCAATTGCATCCGACGGAACCGTTTCTTTCGACACCCACATTACCGGAGTAACACTTGATGCCCGCGCGTGCAATATTGAACTTGTTTGTGCGACAAGCAGTTATAATCAGTTATTGGCTGGAACTCAGACTTCTCCGGAGGTTATTCAACTTGCTCCTTCATACAGGTATAATGGTGAGACGGCAGCTTACAATCAGACAGGCTACAAGAACATGATTCATATCGTTTTCCCTTCCGCACTGAATGATTATATTGCATCCATGTCAGCTTCAGGCAGCCCAACATTGAGTAGCGTCTCAGTAACCGCGAGTTCAAAACTTACTACACGCGTAACTCTTTCGCAATACAATGATGTACAAATAGCATCTTCCCTGTATAGCCTCAGTTGTAATAACTATAGCACGTATCCATCTTGCAGGGCTAACTACAAATCCAATCAATCTTCACTTGATTGGTCCTCTCATGTTCCAGAGACCGGACAAGTCTATCTGAGTTGGTTTGTAATAGATGAGTCTACGTACAATGTGTATAGCCAGGGAAGTGTGAAAGTCAATGCAATAACTGCTGCAGATGTAACCAAATACGTCAAGACGCATACTCTCAATTATGGTCAAACAGCAGCAGGCGAATGGAAGTATGGAACGATTACGTTCGAACTGAGCGACGATTTGACAAAGGGCCAACTTATATTGTCTGACGTGGATGGAATGACATCTGAAGCCTCGAATACTAGACTGACAGCAGATCATCCGCTTTGGACTGCCATGGGAACATGGCTTGCTCATGGAGACGGAGATTATGCTTATTCTGCCGATAGAGTGTCTGACGGAAATACTTACTATGGCATCATAAGTGATGGCAGACTGTCCTTTGCTGCGAATTCAAACTACGAGTTCTTTAACTATAGTGTTGACGGTGTAACCGGCCATACGGCAAAAATTATCATATTCTCAAATGATGGTAGCACTAGCGATGCTCCTCAGGAACTGGCCTTTGATGTCAGCGATACAAAGCTGACCCTTGCGCATGATTACATGATTGCTCGCTGGATTGGATGGTACTGGAATGGATCGACCGTTACCAACTCCGGCGGCTATGCCTCTCAGCCTTTGGCGCAGAAGGATGGGGACCAAAGACCCTACATTTCACTCGAATAACATCTTTTCTTGTAGAGGCGGCCGACATTTTGGTCGCCTTTTTTTGTGCTCGAGACTATTACTTTTCTGTGCGTTTATTGTGTAGCGCCAGGTCCTCTGGTACTTCGCGTTACGCGTTTTTGCCAGTTTTTGCGTAATGCCGTGCACTCTGGTATCCCGCGTTACGCGTTTTTGCCGGTTTTTGCGTAATGCCGAGTACTCAGGTGTTTCGCGTTACGCATTATTGCCGGTTTTTGTGTAATGTCGGATACTTGGGTGTTACGCTTTTTAACAACTTTATGGAGGCGGCCGACTTTGTGGTCGCCTTTTTGTGTCTGATGCTCATTATGCCATCGGATGGTCTGGCTGTAAAAAAATATCGCGCGCGACTGGATTGGGGATTTTTACAAGGGGTTGAGTTTTAATCTGTTACAAAATGTCGTAAGCCAGGGGCAAAGGAAAAACCGGTCGGCGGGCTTGCTGGTTTTTGTAAGTAATTAGAGCTTAAACGGTTACAAAAAGATTCAAGCCAGTCGTGCACGACATATTTGACCGTGCAGTTAAGCAATCCGGCCAAAGCCGGCCATATACGATATGATTTTTTTTCATTATATTCGCGAAACGAACAAATTGCAGACAAATGGCAGATTATCTTCAAATCAGCCTTGACTCATGGGTGAAGGTGGGCGAAGGCGGAAACGGAATCACTTACGAGAATCCGGCCACGCAGGATGTTATATTGAAGGTCAATAACGACCGTTCCAACGGCTTGGAGGCTGTAAAGAAGGAGTTTGATACATCGGCAGCAGTGGGCCGACTGGGCCTTCCGACGCCCGCAATGAAGGAGATTGTACGCGTGGGCGATGTCTTCGGCCTGGTGATGGAACGCGTAAAGAACAAAAAGTCCCTGTCGCGCATCTGCCATGACGAGCCGGATCGCACGGAGGAGATGGCCAGGCTATTGGCCGCAAAGGGCAAGGAACTCTTTGCAACCCCTTGCGACACAAGTGTTTTCCCCAGCCGTAAGAAACAGGCCCTGGAAGGTATTGACAAAGCCGTTTTTGTAAGTAAAGCTAATCGGCAGAAGATACGTGCCTATCTGGAAACAGTCCCCGAAAGCACCGCCTGCTCGCACGGGGATTTCCAGCCTGGCAACCTCATAATGTCGGAAGGCAAGTGCTATTGGATAGACCTCGGACGCTTCGGCTATGGTAGCCCGATGTTTGACATCGGCCACCTGTACCAAATTTGCTGCGTGTATGCACCGATGAAGCAGGTTCAGGATATCTTCCACATGACATTGGATCAGTTCCACCGCTTCTGGGACGCCTTCGCAAAGGAATATACAGGACTTGAGGACCACTCGGAGTTCGACAATCTCGCTGGCAAGCACGCGGCCATCGACGTTATCCTCCGCCCTGTTTTCGCTGAGCCGACCTTCCCGGAGAAGCTGTTTTTCGGCCTGCAAGTCAGAAAACTGGCAAAGAGATTCTTTTAAGTCTTTGCACCATGCTGGCAACAACAGCTCTTCCCGCTCAGCAGTTTATCCCGGTGAAGGGAATTGTCAACGCCAGGGACCTTGGTGGCTACAAGATCGGCAGCCTAAGAATCAAAAGCGGACTTCTCCTAAGAAGCGCCCATCTTGCCGATATGGCCGCGACAATGACATTGAGATCCTGAAGGCCCGATATCTGGAGGTGGCGGCTGATTGCTCGGACAAAGTGCACTAAACGTAACATTCCGCGTCACGTTTAGTGCAAAAAGGGCTGTTTTTGCACTAAACAGGACATCAGCCGACACGTTTAGTGCACCAAGCCAAACCGAGACAAGCCAGACCAAGACAAGTCAGACCAAGACAACCCCACCCAAACCAAGCCAAACCCAACCACGGCCGGTAATCAGCGTAAGCAAAACGTCTTTGTCCGACGCGAAATTTTATGTATATTCGTGTGTTTGTTTGAATATGTCTATTTTTTCTGCACAGTGGGAGGCGTTGGAGCCTGTTGTAGGGAATCCCGAGGGGATGCTGCATTTGGTGATGGAGTATGGATTGATACCATTCTTCTCCAACGCCATAGCAGGCTTTTCCATCCAGGAGCATACCCCGGCGGAGGCGTGGTTCACGGAGGACAATCTGGGCCCATGGGACTGGAAGATCGAGTGTGTCAGGAGCGGAGATGTGGCGTATGGCAAGTTCCTGTGGGGCGGGAAGGCGGCTTTTGCCACGGTGGAAGTGTACAGGGAACTTATGAACTGGCGGCGGTCGCTGCCTAAGTATCAACCTGTGGATGAGCAGCTTACGGTGCTCAATCACATCCGGGAAAACGGCAGCGTAAGCGTTGGAGACGTAAGGAAACTCTTAGGCATAAACAAATCCAAGGCCGATGCCCTCCTGTCCAAGCTCCAAATGCAAACCCGCGTCATAACCGGCGACATCACAAGGGTTTACAGTGGGGCCGACCTTAGCTATAGCGGCTGGCAAAGAAGCAGTTTCTGCGAACCGGAAGCTCTTTTCGAAGCTGATGATTTCCCCTTCCCTGGATTCCGCCATCCAAAAGATCCGTTGCATTCCTCCCTGACACCCGAGGAATCACTTGAATATCTGAAAGATACTGTAAGGCGCGTCTGCGGCAATGTCCCCGACAAAGTCCTCATGAAAATGCTTGGATAGCAACCGAAACACCCCTACCTCCTAACCCCTCTCACCGGCTCCGCTTCCAGCGGATTTTCCGGCCAGGAATGCTTGGGGTATCGGCGCTTAAGCTCTTTGCGCACTTCGAAATAAGCCTCGTTCCAGAAGCTTTTCAGATCGCTTGTCAGCTGCACCGGTTTATAGCCAGGGGAGAGAAGTTCCATAAGAACAGGCTTAGTCCCGCCGTCCACCAACGGGGTGTCCAGAAGACCAAAGCATTCCTGCAGCCTCACGCGAAGAACCGGCGCCGCAGCCCCTTGCCGATACTCAAGGCGTATGCGGCTGCCTGTCGGCACCGTCAGGTGCGTCGGCGCAAGACGATCGACCGCCAACTGCTGCTCGTAGCTTAAAAGGCTCCAAATCACGGCCGACATATCGATCTTTTTCATCTGCGTAACCGTAAAGGCCTTCCCGATAAACAGCGGCACCCACTCGTCGGCACGCTCCAGAAGCGCCTCGGTGCTCAAGTCCGGAAGGTCAAGTTCCGGGTGCCAGGCCGACACGGCGGCAATTCTGCGTTGGAGGTTCTCCACATCGGCATTGAAATCGAACATCGAGAGGCCTTCTTTGCGGGCGGCATCGGCAATGGCTTTCAAAGCTGCGGGGCCGGGGACATCGGCAATGGGCTTTGAATGCAGCAGAATGGCGCCTATTCGAACTTCAGTCCTTGCGACAAGCGCGCCCTCCCGGCTGCTCCACGATATGTTTTCCCGTTCGGCGGTATATGCCGACAAGTCTTCGGGCGACACCGGGCACGCCAGGAACACTTTTCCCACGCCGCCGTCTCTTTCGGACATGCTGCCGGCCACTATCCACTCGCTGCCGGAAAGGGAATCCGCCATGTCCAGGGCGACAATCCCGCCGCCGGAGAGCTGGAATCGGCCCACTCCTTCTTTCCACGCTTTCCCTATGCGCTCCGGATAGGCCGATGCGAGCAGCGCCCCGGCCTCGTAAGGGTTGACCGGGGAATTGTCTTCCCTCGTCCCGGCCATCGAGGCGTATTGCTCCGCTATGCGAATTATGCGCGCCCACCGTCCTGCGTTGCCGCTTTTCCTTGCCCGCCTCAAAGCGTCGATCCTGATGTCCAGTCCCGTCTCCGGGCGTTCGGAAAGTGGATCCTTCTCCTCCAGGACGGCGGCGATATCGGCAGCAAGGGCTTTCTCCACGGCCGATCCGGCCTTGAGAAGCATATTGGCAATACGTGGATGGCAGGGAAGCTTGCTCATGGCTTTCCCCATTCCCGTAAGCGCCGCGTCAGGGCCGATGGCGCCCAGCGCCTCGAGCAGCTTCAGGGCCTCCTTCATGCGGAAATCGGGCGGGGGAGTGATCCAGGGCAGCGACGCTATGTCCTTTTCGCCCCATGCTGCGGCATCAAGCGCCAGAGAGGAAAGGTCGGCCTCCAGAATTTCCGGCGTCCTGACCGGCGACATGCGAGACTCCGTCCCTGCGCTCCAGAGGCGATAGCACACCCCCGGGGCCACCCTGCCCGCGCGTCCGGTACGCTGAGTGGCCATGTCAAGGCTGATTCTCACCGTCTCAAGATGGCTGAGCCCGCTGCGCGGATCGACAACCATTTTCTTGTAAAGACCGCTGTCCACCACAACTCTTACGCCTTCGATGGTGAGGGAAGTTTCGGCCACAGGGGTTGCCAGGACAACCTTCCGCTCCCCGGGGCCGCTGGGCGCAATGGCCGCCTTCTGCGCGGCATTCGACAGCATTCCGTAGAGCGGGAATACCTTGGTGTCGCCAAGAGAAGTGCCAAGAAGTGACGCGCAGCGCTGTATTTCTCCTTCGCCCGGGAGGAATGCCAGGATGTCGCCCTCGTGCTCGCGGTGAGCGCTAAGGACTGTCCGTGCAACAAGCTCCGACACGTTGAAAGTGTCCGCTTCCTCGCTGCTCCGCTTAATCTCGACCGGGAACATCTTGCCCTCGCTTTCGATGACCGGAGCGTCCAAAGAGCGCGAAATCTCAGCCGAATCTATGGTTGCCGACATTATGACAATTCGAATGTCGTCCCGCAGAAGGGCCTGCGTCTGCCGCGTCAGGGCAAGGGCTTCGTCGGAGATAAGGCTCCTTTCGTGAAACTCGTCAAAAATGACTGCCGCTACGCCTTCCAGGGCAGGATCGTCGATGAGCATGCGGGTGAGTATCCCTTCCGTGAGCACCTCTATGCGGGTGTCCGAGGAAACCTTGCTATCGAATCTTATTCTATAGCCGACTGTCCGGCCGACAGGCTCTCCAAGCAGCCATGCCATCCTTTCGGCCACCTGGCGGGCGGCTACCCTTCTCGGCTCCAGCATAAGGATTTTGCCCGATGGAAGGTTCCCGAGCATGGTAAGGGGCAGGAGGGTGGATTTTCCTGCTCCCGGAGGGGCGGTGACTATGAGCCGGCGATTATCGGCAAGGGCATTGTTTACTGCCGCGGCAATCTTGTATGCCGGCAGGTTTTCTGCCTCTTTGCGGATGGAGTGAAGCCTTTCCATCCCGATTACTGCGCTATGAACGCGTAGGTGATGCTTCCCATCTGACGGGAAGGAGCGCTTGTGGAGGCCGAGAATTTGGAAAGGCGGGCGGCGCGGATTGCGAAGGTGCGAAGGCAGCCGTCGGAAGATGAGGTGCCCTCGTCCACTTTTGCGTTGATTACGTCGCCGCGGTTGTTTACGGTAATGATTACGGTCACCTGGCCTGCGCCGTAGCACCTGTAGGCGGGGATGGGAAGATGCGAGGCCTTGCGTCCGTCCAGGCTCCAGGCCAGCACCGAAGGACCGCTGTACGGGCGGGCTTTGGTCTCCGGTTTAGGCTTTTCCGGTTCTGAGACGGCGACTGATTCTGGGTCTTCCTGCACGGCGTTTTGCCCGTCTTTAAGCTCCTGGGCAAGCCTTTCCGCCTCTTTGTACAGCTCTTCGGCATTGGTGCCCCTGTCATCTTTCAAGGCCGATGCATCCACGGCCACATTCCGCACCGGAACGCCCGCCGGCATTGCCGACAGCAACCTTTCCAGCTGATCGGCCACTTCTTCCTGAAGCTGTTTTTCCTCCTGGATGCGCTCCTGCTCTTCCTGCTGCGTGAAGTCCAGCACGAAGCTGTTCTCATTCTGCACCTCGTAGCCTATCCGGACCGCCAGCAATACGATAATCACCGCGAGATGGATGCTCACGGTGATATAGATGCCTGCTTTCTGGTCCGGGGAGAGTCTCATTTACGGCGTTTCTTCTGTTTGAGGGCTTTCTCCACCGTGGTTGTGAGAATGTCGATTGCAACCTTGTTGTGGCCGCCCTGGGGGACTATGATATCGGCATATCTTTTTGAGGGCTCGATGAACTGCAGGTGCATGGGCTTGACGGTATCGCAGTAATGCTCGATTGCGGTTTCGATTGTGCGGCCGCGTTCTGCGATGTCCCGCACTATGATTCGCATGAGGCGGTCGTCATCGTCGGCATCTACGAAAATCTTTATATTCATCTGGTCCCTGAGTTCCTTGCAGGTGAAGATGAGGATGCCTTCAATTATTATGACGTCGGCCGGCTCCACGGTTACCGTTTCGGTAGTTGAGCGGGAGCAGGTTATGTATGAGTAAACTGGCTGCTCGACGGTTTTCCCGCTTTTCAGTTCCCTGATTTGCTGGCACATAAGCTTCCAGTCTATTGCGTCCGGATGGTCGAAGTTTATATTCTTTCGCTCTTCCACCGGAACGTGGCTGGAGTCTTTGTAGTAGGAGTCCTGCGGGATTACGATTACTCGGCCCTGGAGCTGGTTTACGATGGTTTTTACGACCGTTGTTTTTCCTGAGCCGGATCCGCCGGCAATACCGATTACTAGCATAGATAATAGGTTGTTTTATTGAATCCTCTTTAAAATTCCGCGTTCTTGGGCGTGCGGGGGAAGGGAATGACGTCCCTGATGTTGGCCATGCCGGTGACGAAGAGGAGCAGACGCTCGAAACCAAGGCCGAAGCCGCTGTGAGGGACCGAGCCGAAACGGCGGGTGTCGATGTACCATTCGAGGTTTTTGCGGGACATGCCCAGCTCGTCGATTCTGGCTTCCAGCTTTTCGAGGGATGCTTCACGCTCGCTGCCGCCGATGATTTCGCCGATCTTCGGGAAGAGGACATCCATGCCGCGGACGGTGCGGCCGTCTTCGTTCTGTTTCATGTAGAAGGCCTTGATGTCTTTGGGGAAGTCGATGAGGATTACGGGCTTCTGGAAGTGTTTTTCTACCAGGTAACGCTCGTGCTCGCTTTGGAAGTCCGTGCCCCAGTGGACGGGATATTCGAATTTTACGCCGTCGGCAACTGCTTTTTCCAGAATCTCTACAGCTTCCGTGTAAGTTACTTTCTGGAAGGCGATGCCGAGGACGGAACGCATGCGCTCGATGAGGCCGTCGTCGTATTTGTTGTTGAGGAACTGAAGGTCGTCCATGCAATTGTCAAGGGCGTACTGGACCAGGTATTTTACGAACTCCTCGGCCAGAGCCATGTTGTCGCTGAGGTCGTAGAAGGCCATTTCCGGCTCTATCATCCAGAACTCCGCCAAGTGGCGGGGAGTGTTGGAATTCTCTGCGCGGAAGGTGGGGCCGAAGGTGTAGATTTCGCCCACTGCCGTGGCGCCGAGCTCACCTTCCAGCTGGCCGGAAACCGTGAGCGAAGTCTTCTTGCCGAAGAAATCCTTGCTGAAATCTACGTTGCCCTTCTTGTCCAGGGGGATGTTCTTGAGGTCCATGGTGGTTACCTGGAACATGTCTCCTGCGCCTTCTGCGTCGCTTTCCGTGATCAGCGGAGTATGCAGATATACGAAGCCTTTCTCGTTGAAGAATTTATGGATGGCGAAAGCCATGGCGTGACGGATGCGCAGCACGGCGCCGAAGGTGTTGGTCCTGAGGCGCATGTGGGCGACGCTCCTGAGATATTCCAGGGTCGTGTCCTTTTTCTGCAGAGGGAAACGCATAGGGTCGCACTCTCCCAGTACTTCTATTGCCGATGCCTGGATTTCCACGGCCTGGCCGCTTCCGAGGGATGATACCAGAGTGCCGCGCACCGACAGGGAAGCGCCTGTGGTGATGCGCTTTATGAGCTCTTCGTCGAAGAGTTCCGTATTGGCTACGACCTGGATGTTATTGATGGTTGAACCGTCGTTCAGGGCTATGAATTTAACTTGTTTGTTGCCTCTTTTGGTGCGTACCCAGCCTTTGGCCAGTACTTCCGCTCCGGGCTCCGAGGCCAGCAGCGCCTTGATTTTGGTTCTTTTCAGACTTTCCATACCGTTCTTTACTACAAATTATGCAAATATAGCATTTCTTCCCCAATTCGGCAACTCTTTGTGTGCAGTAAAGACAGATACTCCTCTTTGTTTTGCGAACGGCTGTAGGTAATCATACTTCTGAGCCGGGATTTCATTACGCTTACTGCATTGTTGCAGGACAGTTGCGCCATATGCCGTATCAGTTCATTCGGCAGCCCCGCTACGGTGTATGAAAAAACGAGCACTTCCTGCCAGCTCAGTTTTGGGTAGTCTTCCGTAAGGCGCACAAGGATATTGTTCATACTGCTGTTCAGCCGGCGCTGCAGCTCTCCCGGGCCCTCCATGCTCCCAAGCATGCGGCAGAGCAATTCTTGCGAGCGTCTTTCGCGCGTTTCCAGGCCCATGCCGGTTTCTTCCTGATATTTCAGCTCGCTTACGAATACTGCCAGGCATGCCAGTTCCTGGTGAATCTGTCGTCTTTGTGCGGCCCTGTTCCAGAGCGTCACTGCGGAGTCCTGGGGACCCCGTACTGTCTTTTTGTCTCTCATAATTATAGGTTTGTTGTTTGCGGGCGCAAAGATAAGCCCCAAGCCTGGAAGCAAAAAAAGATAAGAGGAAAGAAAAGTTTCAGTGTAAACGACTATGTATCAGTAGGTTAGTTAAATTATTTCTCCTTTTGAACAAAGAAAACGCCGTTTTCTATACTTCAGATGCACTTTTGGTTGCAAACAAAAAAACAGCCTGCCGTTTTGGGGCAGGCTGCTTTTCAGTTAGGGTAGATGTGAGATTAGTCCTTGGCCGGTTTACGGGCGGCGTACATAATCTTAAGTGCGGAGCAGCGACGCAGCTCCTGTTTCACATCTGAGACGATACCCATGCGGACATCTTGGTCAACTCTGAGGTTAACTGTCATCAGGGACCTTTCTGCCTCGCTCATGGCGTCACGCTCTGCGGCGATGAAGTCACGGATGTCGGCAACTGTCTTGAAAGAGTCGTTGAGCTGGATACGGGCATCGGTACCGTACATTGCCTGATACTGCAGGGTGGGGGAACCGATGTTGATATTGGCGCTCAGGTCTTTTCTCTCCAGTTTTGCTACTTCGGAGGCTTCGGGCATCACTACCTTCACCTTGTTCTCGGTTTCACGCATCTGCGTGGTGACCATGAAGAAGAACAGGAGCATGAACACGATATCGGACAGGGAGTTGGACGATGCCTGAGGGACTTCCTTCTTATTGCTGGAACTTCCAAATTTTGACATAATTCTTACCTCCTATTTTTTACCGGTGTCCTTAGGCTCTGCCTCGGAGATGTTCTGAGGAACAGCCTTCTTTACTATATCTTGTTCTTCTTCCGTCAGACGGGAGAACTTTTTGCCGAAGTTGGCGCGGGAGAAGTCGTCACGGAGTTCGTTGACTGCTTTTACAAGCTCGTTCTGGACTGCAATGTAGGCCTGGTAGCTGGTACCGCGGTCGTTCTGCAGGGAGATAACGCCCTTGGAGACCATGTAGGTCTTACCTTCGATTTCCTTGGCTTCCTTTTCGGGGAGGTTGGGGTCGTTGGTGGGGTTGGTGAGGAACTCCTTGATTTTCTCTTTCAAGTAGGCAATATCCATGGGCTCGCTACCGGCAAACAGCTTATCGGCAGAGTTGATTCTGACGATGATGATGTTACGGCGGTTCACCTTCTGGTCCTGGGCTTGTTTTTCGTCCGGGATGGGGGGAAGGCGGCGCTGCAGACCTGACTGGTCCCCCATGGTGGTTGTCATGAGGAAGTAGCACAGGAGCAGGAACGCAATGTCAGCCGTAGAACCGATTGCTTGAAAATTTCTTCTTGCCATGGTTTACTTACTTTTTGTTGCGGATGGTCATCAAAATTTCGCCTGCGATGATGGACAGGATAGCTGCTCCACCAACGATGTAGGCCATGTTGAGGATGGTGTCGGTCATCTTAAGCTCGGAGGCTGAAGGAGGCGTGGCGCCGGAATAGCCCACTGCGGGGGATCCGGAGGCAAGCAGGTAGCAGATGCCGAACAGTATGGCGACGCCGGCTACAGCGATTCCGATCTTGATGAGGCCTTTGGGATTTGTGGTGGCCGTAATGTACAGGCCCAAGCAAACCACAGCAAGAATTGCTAAGCCCAGAACGATGTAGGCCCAGTAAAGGAGCACGTTCGTTGCGGCGCCGTCATTGGCCTCGAATCCCGTGAAGAAACCCCAGACCAGCACGCAGACGCTCAGGATCATGAGGACCCAGAGGACAATCTTGAAAATTTTAGCGTATTTCTGGTTTTCCATTATAAGACTGGAATTAAGGGGTTAATTACTTCTTGTTATTGAACTTGACCATGGTGTCCACGAAGCGGATGGAAGAGTCTTCCATATCGATGGACAGAGCGTCAATCTTAGCGATGATGTAGTTGTAGAAGATCTGGAGAATCATGGCAACGATGAGACCGCCCACAGTGGTGATAAGGGCGACCTTCATACCGCCGGCCACAACGTTCGGGGAAATGTCACCGGCAGCCTGGATGGCGTCGAAGGCCTGGATCATACCGATAACTGTACCAAGGAATCCCAGTGAAGGAGCGATGGAGATGAACAGGCCGATCCAGCTGAGGCCGTTCTCCATGAGGCTCATCTGAACGCCGCCGTAGGAGACGATGGTCTTTTCGACTACATCTACGCCCTGATCTGCGCGGAGCAGGCCCTGGTAGAAGATGCTGGCCACGGGGCCGCGGGTTTCACGGCATACTTTCTTTGCTTCTTCGATACCGCCTTTTTCAAGAGCAGCTTCCACGTTCTCGAGGAGCTTGGTGGTGTTGGTCTTAGAGAAGGCCAGGTAAAGGATGCGCTCAATAGCGAGGGCCATGCCGATGATGAGGCAGATGACAATCAGGGACATGAAGCCTGCGCCACCCTCGATGAATTTGGTTTTGAGGGCCTGGTGGAGGGGAACTTCCTCACCGGAACCGGCAAACAGGTCCACAACCTCTTCGGCTTCTTCGACCTGTTCCTGTGCGGCGGGGGCGGCTGCGCCCTCTTCCTGAGCAGAAGCGATGTTTGCAGTGAAGGTCACAAGACCGGCGACTGCCAAAAACATGAAAAACTTTTTCATAATCGTTTTTGTGTTGTTAGTTATAAGTTGAATTAGTAGTAATTAAATTTCACTTTTGGCCCGGCAATTTAGCAATTTTTTTTGGAACCGCCAAGGATTATTTGCTTATTTCGCCGCAGAGGTCTTTTTCCAGCATGGTTTTCACCCACTGGTTATTGTCGCTCCTGCCCATCAGGCAGAAGAGTTTGCCAAGGGCCGCTTCGGTGGTAATATCACCTCCGGAAAGCACTCCCGAGTGCTTCAGGGTGGCGCCGGTGGCGTACAGATCCATGTTCACGGTCCCCGCTTTGCACTGGGTAACGTTGAGGAGAATCTTGCCGCTCCGGTCGGCCTCTTTGATTATATCCAGGAACCAGTCTTTAGAGAGCGCATTTCCCGAGCCGTAAGTCTCGATGATGCAGGCGCGGATTTCCGGGGCGCAGAGGAAGTGCCTGGCCACGGCGGGCGTGATGCCGGGGTGTATTTTGAGTATCGACACCCTCGTGTCCAGATGCGTCTGGGCCCTTAGCTGCGCGTCCCAGTAAACGGGTTTGCGGATAATGTCGGTGTTGTAGCGGATGTTTATGCCGGCCTCGGCAAGAGGAGGACAGTTGGGCGATGCGAAGGCGTTGAACGCCTCGGCGCTGTATTTGGTGGAACGGTTGCCCCTCAGCAGGAGAGAGTCGAAGCAAATGCAAACCTCAGGCACCCTTGCATGGCCTTCCGCATCCTTTGCCGCGGCAATTTCAACTGCCGATATCAGGTTCTCCTTCCCGTCGGTGCGGGGTACGCCGATGGGAAGCTGGCTCCCCGTGAAGACCACCGGCTTGGTGAGCCCTTCCAACATGAAACTGAGCGTGGAGGCACTGTAGGCCATGGTGTCGGTCCCGTGGAGGATTACGAAACCGTCGTAGTCTTCGAACCTGGTGCTGATAATTTGGGCCAGCGAAACCCATAGTGACGGCTCCACGTCGGACGAGTCGATAAGAGGGTCGAAAGTGTAGGAATCAATCCGGACGGCAAATTTGCCAAGTTCCGGCACTTCTGCCAGTATCTGACTGAAATCGAAGGGCTTGAGAGTTCCGTCGGCAGGATCTTCCTTCATGCCGATGGTGCCGCCTGTGTAGATGATGAGGATGGATGCGTTCATATTCCGAACAGTATTTCTGCGTTGCGTGTGGTGATATCGGCAGTCTCATCTATGCTGAGGCCCTTAATCTGCGCAACTTTTTCTGCGATTATGGGGAGATAGGCGCTTTCGTTACGCTTGCCGCGCCAAGGTACTGGGGCAAGGTACGGAGCGTCGGTTTCCAGGAGAATCTTCTCCATCGGGATGCGCTCGAGGGTTTTTGCGAGGTTCGAGTTCTTGAAGGTGACAACGCCGCCTATGCCGACTGAGAAATCGGCCCACTTGTTGGCTCTTTCGTAGATTTCATAGCTGGCGGTGAAGCAGTGCAGATTGCCCCTGAGGTGAAGATGGCGGCAGTCCTCGAGGACGGCAAAAAAGTCCTCCCAGGCATCCCTGAGGTGGATATTCACCGGAAGATTCATCTTGGCCGCAAGCTCGAACTGCAGCCTCAGCACTTCCTTCTGCTCCTTGGCAAACTCCTTCCCCTCGTGATAATCCAGTCCAATCTCCCCGATCGCCACAAAACGCTCCGGCATATTGATAAAGTCGGTTTTTGCGGTTTTGGGGTGGGTGGTGGTTTGGGGGTGGTTTGCGGTTTGGGGTTGGTTTGGGTGTTGGACCTGGTCCAACGTCCCTGATGTTTGCCTGTCTGCGCTGGTTATGTGCTGGGCTTGGTCAGCTTTTTGGTGTTGGACCTGGTCCAATGTCTCTAATGCCTGCCTGTCTGCACTGGCTATGTGCAGGACCTGGTCAGCTTTTTGGTGTTGGACCTGGTCCAATGTCTCTAATGCCTGCCTGTCTGCGCTGGCTATGTGCTGGACCTGGTCAGCTTTTTGGTGTTGGACCTGGTCCAACGTCCCAGATGTCTGCCTAACTGCGCTGGCGATGTGCTGGACCTGGTCCAGTTCTTCTTGCCAGTTTGAGTCCACTGATCCGGGGTAGAGCCCCAGCATTTGGAAAATGACTCCCGGGTGCTTCTGGCCTATGGCCCACATGGCTGGGCGCTCGGTGGAGTCCACATCGGCCTGGATCATTTTGCTTACTCCGGCACTTAGCGCCCTGGATATGGCTTCTTCCGCATCCGGGAGCAGCCACTCGTCGTAAAAATGGGTGTGAGTGTCGATAAGCATTCTACAAACCTTAGATTTGCAGCGTAGTTCTCTGCACCTAGGTTTGTACGACAAAAGTAGTAAATTTATGCCGATAATAAAAGTTTAACAGAAGGACAATGGAGCCGGGCGGTTCTCAATTTGTACAAATGGGTAAGACCCGTG
>JAFUVU010000008.1 GCA_017477465.1 Bacteroidales bacterium
ATCCGCTTGTACTGCACGTCCATCAGCACCTGGCCCCAGATGCCCACCAGCGACAGCAGCACCGCCAGCAGGGAGAACAGCCACACGGCCAACCGCAGGCGCTCCTCGCCACTGTACAGGTTCTTGCCGATGGCATCGTAGAACTGCACCTCAAACGGCATCGTCGGGTCCATCTCCATCAGCACGCCCTGAATCTTGTCCACGGCCGCCAGACGGTCTGCCCCTTCCGTCAGCCGGAGATAAGCGAACGGCATGGTGTGCCCCTTCTCGGTATGCACCTGGAACGCCACCGGAGAATCTGCCTTGCGCATGGAAGTGATGTTCACGTTATTGATGAATCCCACAATCGGTGCGCCATCGCCGAATTCATCGGCATACACCTCCATCTCAGCGCCGTGCGCCTTGAGATCCTGCGTGAACAGGATGGGGCCGAACTCGCCACTGTGAGGCAGGGCGGTTCCATATCGCCCGAACTGGTATTCAAAAGCCCCTACTTCCTGGACTTCACCGGCCTCAAAGGGTATTACACCGAACTGCCCGACAAAGACCTTCTGAAAGCCCAGCTCCAGAAACAAATCGCTCAGGCGAAACTCAGGCTGGAGAACCACAACGACGAGTAAACAAACACGCCTGTGCATCCCTGCCACCTCCGTATGAGGGAAGTGAGGGATGCGAGGGAAATAAGGGAAGTGTAACAACGTCTACGAAGCAGACGTATCCATCGGCCCGGGGTCAACCATCTGCCTATGTTGGTATCATCTTCCCGTCGTAACGAAATCCGCCGCCCTCCGGATAGGAAGACGACGGAAATGCTATATGTACCCTAATGTGGGGGTTACTCGATGAGTCCCCGTCTGGCCATCTCCGTGGCGAATGCGGCGGCGTTGTGGACGTCCAGCTTGGCGTAGAGGCGTTTGCGATACCAGAAGATGGTATTGACGCCTTTGTTCACGGCCTGGGCAATTTCCTTGGTGCTCTTGCCTTCCACCAGCAGGCGTGCAATCTGCTTCTCCTGCTCGGTCAGGACAATCTGGCCGCCATCCGGTGTCGATGCCTCCGGCCGCATTTCCTCAATGGTCTCCTCCAGCACGGCCGATGTCTCAGTGAGTTCTTGCTTTGTTAGTCTGAGACGACGGACCAGAAGCGTGCCGGCCAGAGAGAGAAGAAGGACCAGGAATGAAACGATGGCAAGCATCCGGGCGCTGCGGTAGAGTTCCTTGTGGGCGGCGTTCATCACGGCCAGGTTGTTGGCGCGACTGAAGGCTTCCTCCCGTTCATGATTGCCGAAGTATTCATCCGCTTGTGTAAGGTACTCCAGCGCCTTGGCGGTCTTGCCGGATTCCTGATACCAGCGGCCCAGGCCATAGAGGGCATGGGCGATTATCAGGGAGTCTCCGGACTGCTGGGCAAATTTCAGTCCCAATTCATACTCCGGCTTCGCTTTCTTGAGGTCTCCGGCATCAGCGTAAACCTCGCCGATGTTTCGGTGCAACGTGGAGCAATCTTCCCACCATTCCCATTTCTCGAAGACTTCACCGGCCTTGGCGTAATAGTGAGCGAACAGCTTCAGTGAATCCTGAACGGCGTAGAAGTTACCCAGCGTGCCCCAGAGGCGCGACTGCATGGCCTCCAGGTCGTGCTTGTCCGGATTGTCCCAACTTGCCTCCATTTCAGCCAGTGCATCAGATGCTTGGGTGTAATAGAACCGGGCGCTGTCCAACTGCTCTTTTGCCCAGAAAATCTGGCCGATCAGTATGGAATTCCTGTAGATTGATTTGCTGTCGCCGGAGAATCCGGCAGTCTGGATGGCCCGCTGCGCATAATAGATGGTGCGCGGACTGTCCACCTGAAGGTAGCCGTAGGCGATGTCGTAGCAAGTCTGGCAATAGTCGTCCTGCTGCTCACGAGGCGCCGCTTTCAGTGCTTCTGGCGTCCAATGGCTGATGCTGCGCTCCAGGGAGTCCAGGTCACGACCCCGGTGGTCCCTGTAACCCCAGGCGGCCACGGGGGTCAGCATCAGTGCAAGCAGAAGAATTCTTTTCATACTTGCAAAGATAATCATTTATAGTCAGGAATATCTTTGGCTGTGGGTTTATCCGTGAAGGAAAGGACTTCATACGGAGTGGTATCCACTTTTCCGGCGCTTGTATCGCCCTTAGAGTGCATCTTGTAAATGAAGCCGTATTCCTTGTCCACATACGCCGTCCGGTAAAAGGTAATCCGGGAGCCGCCGGCCATTTCGTCAACCTTTTCCTCGATGATTCGGCAGGGACGGTCGCAGATGGTTCCATCCGTGGTCTTCTGGACGGTGGCAGCAGAACGTTGCTTCGCTATTGGAATTTCCTTCCCGGACACAAGCTGATATGCCAGACACTGGCCAAGAGATGTTTCCTTATAGGGACTAGTGGAGACCGCCCTTCCATTCTTGAAGCGCTGCTTGGTGGTGCAGCGGTCGGAGTATTCATACACGTCGGTATATTGAACCCTACCGAGTACCGTCTGCTGTATCCAGGCCTTGTTGCCAATCCTAGTGACAATGTATGTGGCGTCTCCTTCTGACTTGGTTACATTCGCGGTAATATACACGTGCTTGATCACCTTGAACGAGAAATCTTTGGAGTACCAGGCATCCGGTTCCTGAATATCGTCCTGTACCTCCTCGTGGGTAACCGTCACATTGGGCTGATTGAACCCTGTCGTGTCCAAATTGCCAGTCTCAATGGCATCATCCACGGCGTCTGCAAGTTTACCGAAGAATTCCTCCATAGCGGAGACGGCAGCCTGCAATTCATCTTGGGGATCTTGGGGAGGCAACGCTTCGGCGTTATTCCCGCGCGTTCCTCCCGTCCATTTGCAAGCGGACAGGAGGATCATCAGGGATAAAGCAAAAAGAAGTTTCTTCATCACGGGTTACTTTTTGACAGCACGGATGGGAAGGCCGTTATACCGGTACTCCATACCGACCGTCTTGGCCTTGACATCGAACCTTCTGCCATACTGCTCCACATAGACGATTTCTTCACCCCCCAGGAAATTCGTCCCCTTCTGGGAATACAATTGGTTGGTCCAGTAGGAGGTAGTCTTCTCGCCACGAACTTTCTCTCCTTGCTTGGAGCCGCCGTAGGGAATGCAGATGCTGTTGCCGTTGGGGCCGACCAGTTGGATTCCATGCTCCCAATACTTGATCTCGCACTTGTCCATCAGTTCCTGGGCTTCCTCCGGGGTGGGCATACGCCACCCGTCGCCGAAGATGGCAGTCGCAGCGTCATCTTCAGGAAGAAGGGTGGCCTGGTTATCGGCCTTTGCCACGTCTGCATCCACGAGGGCGTCAGCCTTGAATGCATACTTGATCCAGTTGCCGTTTGCATCACGGTGCTTGTAGTTATTGGCAAGATAGCTTGCCTTCGACTGGACTTCTCCCCAGGCGAAATAGTCACCTATTTCCCATTCGGACTGGGCCCCCACGTTGCAGGAGGCCCATTTGACACTCAGCCCCAGGTCAACGGCCTCGACGGATGCCTTGGCAGCCTTCGGAGCATCCGAATTCTCTTTATTCTTGTTGTTAGGGTTGCTTCCGCAGGAAACGGAAGAGAACATTGCCAAACAAATGGCGAGAGTCATGATTTTTTTCATAATAGTGTGATTAGTTGATGAATATGCTTTATAGAATACCCTGCGCAAAGGCCTTGGTCAAGAGCTCTGCCATATTATGGACTTTGAACTTCTTGTGAAGCCGCTTCCGGTACCACTTAATCGTGGGCGGTTTGAGGCCCATCGTATCGGCAATCTTTTTGGTGGATTGTCCGGCGGCAATCAGTCGCAGGATGGCGACTTCCTGGTCCGTCAGGGAGATTTGGGAAGTGGCTTCATCGTGTTCCATAAGGCGCATTTTAAAAAACCACTACAAAAATATACAAAAATTTTCCGAAAAACACCACATAAATATGTGGAAAATGCGTTGTTTCACCCCTTTTTTGCTTCAAAATGAACAAAAAATGGGTCTAAAGCAATACTTTCCTTGGAGGGCATTCTTATCGGCAATCAATATGGGAAAGTTCGGCTTCTTCCAGAAATAGCAGAAAAAACAGCGCATTCCCACGCCGTCCGTCTGAGGGAAGTGAGGGATGCGAGGGAAATGAGGGAGATTTCTATGCGGCTGTAGCCAGGTAGCGGCAGATGCCGTCGACGTGAAGGTTGACGATGCGCTGCTGGCCGTCGGCGGAGAGGAGGAAGTCGCAGTCGGGTTTCGCGTCCATGAAAAAGTTCTCCACAAGGACTGCTGGCGGAAGGGAGTGGCGGAGCAGGTAGAAGTCGGCCTCCAGGTCCTCATCACCCGCCTCCGTCACCGCTTCTCCAAAGATCCCCGCATCCAAATCCTGAACGTCAGAGGCGTCGGCTACAAACTGATCGCAGAATAAACTCAGCGAGGGAGTCCGTACACCTTCACATCCATCGCCTTTCCGCCCTTCACCACGGCCCCGGCCTTAGTCTCCTCCAGCCGGAAGCCATTCTTCTCCCGCACCCGGGCCTACTACCTGGATGCCGTCACCGACTCCTTACCCGAGAATCCCACCCACGCCTACCTCCTCCTCGTCCTGCAACCACGACCACAAGCACATTAACGTCCGCGCAGAAGTTGTAAACAATGGTTTTGTCGACTTCGTGGGACGGCTGAAACCGAATCCCGCCTTACTGGAGGTATACCATAATGTGCTTCAAGACATTCGTGGAGACCAAATTACAAGGCAAGAAAAAACCGGAACCTCCAAATTCTTCTGGAGATTCCGGTTCTGTGCCCAGAGCGGGAATCGAACCCGCACGTCTTTAAGGGACACTGGATTTTGAGTCCAGCGCGTCTACCAATTCCGCCATCCGGGCGTGGTGTCTTTGGAGACAGGATTGCAAAAATACGGTAAATTCGCTTAACTGCCAAATTTTTCGGTCATCTTTGCATTACTCGTCCGATTTTTATAACGTTGTCCTCCCAAAAGCGGTAAATGACATGCCGCACTATTGTTACACCTTTGTGAAACTCGGCCCTTCAAACCTATTCATTGACGGTAAGGTAGATTTGGACTTCAACACCTTCAGCGCAGGTCTGTACTACAGTTTCTAAGCATATATTGCACAGAATCTTACAACCGTCGCATTCATGGATGCGGCGGTTTTTTTTGCGGTGCGCTTAATTTGACTTATCTTTGTAGTCTATGGCCAAGAAAAACGGAATACTGCTTGCCGATGGTGCCCTCTCATCCCTCGCCGCCCTTCTGGAAGGCGAGAAAGAAGTGTATCTCATTTATGATGAGAATCTTACAGCCTTCGCAAAGGAAATTTCCGCAGCTGTTCCGTCCATTCGTAAAAGCATTGCGCTCAGCACATCCGAAGAGCTGAAAACCATGGAAACAGTGCTGGCCATAGAGCGTCAGCTATTGCAGGCCGATGCAACCCGCAACGCCCTCCTTCTCGCCCTCGGCGGAGGCATAACCACTGATATAACCGGTTTTGTAGCAAGTATTTATAAGCGCGGCGTACGCTATGCCAATATCCCCACGACACTTCTTGCGCAGGTGGACGCTGCCATCGGCGGCAAAACCGGGGTCAACCTGGACGGGTACAAGAATATGCTCGGGAGCTTTCTTCAGCCTCAGTTCACTTACCTTTGTCCGGAGGTCCTGCGCACGCTTGGGCAGCGGGATTTTCTGGCAGGAGCGGCGGAATTGTTGAAGACTTTCCTGATTGCCGATGGGGGGAGGTACAAGGAGGCGGTGAGATTCCTCGACTGCGCTCGGAAAGACAAAAGAGGTGATCGGAATGACAAGGAATTGATGGGTTTGATTTGGGAGGCGGCGCAGATTAAGGCTGGGATTGTCGAGAGGGATCCTTTGGAGCAGGGGGAACGGGCCGTGCTCAACCTGGGACATACCTTCGGCCATGCCATCGAGCATCAGGCGCAGCTCTGCTGCGACGATATCCGTCACGGCGAAGCGGTCGCGATGGGCATAATCATGGCGGCCCGCCTGTCGGAGGCAATGATTATTGCCGAAAACGGCCTCGCAGACACCTTAGTGGCCGATTTTAAATCCATCGGCCTGCCTGTTAAGAGTCCGTATCCGCTCGATAGCCTTAGGGAAGCCATGGAAAAAGACAAGAAATCGGCCGGGGGCAAGGTGAAGTTTATCCTTCCGCTGAAACCGGGCGAAGTGCGCATAGTTCCGCTCTCGCCGGCCGAGGCCTGTGAAATTCTGTCCAAAATATGATTTGCACATCCATACAAAATAAGGAACTGTCTGATATTCAGGCGCTTTTGGAAACGCTCGAGATGGCCGAAATCCGCCTCGACCGCTGCGCCTTGGACGACGAGCAAATCGACAGCCTCTTCTCCGAGTCCGACGTCCCGCTCATCGCTACATGCCGGATGAGTGAAGAACCTCAGGCCCCGGAAATCCTCGAACGTGCCATAGCCGCCGGCGCAAAATATGCCGACCTTGAGATAGAAGCCCCCGCCGCCGTCGGCCGACGTATCCGTCAGGCCTGTCGTGAATGGGGAACAGTGCTCATCCGCTCGTATCACAATTTCACTCAGACTCCTTCGCTGCCTGTCCTTCTGTCAATACTTGAGCGGGCGCAAAGCTTTGGAGGAGAAGTTGTTAAGATAGTTACTACCGCCACTTCAAAGGCCGACAACGATACCATTGCCGCTCTTTACAAACATGCCGCCCCCGGCACGCTGGTGGCATTTTGCATGGGCGAAGAGGGACGCGAATCCCGCCTGGAAGCCCTCCGTCAAGGGGCTCCGTTTACGTACGCATCAGTCTCAGAGGATGATGCAACGGCCCCCGGACAGTGGACCACTGCGGCTATGCGAAAAGCAGTCTATGGAGATTTTCATTTCGTAAAGTCTCCTGTGCTTCCGATGCCATCCTCAAAGAGCTTCGCCCAGCGTGCAATCATAGCCGCCGCCCTTGCCGATGGCGTTTCGCACCTGTCCGGCTACTCTCCCTGCGGCGACAACGAGAGCGCAATCGCCGTAGCCAAAGCCCTGGGAGCCGATGTTAATATAGAAGGCAACCTTTTGACCATCAAAGGTATAAATGCTTCAGAGAATTGCCTTTCCCTGGACTCTGTCCATACCGGAGAATCGGGACTGCTCACGCGCCTTACCATACCTCTGCTGTCGGTGATTTCGTCCACTCCGGTGCATGTTAGCGGTGAAAAAACGCTCCTGAAGCGTCCCCTTAGCGAGGCCCACGATATCATGGCGGCCTTCGGCGTCCGTTTGTATCCGGAAGCCACTGCGCCTCTTACCGAAGGAAGCGACATTTCTGGCGAAAACGCCAGAAAATCAGATTGTTATCTTCCTCTTAAAGTTGCAGGCCCGCTACTTTCAGGCCGTGCCGATGTCTCCGGTAAAGGCGGTTCTCAGCTTATTTCCGGTCTTCTGGCCGCCTTGCCGCTCAGCAAAGACAAGTCGGTCCTATACGTGCATGACCCCAAGAGCATTCCCTACCTCTTTATAACAGTAGATGTGCTCAAAAAATTCGGCGTCAAGATAAGTTCCGAAATGGAAGGCGGCGACGACTTCCTCGAAACCCAGGACTGGAATCTCTGCACGGGAGTCACCTTCCGCATGCGCGGAGGGCAGAAGTACAAAGCGGCGGACTTTGCCATAGAGGCCGACTGGTCCGGCGCCGCCCCGATTCTTGTCGCCGGCGCAATCTTCGGCGACGTGGAGGTAAGCGGCCTTGACACCTCCAGCCTCCAGGCCGATATCTCCATCCTTGATATCATCATGCAGGCCGGAGCCAGCATGTCGCAGTTGGACGAGCCCACGGGCAGCATTCATGTCTGCCGCGCTCCGCTAAGTCCTTTCACGGCCGACCTTAACAACTGCCCGGATCTTTTCCCAATAGTTGCGTTTCTTGCCGCTTTCTGCCCGGGCGAGACCCGTCTGACAGGCGTAGAAAGGCTGCGTCACAAAGAAACTGACCGTGCCGCCGCAATAGAAAAGGTGCTTTCCATGATGGGAGTCGATGTAGTGGTAAACGGCGATGAAATGGTGGTCACCGGTACGTCTTTAACCCAAAGACTCGCTACTGGCCATCTTCTTAAGGGTGGCGTTTACCCTTCCTTCGCCGATCATCGCATGGTAATGGCCATCAAAGTGGCTTCTTTAGGCGCCGACGGCCCGATAACGCTTGACGACGAGTCCTGCGTCGCAAAATCATTCCCTGATTTCAATGATATTTTCGATAAGCTATGAATACTTTTGGTAATAAATTCCGTGTAAGCATATTTGGAGAATCCCACGGACCTTTCATCGGTGTCACCATCGACGGCGTCCTTCCGGGCCTTCCCTTAAATGCGGACGATTTCGTTCAGGATATCGCCCGTCGCAAGCCCGGTGCCCAGGGCACAACTCCCCGCAAGGAATCGGACATTCCCGAGATTGTGTCCGGCATTTACGAAGGTCATGCTACCGGCGCTCCCCTTACTATAGTTTTCCGGAACGAAAACACCCGTTCGGAGGATTACGAATCCTTCCGAAAGAACCCTCGCCCCGGTCATGCGGACTTTACGGCCAATCTCAAGTTCGGCGGTTTCAATGACCCTCGCGGCGGCGGCCATTTCAGCGGGCGGCTTACCCTGCCGATTGTAGCCGCAGGCGTCGTAGCCAAAAAGATGCTCTATTTCGCAAAATTCCATGCAGTCCTCAAAGAGGTCGGCGGCATTTCAGAACCATCGGCCTGGACCGATGCCCTTAAGGCAGCAGAGGCGGAAGGCGACTCCCTGGGCGGTGTTGTCGAGTGTGTCGTGGCCGGGCTTCCTATCGGCCTTGGAGAGCCTTTTTGGGACAGCGCTGAGTCGCTTATTTCGCACGCAATCTTCTCTATTCCAGGCGTTCGCGGCATAGAGTTCGGCGACGGATTCCAGGCCGCCGCCATGAAAGGCTCGGAGCATAACGACCTTTTCCCGGAGCATCACTGCTGTCATTCTGAGCAAAGCGAAGAAGGGCACCACTGCTGCCACGGTGAGCACGAAGAAGGGCACCACTGCTGCCATGATGAAGAAGGCTCCGATCACGAATGCTGCCACGGAGAGCACGATGAGGAGCATCATTGCTGCCACGAAGAGCAGGGGGAAGAGCATCACTGCTGCGGCAGTCACCATCGGCCACAGCCTCCTGTGACTAACCATGCAGGGGGAGTGAACGGCGGCATAACCAACGGCAACCCGCTGGTGTTCCGCGTGGCGTTCAAGCCTACTTCCAGCATCGCCAAGGCCGGAATTCCCGGCAGGCACGACGTCTGTTTCGCCCTTCGCACTCCCGTTATAGTGGAGGCTATGGCGGCTATAGTCCTTGTAGATTTGGCTCTTTAGCCGTATCTTTGCAAATATGTCAGAGAGCGAAAACATCATAAGGGAATTCACTCAGGGAGAATACAAGGAAGGCTTTGTTACGGATGTAGAGCAGGAATTCATCCCGAAAGGCCTGAATGAAGATATTATTCGCCTGATTTCCAAGCGCAAGCAGGAGCCGGACTGGCTTCTGGAATTCCGCCTGGACGCCTTCCGCAAGTGGCAGGCCATGCCCATGCCCGATTGGGCGCATCTGGACATGCCAGAAATTGATTTTCAGGATATTATCTATTACGCGGCGCCCAAAAAGGATAAGGATCGTCCAAAGGAAATCGACCCTAAACTCGCAGAAACCTTCGACAAGCTGGGCATTCCCCTGAAAGAGCGCGAAGTGCTTGCCGGCGTGGTAGCAGTTGACGCTGTATTCGACTCAGTATCAGTCACTACAACCTTCCGTAAAACTCTGGCCGAAAAAGGCATCATCTTCTGCTCCTTCTCCGAGGCCGTAAAAGACCACCCGGACCTGGTCCGGAAGTACCTTGCCAGCGTAGTCCCCGCCAGCGACAATTTCTTCGCCGCTCTCAACAGCGCAGTCTTCTCCGACGGCTCATTCTGCTACATCCCCAAGGGTGTCCGCTGCCCCATGGAACTGTCCAGTTACTTCAGAATCAACGCCCGCGGCACAGGCCAGTTCGAGCGTACCCTGATAGTGGCCGACGAAGGCTCCTACGTAAGCTACATGGAAGGCTGCACCGCCCCAATGCGTGACGAGCAGCAGCTCCACGCCGCAGTAGTCGAGATTATAGTCGAAAAAGATGCCGATGTCAAGTACTCCACCGTCCAAAACTGGTATCCCGGCGATGCCGACGGCCGCGGCGGAATCCTGAATCTTGTCACCAAGCGCGGCATCTGCAAAGGCGAAGGCAGCCACCTCAGCTGGACGCAGGTGGAAACCGGCAGCGCCATCACCTGGAAATACCCCTCCACCATCCTTAAAGGCGACTACAGCAGCTCGGAATTCTACTCCGTAGCCGTAACCAACAATCATCAACAGGCCGATACAGGCACCAAGATGATTCACCTGGGCCGCGGCACCAAAAGCCGTATCGTGTCCAAAGGCATATCGGCAGGACAAAGTCAGAATAGCTATAGGGGACTGGTCAGGATGGGGCGTAACGCTCTGAATGCGAGGAATTTCTCCCAGTGCGACAGCCTGCTTATCGGCTCCCGCTGCGGCGCTCATACTTTCCCTGTGATTCAGTCGCAGCAGCCCACCGCCACAGTAGAGCACGAGGCCACAACCTCCAAAATCAGCGAGGATCAGCTCTTCTATTGCAATCAAAGAGGCATCGGCCCGGAAGAGGCTGTAGGCCTTATAGTTAACGGCTACGCGCGCGAGGTTTTGAGCCGGCTGCCGATGGAATTCGCAGTCGAGGCCCAGAAACTTCTGCAAGTTTCCCTTGAAGGTTCCGTAGGATAGCACTACTATGCTTGACATCGTCATATTCACCCTGGCCGGACGTCCGGTACTGCTGATAGACTTCATATCCAGTCTGTTAGGCCTTACCTGCGTGTTCCTGGCCGGGCGCAATTCAAAGTACAATTTCTGGGTTGGCTACCTTTATACGGCAGCACTTTTCCTTCTGTTCTGGAACCGGAACCTGTACGCCAACCTGATTCTGCAGCCGCTGTCACTGGCCATAAACATCTACGGCCACTACCGCTGGACGCATCCAAAACCGGAAGAAACGTCGGACGGTAAAAGCCTTAACGTGAGTCAGTTAAGCTGGAGCGAGCGCCTGATTTGCATAGTTTCGGTGCTGCTCGTCGCCGGTCTTTGGGGTTTGACCCTCGACCGCCTTTTCCCGGCCGATCCGCACCCCTATCTCGACACCTGCGTCACGGTGCTGATACTCATGGCGCAGCTGCTAAGCGCCCTCAAGAAATGGGACTGCTGGATAGCCTGGCTGCTTGTCAACATAACACAGATAATCCTGCATATAAGCGTCGGAAATGTAATGATGTCCATCGTAAGCGCCCTGTATCTGATAAACGGACTGTGGTCGCTGCTCACCTGGGTAAAACTTTATAGGAAAAACAATCATGCTTGAAATACGTAATCTGCACGCCGGCATCGGCTCAAAAGAAATACTTAAAGGAATCGACCTCAGCATCGGCAAAGGCGAGGTGCATGCCATAATGGGGCCGAATGGGGCGGGCAAATCCACGCTCAGCGCCGTGCTCACAGGCCGTTCCGATTACGAAGTCACCGAAGGCACGGTGCTCTTTAATGGCGAAGACCTTCTTGCAAAAACGCCCGAAGAGCGCGCCTGGGCCGGCCTTTTCCTAAGTTTCCAATATCCCATCGAGATACCCGGCGTCACCATCACCGCCTTCATGAAGGCCGCCATCAACGCAAAGCGCAAAGCTAACGGCCTCCCGGAACTGAAAGCGGCCGATTTCCTGAAACTCCAGAAGGAAAAGATGGCCCTGGTGCGCATGAAGCCCGAATTCGCCCGCCGCGAAGTGAACGTCGGCTTCTCAGGAGGCGAGAAAAAGCGCAACGAAATTTTCCAGATGGCCATGCTTGAGCCCACCCTGAGCATCCTTGACGAAACCGACAGCGGCCTGGACGTAGATGCCCTGAAGATTGTGGCCGATGGAGTGAACACCCTAAGAAGCCCCGAGCGCAGCGCCATAATCATAACCCACTACCACAAGCTTCTGGAGTATGTACAGCCCGACGTCGTGCATGTTCTCAAAGACGGCCGCATAGTGACAACTGGTGGCCGAGAGCTTATCGAAGCAATTGAAAATAAAGGATTTGACCAGTTCTAAGCCATGGGCCACGGAAAGTACATAGATCCCTTTAAAGATGTCCGGTCGCAGCCGGACATGACGCCCCCTACCGCCCCCGTCATTGCCGGCTTGACCGGCAATCTCTATACGGTCAAGGCTGGCCAGAAGCTCAACCTTCAATTCGTTGTGCTTCCCGGCGAAAGCCGGGACATAGACGTAAGCATAGACCTCCTGGGCCCGGGAGCCGAGGCCCACATCAAAGGCCTTTACCTATGTGGCGGCAGCGAAAAAGTGAACTTCCGCATCCTTATGCACCACCGCGCTCCCGGATGCCACAGCACGCAGATAATCAACGGCATAGCGGGCGGCAACTCGCAGGTCGGCTTCGGCGGAACAATCGTAGTCGCTCCTGACGCCCAGCAAACCCAGGCCTATCAGGAAAACCACAACATAGTCCTCTCCGACGAGGCCAAAGTAGATACAAAACCCCAGCTGGAGATATATGCCGACGACGTAAAATGCTCGCACGGAGCCACCGTCGGCCAGCTGAATGAGGACGAGCTATTATACATGCGCTCCCGCGGCATTCCCTTCCAGGAAGCCCGCATCCTGCAGATGCTTTCCTTCCTCTCGCCGGTAATCCCCGAAGGCCGCGAAGCCGAAATTGAAGCGGCAGTCCGCTCATTATAACCTTGACACGGATTCCCGTGATCCTCAATCACTTATGAAAATCAAGTGTGACTTTTTGCCACACTTGATTTTCGTATTTTGCTGAGTGACAGTTACTTGCGTGTCAAGGCGAAAAGGGCGCTGCCGCTGCCGCTCATCGAGGCGTAGGCGGCGCCTTTGGCGTATAGGCCGGCCTTGATTTCCGCGAGCCTTGGGTGGCGCGCGAAGACCGTGGCCTCGAAGTCGTTCACAAGATCCTGCCTCCAAGTGTCGAGCGGCTGGGTCAGCACTTCGCGCAGGGCCTTGTCAGGGATGCGGGGCGTTATTCCGCGGTACGCATCGGCAGTTGAGACGCTAATCCCTTCAGGGATAATTACTTCTATATTATAGGCCGATAGATCCAGATCAAAGGGCTGGAGCACTTCGCCGCGCCCGCTTCCCAGCATAGGGCGGTTGTAAATGAAGAAGGCGCAGTCGCTCCCAAGGCGCGCGGCGTATGAGGCAAGAGCGGAGTCGGCGAGGCTGAGCCCGGCGAGTGAGGCGATCATCCTCAGCGCGAAGGCAGCATCGGCCGATCCGCCTCCAAGGCCGGCACCTACCGGCGAAAGCTTTTCCAGGAAAATTTTCATCGGCGGCAGGTCAAAGTCTGCCGATAAAAGGCTGTATGCCTTGACAGTGAGGTCTTTAAGCGGATCCCAATCCACGCCTTCCCTTCTGGCGATGGTGATCATCAGCTTTCCGTCGGGGGTGACGTCCTGCGCCAGGGTGCCGTACTTCTTCTTCAAGTTAGCGAGGGTGCGGGAATAGTCGGTGCCGAGGACAATTTCCAGAGAGTCGGATATGCCAAAGTACGGAACGAAGAGCGTTTCCAGGTTGTGAAAACCGTCCTCTCTCTTTGAGAGAACATTCAAACCGAGATTTATTTTGACGTTTGGATGCGTTAACATATTTACAAAGTTACTCAGAATTCGGTTAAAACAGATAAAAAGCTTATAAAACAACACTTTTTTCTAGCCGATTCTTGGATTTCAGGAGCGCATTCGCCACCTTGTCGGCAACAAAAAGTGCCCGCCATGCGAAAATGGATCCTTCTTTTTCTGTTTTCCGGCGCCCTCGTCAGTTGCCGGAAACCCCTGTTCGACCCGCCTCGTCACACTTACAATCCCGGGAGAGGAAAGCAAGAATCAGCCCGGGAAGGTGAAGAGCCGCCCCTGTCTGCCTCGAGCCATGAGGTTTGGCAAACCGCCCTCTGCTTTCCCGACAGCGTCGAGTGGCGGAAAGGCTATACCGAAGGTGCGGGGCTGCTGCTCCTGAAAAGCGGCATCCCTCAAAAAGTGCTTCCCGCCGGCCCCCAGGTCACTGCCGACCACCATCGTTTCCAGGCCGGACACCTCTGGAGCGACTATACCGACGGTTTCTCAACCTTTGTTTGCTGCGACGGTGAGGAGCGCTTCCGCTTTGCCGGCGAGGAGCATCTTCAAGGCTTTACGGTGCTGGACGGCGCGGTGCATACGCTGGGCCAATTCCCCGGCGGAGGCTTCTGCTATCGCATTGACGGACAGCCGGTTTTCACCGACAATGCGGGCTCCCTCCTCGGCAGGGCGACAGATCCCGACTGGCCCGGCGGAGCCTTCTCGGACGGAACATATTATACCTACAGCGTGCCGATTATGCTAAACGGCCAGCCCGCCAGGGAGTACAAAGTGATGCACGGAGGAAAATTGGTGAAGGTGCTTCCGCCGCAAAATGGTGTCCAAGTGCTTGATGTAAGGGTGCTTGGCACTCAAGTGTTCCGCCTGGAAAAGCGTGGTGCCCAGCTATATTTCGCAAGTGACAAGAAACTGCAGGCCATCCCGGCAGGCGGCCAGAGCCTGGTAAATGTCGATGAGGAAATGCTGGTCAAAGGTTATACGAAAGGAAAGCCCAACCAGTACTGGATGCGCGGCATGACCGGCCTTCGTTATTGCTTCCAGTCCAATCGCGAAATCCAGTCCCTGTTCGTGGACAAAAGATTGAAAGCCGCCATCGTCCTGGACAGCGAAGGCTGTGTCTTGACTGCCGACGTAGAAGATGATTTAACTACCTTTCCGGCAGAGACTTATGTCTTGAAAATGGAGCGCTGCGCCGCCTTTAGGGACGACTGCTTTGCCTTGGCGCTGACCGCCGATTACGGAAACGAACATCTGGTTCAAATCGGGGATAAAGCCGTTCCCGTGCAATTTAACGGCTATTTCACAGGAATCTATTTCGAATAAGTTATGATAGTCAATATTCATGGAGCTAAATGCATAGGTATCAACGCAATACCTGTAACTGTAGAAGTAAACATCACCCTTGGCGTCGGCATCCACCTGGTAGGTCTGGCCGATGCGGCGGTAAAGGAAAGCCTGCTGCGGACGGTAACGGCCCTCCAGGCGCGCGGCTTCCACGTGCCTGGGAAGAAGATAGTCATAAATCTGGCACCCGCCGATCTTCACAAGCAAGGCAGCGGCTACGACTTGCCGATAGCCCTGGGCATCATTGCGGCATCGGCCCAACATTCTCTTCCAGGCTTGGAGAAGTATCTGATAATGGGCGAGTTGGGCCTCGACGCCAGCATCCGTCCCGTGAGCGGTTCCCTGCCGATGGCGGAGCTGGCGCGACAGCTCGGGTACAGGGGGTGCATACTGCCGGAGGTATCGGCCCTTGAGGCGGTGGACTGCACGGGGGCGGAAATCTACGGCGTCAAAAATCTGGACGACGTGCTGCGAATCCTGGACGAAGAAGAGGATGCATCGGACCTGCTCATCTGGAACACGGAAGCATACAGGCAGGCAATGGAAAAGCCCCGCAGCGACCTAGCCAACTTCATGGACTTTGCCGATATCATCGGCCAGGAAGGGGCGAAGCGAGGGGTGGAAATCGCATCGGCCGGGCAACATAATGTTCTTCTTCTCGGTGCTCCGGGGAGTGGGAAAAGCTCTATAGCTAAGGCACTTGCGGGTATCCTGCCGCCCATGACTCTGGAGGAAAGCCTTATCACTTCCAAAGTCTATTCAGTAGCGGGCCGATCCTCCGGCGGCGTCGGCCTTCTGCGCACGCGGCCGTTCAGGGCACCGCATATATCGGCCTCAAAGGCGGCCATGCTAGGCGGCGGAAGCGGGGAAAACATTCTGCCCGGGGAAGTGTCCCTGGCCACCAACGGCGTGCTGTTCCTGGACGAATTCTGCGAGGCTCCGAAAGGCACTCTGGAAGCGCTTCGCGGACCGCTCGAAGACCGTCGCGTCATAATTTCCCGCCTCAAGGCTAAGGTCGAATACCCGGCTTCCTTCATGCTTGTCGCGGCCTCAAACCCTTGTCCCTGTGGCTATTACGGCGAAGGCGACCGCTGCACCTGCTCCCCCGGCGTGCGCCTGGCATACCTTTCCAAACTGTCGGGCCCGATCATGGACCGCATCGACCTTCAACTATGGATTCATCCCGTTCAGACATCGGCCCTGGTCCGTGGCGGAAAAGGGGAGTCATCGGCCGATATTGCCGCGCGCGTGCTGCGTGCCCGCCAGATACAGAGAAAGCGCTTCGAAGGCAGCGGCATCTTCTGCAACGCCGAGATGAATTCCAAGCAACTGGAAAGATTCTGTCCGCTGGATGATGAGTGTAAAGAATTGCTGGAGAGGCTGATAGACCGCCTCGGCCTTAGCGCCCGCGCCTTCACCCGCATAGTCAAAATGGCCCGCACCATCGCCGACCTCGCCGCCAGCCCCGACATCCGCCCCGAGCATCTCTCAGAAGCCTCCAGCTACCGTTTCCTTGACCGCAGAAATATACTGGAGTTGTAGAATGTTAGAAAAAATACTATCTTTGCAATGAAGTACTCGGAAATACATAAGAAGTTGCGAGAAGCGGGGTGCTATATCTTGAGAAACGGGGCTAGTCACCCTGTGTGGAAGAGTCCTATCACAGGTAAAACATTCCCGACAAGTTATCATGAAGCAAAAGAAGCAAAAAAAGGAACCGTAAAAGAAATTGGAAGATTATCCGGAGTATCCCTATGAGAACAGTAACTGCCATTATTGAAACAGGTCCTGACCACAAGTTTTCCATTTACAGTTGTGGTGCTGACAATCTACCCTATGGTGTCCTTGGAACCGGGGATACCATCGCAGAGGCTAAGAAGGATTTTATGATTGCTTACCAAGAAATAAAGGAAACTTTCCTAGAAAGGAACGAAACGTTTGAAGAAGTCACTTTCTCATTCCGTTACGATATCCCTTCATTTCTTGAAGAGTTTGCTTATGCATTTACCTTGGCAGGCCTGGAAAGAATAACCGGTATTAATCAGAAGCAGTTGGGACATTATGTCAGCGGATATAGAAAACCATCGCAAAAAACCATTCGTAAGATGGAAGAAGGAATCCATCGCTTCTGTGAACAATTAGGCATGATCCATTTTGCATCATGAATCATTCAATCAATATCGCCTCTATCGAGGACCTGCCCCGCGCGGCGGCGGAGTTTTTGGAAGCTATCGGCCAGAATAAGCTGATTGCTTTTTATGCGCCGATGGGTGCCGGCAAAACCACCTTTACGACAGCCGTTTGCAAAGCGCTGGGCGTCCAGGAAGACGCTATCAGTTCTCCGACTTTCGCCATCGTGAACGAATACCGCGCTGCCGGTGGCCGGCCGATTTATCACTTCGACTTCTATAGGATAGAAACTCCGGCCGAGGCGCTGGACATCGGCCTTTACGACTATCTGGATTCCGGCGAGCTCTGCCTCATGGAATGGCCGGAAAACATCGAACCCCTCCTCCCGGAAGAAACCCTCCGTGTCCAAATTCAAGTCTCCCCAGACGGCACCAGAACCCTAACCTGGGCCTCCTAACCTCGACACGCAAATAGCTGATACTCAGCAAGATGCTGAAATCAAGTGTGGCAAAAAGTCACACTTGATTTCTGGAAGTTGTTGACTATCAGGAGGTTGCGTGCCACAGGGCCACGCTGCCACGCTGCCACGCTGCCACGCTGCCACGGTGCGAAGAAGCGGAAATTAGTCCCGCAGCCAGGTTTCCGGGTTCTGGGGGGTGGTGCCTTTCCAGAGTTCGAAGTGGAACAGGTCTTCGCCACCGATGGTATCGACTATGCCGACAACATCGCCGGTGCTGACTTTCTGGCCGACTTTGACCGCCACGCTCTTGAGTTTGGAATAAAGGGTGAAATATTCCCCGTGGCCAACCAGGACGCACTGATTGTAACCGGGCAGCACCACGATCTGTGTCACTTTGCCGTTGAAGACTGCCTTTGCCTGTGCACCGGACTTTACGGCCAGCGTAACGCCATTATTCTGAGGCAGTTCCACGTTTTGGTAAACGGGGTGATTGTGCTTCCCGAAGCGTTCAACCACAGCGCCTTCCACCGGCCATGGCAGCCGGCCCTTGTTGGAGGCGAATTCGTTGGAAAGCTTGGTATCGACAACTGTGGATGTGGTCTTGCCGGGAGCCTTGCCGCCGGATTTGCCGGATGATCCCTTCGCCGCGGCCGCCTGCTGGCGGATAAGCTCGGCAATGCGTCTGTTCAGGGCCTCCTTCTGCCGATTCTTCTCCTGCAGCTGGGCCTGATACTTCTTGCGGTCCTTGTCAAGCTGCGACACCAGCCGGGACGCGTCGGACTCTTCCCCCTTCAGATGTTTGCGCTCGAGAGCAACTTTGCTGCGCATATCGGCAGCCGATGCCCTGAGCCCGTCCAGCCTCTCTTTCTCGACGGCCAGCTGTGCCGACATCTCCCGAAGTTCCACGGCCTGGCGGTTCATATCGGCCGACAAGCCGCGAAGATAACTTGCCCTCCGGAGCCCCTGGCCGATGGATTCGCTGGCGAGGATGTACATGTACCACAGCCTGCTGTCGCGGTTTTTGTACGCCCCGCGCACCAGCCTGCCGTAGTAGAGGGCCAGCGTGTCGTGCCTTGCCTGGAGGCGGTCCATCTCGCGCTTGCAGACGCGCAGCGAATCGTCCAGAAGGCCGATGGTGGCGTCGCACCCGGCGATGAGCTTTTCGCGCGCCTGGATCTTGCTCCGCAGTAGCGTCAGGTTCCCCAGGGCGGCTGTATTGCTTTTGGCATTCTGCTCCAGCTTGCGGTTGAGAAGGGCGATGTCTTTTTCAAGCTGAGCCCGCTGGCTTTCCAGTCTTTTCATGGAAGCCTTCTGCCCCCACAGGGGGGACAGGCTCAGCACTAGGGCCGCAAGTATGCAGATGACTTTTCTCATTTTTCAGGCGTCAGGCGTGCTGCCTGCGAGCGGTAAACCTTGGCAAGATCCCCTTCTCCAAGGGCTTCCAACACTGTGGCGTAGTGGTTCAGGATAACGGCGCTTTCCTTGCCTCCATAGAGCATTGCGTGCTTGAAGAAAGGCTTGGCTTCCAGGTCTTTACCCATCAGGTGCAGTATCCAGGCAAAGGTGTCCAGATAGGTGGCGTTGTCGGGTTCCTGCTCGATGGTTTTCTTGCTCATGGAGTATGCTTTCTTCAGCTTCTTTCCTTCTTCGCTGAGGTAGTAAGCGTAGTTGTTGAGAACCGGTGCGTAGTTCGGGTTCAGCTTTAGCGCTTTGTCGTAAGCCTTGTAAGCGGCCTTGGAATTGCCCTTCGAGTGATGCGCATCGCCCATCATCGACCAGGCGCTAACGCATATCTCCTTCTCCTTGGGGTAGTTGCTTATCAGGTACTGGCAATTGCCGATGATGGCGTCATAGTCCTCCAGATTGTAGTTTGCCATGTTGGCATAGTCCAGGAAGGCCAGCTCGTGAAAACGGTCGAAGGCCGCAATTGAGCGGTCCCTAAGCTCCGTCCAGCGCTCGCGGATGCTGAGGTACTGAACGTAAGCGGCTGTCTGTGAGATGCTTTCGGGGAATAAATCGGCCCCTTTGCGGAACCATTCGCCAGCCGTGTCCTGCCGCCCTGTAGCATAGTAATAAGTGCCGATGGTGCTGATAAGCGTACTGTCGGACGGATGCATCTTGCCGGCGGTGATGGCTAGAGAGTCGAAGCCCGAGAGGTGCAGCTGGATGATTTTAGGATCCAGGCTGCGGGTCAGATTGTTGATGTACAGGCTTTTGGATGCAGCCGGAATATCCTCCGAGCCGAAGAACTTCTGAAGCGTTTCAAAGTACTGCGGATATCGGCGCTGATGCCGGTGCACTTCGGACATGCCGAGAAGGGCAGGGACGTAACCGCTGTCCAGGGCCAGTGCCTCGGAATAGCGTGCCTGCGCAAGCGAATCGGAGAATTCCGCGAGGTAGTAGTCGCCCAGAATGGACAGGACTGTGGGGGAAGAATACTCTTCGTTGAATTTTTCGAGGATGGCGGCACCCCGGTCCTGCTTGCCCATGGCGGTGTAAACATCGTACTGGGTGCGGACTACTTCCTCCGACGGACCGCGCTGCTTTTCAATATCGGCAAGGGCTTCCAGGGCCTTGTCGTACTTCTTTTGCGAAAGGTAGATGTCCAGAAGCTCGTACACTGAGCTCAGCTGGTCGGGGAAATCTTTGACGAGCTTTTCGTACAAGGCAGTGCCTTCCTCCGCCTTTCCTGCCGACAGGTAAAGCCTTCCGAGCGAGCGCCGATACCAGAAATTGGTACTGTCCAGCGCCACCGCCTTCTCCATTGCCGACAGGGATGCATCCAGCTCCTTGGACGCTCCTTCCGTCAGGGCAAGGTAATACCATACGGCGTCGTTGTCCGGCGCCGCTGCCGACAGGGTCTTCAGCAGTTCCCTTGCCTGTTTTATTTTACCGTCGCTGTATAACTGCACTGCATCCACCAGATTGGCTTCCACCGACTGGGCGGCGGCGCCGATGGCTGTGAGGCACAGCAATATGACTGAAAGAAGCCAGGCTTTCATAAATGCAAAAATACGGGTTTTGTCAAAAACTACCAAGAACACTTCCTGCTTTCTGATTTTTTTTCGAAATTTGTCTTTGGTAAAACAAAATCCGCGCCTTTTGAAACGTTTTGGGACAAAATTGCATCTATTAACTTGGACAAGGGACGAAGAGTCCCCGGGTGCGGCGTTGTCCCCGGAGCGTCTGGCTGCCGCCTGCAAAGATGGCGACAAAGCAGCCCAGAAGCGTCTGTTCGACGCCCTGGCCCCCAAAATGATGGCGCTGTGCCTTCGATACATGGGTAACAGGGAAGACGCGGAAGACGTACTCCAGGAAGGCTTCATCACCTTGTTCACAAAACTGGACAGCTATGAAGGAACAGGTTCCTTCGAAGGCTGGGCCCGCAGGATCTTTGTCAATACTGCACTCATGCATCTCAGGCGCACGGACGCGCTGGGTCTGAGTGACGATATCTCCGAAGCTCGCACAGTCTTCACGGAAGAAGCCACCCCGCTGCAGAAAATGGGTTACAAAGAGCTTATGCGGCTTATAGAATCCCTTCCGGCCGATGCGAGAACCGTTTTCAATATGTACGTCATAGAAGGATATTCACACAAAGAAATTGCCTCGCAGCTGGGATGCACGGAAGCCACTTCGCGTTCCAAATTACAGCGCGCAAGGCTTCGCCTGCAGGAAATGATAAAAGAAAGGAAATGACAGAAAAAGAATTCGACATACAGGTAAGAAACCTCCTCCATGATGCGGAGGAAAGCGTTCCCGGAAGTGTCTGGGAAGCTGTCCGGGCAGGGATCGACAAGCCCGCCCGGAAGGTGGTTCCCCTCTGGCGCTGGGCAGGTGCTTCAGTGGCCGTTGCCGCCGCAGCGGTGGCTGCCTTCTTCGTACTTCGCCCTACGGCATCCCCTCTGGAGCAGATACAGCATTCCACCCCCGTCATAGCATCGGCCGAAAAACCGGTCGTGCAAGTTCCGGCAGTGCAGGATGTGCAGGCTATCCCGGTGCCAAAGGAAGTGCCGATGAAGGCCATCGTCGCCCCCGCCCCTGTGGAAGTCCTGGTGGAAATCCCGGAACAAAAGGCCGACGAATCAGAGCAAACAACTGTGAATGAGCATCATGCCGATGCAATCCCCTCTTCGGTGCCGTCGGCAGGGCTAAGCGAGCAGGAACAATACAACCGCCTTGCCTTCGAGCAGCGCCGCGACAAGGAGCAGCGTGGCCTGTCGCTTCTGGCATCGGCCAATATCCAAGGAAATCAAAGGGCGGAAGTCGGTACTGCCGGTCTGCCCCGCAGATGGTCCGCCCCTCTTTTCGGCGGCAGGGAAGGTATTTACAACGAAAGCCCGGAAACCAGCTTCCGGCTGCCATTCTCGGTTGGTATCGGCCTTAAATACAATTTCACATCCCGCTGGGCCCTTGGTACGGGCATCCGTTATACCAATCTCAGCCGCACCTTCGTAGGCGACTACATTTCGGCCGAAGGTTTTGCAATTACGGCAACGGATATCGACAACCAGCAGCACTGGCTGGGCGTTCCGCTCAACTTTTATTACGACATCGTCAACCGCGGCCGCTGGCGCGTGCATGCCTTTGCCGGCGGTTCTGCAGAATGGCTGATAGACAACGACTTCCTTGTCCACTCGTCCCCCAAGGACATCCATCATCACGAGCGTGGCACCCTGCCCCAGTGGTCGGCTGCCGGCGGCCTTGGCGTAGAGTTCAAGATTACGCCTCTTGTGGGCATTTATCTCGATCCTAACTTCCGCTATTGTTTTGATTCAGAGCGCCAGCCGCGTTCTCTAAGGACCATTCAGCCGCTAAGGTTCGACATCGAAGCCGGCGTCCGCTTCACCTTCGGGGAGCGTTAATGTTGAAAACTTCGCCCTCGGGTAACAAAGCCGTTACCGGATAAGTGTTTCTGAGTAGGAAAAATGGCTCTGTGGCTTGTTAATCAGCGAATTAACAGGTCACAGAGCGTTTTTGTTGATAACTTTTTATTGCAAAATCATGGGAAAGTTGCGAGCTATAAATTAACTTTGTTTCGCTGGGAATATCCCCAGAACCGCTCACAACTGAAACTAAGCCATGGTAAAACGTGTACTCAAACGCGACGGACGCCGCGTCGATTTCAACAACCAGAAGATCGTAGCCGCCATCCTCAAAGCGATGGACGTAACCACCGACGGTGAAGATATAGTTCTCGCCGCACAGATCGCCCACGACATTTCCCAGCTCGACAAGGAGGAAATGACCGTTGAGGAGATCCAGGACGTGGTGGAAAACCACCTCATGAACAGCCCCCGTCAGGAGGTTGCAAAAGAGTACATCCGCTACCGCAACAAGCGCAATATCGCCCGTAAAGCCCGCACGAACGAGATTTTCGAAACCATCATCGACGCGCAGGCCAACGACATAACCCGCGAAAACGCCAACATGAATGCCGACACTCCCGCCGGCATGATGATGAAGTTCGCCTCCGAGGCCACAAAGAGCTACGTTGACGAGTGCCTTCTGAGCGACCCCGTGCGCGAAGCCGTGGCCGGGAACTACATCCATATCCACGACAAGGATTACTATCCCACAAAGTCGCTGACCTGCATCCAGCACCCTCTGGACCTGATTCTGGAGCACGGTCTCAAGGCCGGGCACGGCGAGTCCCGTCCCGCAAAGCGCATCGAAACGGCCAGCGTACTGGCCTGCATTTCCATGGAAACCGTCCAGAACGAAATGCACGGCGGACAGGCCATCCCCGCCTTCGACTTCTATCTGGCACCCTTCGTGCGCAAAACCTACGAAGAGGAAATCGACAAAGTGAGCGAGCTGGAAAATACCGATTATTCATTCCTCAAGACAGTTGCCATAGATGATTACCTGAAGCGCGACCTGGTGGGCCTTCAGGGCAAGGAACGCGCCATGCAGCATGCCATCAACCAGACTGTGGGCCGTGTACATCAGTCCATGGAAGCCTTTGTGCACAATATGAACACCATACACAGCCGCGGCGGCAACCAGGTGGTGTTCTCGTCCATCAACTACGGTACGGACACATCGGCAGAAGGCCGATGCATCATACGTGAAATCCTCAACACTACTTACGAAGGCGTCGGCAACGGTTCCACTGCCATCTTCCCCATTCAGATTTGGAAGAAAAAGCGCGGGGTAAGCTATTTGCCGGAGGATCCCAACTACGACCTCTACAAATTCGCCTGCAAGGTGAGCGCCCGCCGCTTCTTCCCCAACTTCCTGAATCTGGACGCAACCTTCAACCAGGATCCCACCTGGGATCCGGCCGATCCCAAGCGCTATGTGCACGAGGTTGCAACAATGGGCTGCCGTACCCGCGTGTATGAGAACCGCTTCGGCCCCAAGACTTCCATCGGCCGCGGAAACCTCTCATTCACAACCATTAACATTGTGAAGCTGGCCATCGAATGCATGGAAGAGAGCGACAAGGAAGCACGTATCGGCCGTTTCTTCGAGAAGCTGGACTGGGCCCTGGAAGTGAGCGCCCGTCAGCTCGACGAGCGTTTCCAATTCCAGAAGACCGCCCTCAAGAAGCAGTTCCCGCTCCTGATGAACGGCCTCTGGAACGGTTCCGCCAAGCTTGATCCGGACGACACTGTCGAAAGCGTCATCAATCAGGGAACGCTGGGAATCGGCTTTATCGGCCTGGCCGAATGCCTTATCGCCCTTGTCGGCAAACATCATGGCGAAAGTGAAGAGGCTCAGGAACTTGGCCTCAGGATTGTCACCTTCATGAGGGACAAGATCAACGGATTCTCCGAGAAATATCAGCACAATTATTCCGTACTGGCCACTCCGGCAGAGGGCCTGTCCGGCAAGTTCACCAAGCGCGACAAGAAGACCTTCGGCGTTCTGCCCGGCATTACCGACAAGGACTACTACACCAACTCCAACCACGTGCCCGTTTACTACCACTGCACGCCGGAGCACAAGGCTCGCATCGAGGCTCCTTATCACGAGCTCACCCGCGGCGGTCATATCTTCTATGTCGAGATTGACGGTGATGCCACCCATAACCCTCAGGCTATCATGCAGATAGTTGATCTGATGGACAAGTACAACATCGGCTACGGCTCAGTTAACCACAACCGCAACCGCTGCCTCGACTGCGGCTACGAAAACGCCGAAAAGGACCTCACCGAGTGCCCTCACTGCCACGGTCACCACATCGACACGCTGCAGCGCATAACGGGCTATCTTGTAGGCACGACAGACCGCTGGAACGCCGGCAAACTGGCAGAGCTGAAAGACAGGGTAGTGCACAAGTAACACCCCGCCATGCCCGCAATTGGCCGTCAACTCGTCATGCCCGACCTGATCGGGCATCTGTCCCGATGAAAATCAGAGTATTAGACATAATCGAGCAAACAATGGCCGACGGACCCGGTTTCCGGACGGCCATTTACTGTGCCGGCTGCTCCCACCATTGCAAAGGCTGCCACAACCCACAGAGCTGGGATTTTGACGCCGGCCGATGGATGGAAGTGGACGACCTCCTTGACATAATCAAGGCCGATTCTATGTCCAACGTCAGCTTCTCCGGCGGCGACCCTTTCTACCAGGTCGAAGCTTTCACCGAGCTTGCCCGCCGCATCAAGGAAGAGACTTCCAAGACCATCTGGTGCTGGACCGGATTCACGCTTGAGGAGATTCAGTCATCGGCCCGATTGTCACAGCTTCTGCCTTGGCTGGACGTGCTGGTGGACGGCCCCTTCATCCTTGAACAGCGTGACACGGACCTCCTCTTCCGCGGCAGTCCCAACCAGCGCATCATCTACCTCCACGGCGCCCCTGCCGAAGACGACATCCCCGGCACCGTCCCCCTTGAACCCCTCCGCTAGCTCGACACGCAACCCCCTGGCTCTCAGCGAAATATGAAAATCAAGTGTGGCAAAAAGTCACACTTGATTTCAAGGAAATTGTTGATACTCAGACACTTTCGTGTCAAGGGTATGGACGCAAAAAAGGAGGGCCGATGACCCTCCTTGGCTGTTTGTGCCGATGGCGGCTTACAGATTGGCGTTTTCCTTTTTCCAGTCTGCTACCTCGGGAACGATGCCGAGGGAGATGATCTCGTTGCGCATTTTTACGAGGTGCTCGTAGGAAGCGTCGAGGGCGGCCATTTCTTCAGCGGTGCCCTGAGGGGCGGTGAAGTGGCAACCGGTAGCGTCGATAGTGGTGGGCATTGCCATCATGACGTTGCGATACTTGCCTTCGTTTACGTAAGTGCCTGCGGGCCAGGTGAATACCTCGCCGCCCATAGCGGCTTCGATCATCTTGACGGCCTGGTATGCAGGGCTCTGGAAGGAGCTGCGGCCGCGGAGTTTGATGATGTTGCTGCCACCCTGAATGGTGTTGTGCTTGATTTCTGCGAAGCGCTCTT
This sequence comes from Bacteroidales bacterium, assembly GCA_017477465.1. Lineage (GTDB taxonomy): Bacteria > Bacteroidota > Bacteroidia > Bacteroidales > UBA932 > Cryptobacteroides. Next base: position 26,096 of record JAFUVU010000008.1, read on the forward strand.
CGCTGAGGCCCATTTCGGCAAGGGGTTTGCCGTCGATGAGAACCTGGGAGGCGAAAACTGCCATAGCCTCGCCGTGGCCGCCGTAGGTGTGGGCGCCGGTGACTTTGCACTGCTGTACGCCGAATTCCTGTGCCAGGGCTTCCTGCAGACGGGTGCTGTCAAGAGCGGCAAGGGAGGTGAGCTGCTCGGGCTTGAGGCCGGAGTGGATGAGGGCGGTGAGGGCGGTGACATCGGCCGGGTTGAAGATAACTACTACGAATTTGGCATCGGGGCAGTATTTCTTGATGTTGTCGCCGAATTCTGCAGCGATTTGGCAGTTGCCTTTGAGGAGGTCTTCGCGGGTCATGCCTTCTTTGCGGGGTGCTCCGCCTGCCGATACGATGTACTTGGCATCCTTGAATGCGACGGCGGGGTCGATGGTGGCGGTGAGGTTGATACCTGGGAATGCGCAGTGATCCATTTCTGCGAGGACACCTTTGAGGCCGGGCTCGAAGATATCATACAGGCAGATGTTGGGAGTCAGGCCAAGCATGCAGGCGGTCTGAACCATGTTTGAGCCGATCATTCCGGCAGCACCTACGATAAGGAGCTTTTCATCAGTTAAAAATTTCATGACAATAAGTTATTTTCAAAAACATTCTTTCTTCAAAGGATTGCAAAGATACGAATTTTCTCGCAGACATTTGTTTTAATTGCAAAAAATGAGTTATCTTTGTGTCGTAAAATTGTAACGAATCGTATGGAGCCTCCCAGTCAGGTCAAATCCAATCAGTTAACGGGCGTCGGATCAGACGACCCTCTGTCGCGATTATCCACCACTTAAAACTAGGAACACCGGACCCTGCCAGGGTCTCCGGCGCTTTGTCGTATTCGTTCGAAATCCTTTATAATGGGACTGTATTTAAAGAAAAAACTTGACAACGAAGCCACCATCGGCGTGTGGCAAATCACAGAAACCGAAGAGGAACTCACCCAGCTGAGCGCCACCCCTTCGGACGAAATGGAAGAAATCTCTTTCATCCGCAGCGAATCCCTGCGGAAGCAGCGCCTTGCAGTACGCGCCCTGCTGAACACTCTCTTTGATGAAAAGGTTTACCTTAGCCACCACGACAACGGCAAACCCTATCTGGAGAACAACCCCGTCAACATTTCCATTACCCATACAGAAAAATACGTCGCCGTAATCCTTCACGAAGAGGAAGACTGCGGCATCGACATCGAATCCCTTGACCGCGACTTCTCGGCAGTAGAGAAAAAAGCCCTCTCGGAAGACGAAATCGACGACCTTGAAGACGAAAAGCGCAACGAACAGCTTGCCATCTACTGGTGCGCCAAAGAAGCTATTTTCAAGCTCCTGAGCCGCTACAGCGTAGATTTTGCCGAGCAGATCGAAGTCGAGCGCTTCCGCCCTCGCGGAGAAGGCGAGCTTGAAGCAACCTTCATCGACAAAAACGAAGACGAGCAGGAATTCGACCTGGAATACATGACCTTCGACCGCCACGTCCTCGTCTGGGTAGTAGGCGACTAAAAAAACCTTGGCACGCAACCGCCTGACAATCAACAAGATCCTGAAATCAAGTGTGGCAAAAAGTCACACTTGATTTTTATAATTGGCTGAGCTGTAGATATTTGCGTGCCACGCTTTTTCTCTTTCATAAAAAGTAGTACCTTTGCGGCCATGCATTCACTGAGAGAACTATATAAGATAGGCATGGGGCCTTCTTCTTCGCACACGATGGGACCCAACAATGCCGCGCACATATTCGCAGAGCGTCATCCCGATGCCTGCCGATTCGAGGTCTTCCTCTACGGCTCCCTGGCCGCCACGGGCAAGGGCCACATGACCGATGTGGCCATCCTGGAAGCTCTGGAGCCGGTAGCCCCCGTCACACTGCACTGGGAGCATGGGCACTTTCTTGAATATCATTCCAACGGCATGCAGTTCAAGGCATTCAGTGCCGATGACACCCTTCTGGAAGACTGGACCGTCTATTCCATCGGCGGCGGCGCCCTCTCGGAGGGACCGGGAAAGGAAATGAGCAAATCCGGCGATGTTTACTGGATGAACAGCCTATCCGAAATCATTGAATGGTGCGACAAGAACGGCCGCAGTATATGGGAATATGTGGACTTGTCGGAAGGGCCCGGCATCTGGGATTACCTGCAGGAATGCTGGGAAGCCATGAAGGAGTCCGTGGAAAGAGGTTTAAGTGCCGAAGGCCGGCTCCCCGGCCCGCTCAACCTCCCCCGCAAGGCGGCGGTGTATCATGTGAAAGCGCTTGGATATCAGCCCAATCTGCGCTCTCGCGGCCTTGTGTTCGCCTATGCCTTGGCAGTCAGCGAGGAGAACGCAGCCGCCGGCCGGATCGTCACAGCGCCCACTTGCGGTTCTTCAGGCGTGATGCCTGCGGTGCTGTATCACCTCGCCCGCGGCCATTCCTTCAACGACGAGCGCATCCTTCACGCCATGGCAACGGCCGGCATAATCGGCAATGTTGTCAAGCAGAATGCCTCCATTTCAGGGGCCGAGGTCGGCTGCCAGGGAGAAGTGGGCGTCGCCTGTGCCATGGCATCGGCCGCTGCATGCCAGCTCTTCGGCGGCAGTCCCTACCAAATTGAATATGCGGCGGAAATGGGCCTTGAGCACCACCTGGGCATGACTTGCGACCCGGTTTGCGGCCTGGTGCAGATCCCCTGCATCGAGCGTAACGCCTTCGCCGCCACCCGCGCCCTGGATTCCAATATCTATTCGACCTTCTCCGACGGACGCCACCGCATCTCCTTCGACCACGTCGTGGACGTGATGAAGCGGACCGGTAAGGACCTGCCGTCCCTGTATAAAGAGACATCGGCCGGCGGTCTGGCGCTGAATTACAAGATATGAACACGCGCGCATGAGAGAGCGCATCGGCAATAAGAAAAGAGGACACCCTTGCTGTTTGGGCGTCCTCTTTGTGTACAACAATAAAAGGATCTAAAACTTCTAACTATATGGCGTTTGACTGATACAAAGGTAGGGGGATTTTCTCCGCCGGGCAATACCAATAAATAGGGATTAATGGCATTGCCGATACTAACATGTGGACTGCATATTTGTCAAAAAGGAGAAAATAAACCTATTTCGGCACATTTTTTGTCGATTTCTTTGCCGATTAGTAAAAAGTGCGTAAATTCGCACCCGCTTAACAAAATTCAAAAAAGATGAAAAAAATTTTTGCAACTGTTCTCTCCGCAGCAATGCTGCTTATGGGAACCCAAGCCTTCGCCCAACTCTCCGTCGGCGCCGGCTATCTCAATTCTCAGAACATCACCAAAGTTGGCGACAACGATCCTCGTAAAGTTGACATGAACGGCTTCTATGCCGGAGTTAGTTACAACATTCCCATTGTTGCAGGCCTCGGCATCGCTCCCGGTATTTACGGTTCGGCATCTTTTAATGGTCACGAAGACAAGGTAGCAATTTCTGCTGTGGAAGGCGCACGAAAGGCTACAACCACTGAAGTTGACCTGAACGTTCCGGTAAATCTCACCTACAAATTCAATCTTACCCGTGACTTGGATTTATTTGTCTATGGCGGTCCCATCTTCCAGTATGCCCTTTCAAATAAGACAAATTACAAATATACATCCAATGTCAACACTATACAGGGCGTTTTGGATGATGCTGTAAAAAACGGCCTCCTTCCCAAGCAGCAAGACAACTTCTCCGGTGACGACAACCCCATCAACCGCTTCAACGTTTATGTAGGTGGTGGTGCAGGCATCGAAGTGAGCGGCATCCAGGTCATGATCGGCTACGACTATTGCGTAACCAACATGGTAAAGACCGAGGACATGAGCTCCCACCGTTCCCAGATCAAAGTCGGCGTAGGCTACGCCTTCTAAACCTCGACAAGCAAATAGCTGAGTATCAGCAAATTATAGAAATCAAGTGTGGCAAAAAGTCACACTTGATTTTCATTATTGGCTCAGTGTCAGGGGGTTACGTGTCAAGGTTGGGCGCATCCCTATTAATGGGGATTGCTTTTGCGCGGCGGCTTGCGTACCTTTGCGCTTGCAAAGCGCAATTGTAAACTATGAAACTTGCAGATTTGGCAACCGGCGAAAAGGCCGTGATTGTTCGTGTGAATGGTCACGGCAGTTTTCGTAAGCGCCTCATAGAGATGGGGTTCATCCAGGGAAAGGAAGTGAGGGTGGTGCTTAATGCACCGCTCAGGGACCCCATTGAGTACGAGATTATCGGCTATAAAGTATCCCTAAGGCGGGAGGAAGCCCGTCAGATAGAGGTCGTTACGGAGGAAGAAGCCCGCGAAGCCCTTGTAAGCGACGAACACCTGCAGGCCCTCCCAGGCGACATGGAAGATGCGGAAAGGCTTAACAGAGCCCTCGCCCATGTGGCCGAAGAGCGGCATCACAACATTCGCGTAGCCCTTGTCGGCAATCCAAACTGCGGAAAGACTTCACTTTTCAACATCGCCTCCGGCAGCCACGAGCACGTGGGCAACTATTCCGGCGTCACTGTCGATGCCAAGGAAGGCCATTTCAAGTTCAAAGGCTACGATATCACCCTTGTCGATCTTCCCGGGACATATTCCCTCAGCGCCTATTCCCCGGAGGAGCTGTACGTGCGCAAGAATCTTCTGGAAGCAATGCCCGACGTTGTGGTGAACGTAGTGGACGCCTCCAACATAGAGCGTAACCTCTACCTTACCACCCAGCTCATCGACATGAACCTCAGGACCGTAATGGCCCTGAACATGTACGACGAGCTTCAGCACAAAGGCGACAAGCTGGACATCAAGCAGTTAGGCTATCTTCTGGGCATGCCTGTATGTCCGACGGTGAGCCGCGACGGACAGGGCATCCCGGAGCTTTTCGACACGGTCATCGCCATTTATGAGCAGTCGAATCCCAAGCTCTCGCGCCACATCCACATCAACCATGGGGCCGATATAGAAAAAAGCATCGGCAGGCTGCAGACAGTGCTCAAAGGGAACGAGCAAATCCGCTCCCGCTACTCCACTCGCTACCTGGCTATCAAGTATTTGGAGGCCGATAAAGACGTAGAGCATATCCTGTCGGCAATCCCGGAATACGCAGCTTTGGAGCAGGCCCGCCGGGAGGAAGAGACCCGGATTCGTGAGCTTGTGGGGCAATCGGCCGAAAGTGCGATAGTGGACGCAAAATACGCATTCATCCAAGGCGCCCTGGCCGAAACCTACGAAAAATACCAGGAAGAGCGTCCCCGGCGCACCATCACCGACCGTATCGACGCCATCGTCACCAACCAGTGGGCGGCCTTCCCCATCTTCGTGCTGCTTCTTTGGTTCATCTTCTGGGCGACCTTCACCGTCGGGCAATATCCCATGGACTGGATAGACGCCGCAGTCGCCTGGCTGGGCGAAAAAGTGGGTTCCTGGATGGCCGATGGCTGGCTCCGCGACCTAGTGGTAGACGGCATTATCGCCGGCGTCGGCAGCGTGCTTGTGTTCCTGCCCAACATCATGATCCTGTACTTCTTCATATCGATCATGGAGGACAGCGGCTACATGGCGCGCGCTGCGTTCATCGTGGACAAGCTGATGCACAGGATCGGCCTGCATGGAAAGAGCTTCATCCCCATGGTGATGGGCTTTGGCTGCAATGTGCCTGCGATTATGGCCACCCGCAGCATCGAGAGCCGCAAAAGCCGGCTGGTCACCATCGCCATCATTCCCTTCATGTCCTGCGCGGGCCGATTGCCGATTTTCGTGCTCTTCGCCGGAGCGTTCTTCCCCCATAATCCCGCCACGGCGCTGCTGGGAATCTACCTTTTGGGCGTTGTGATGGCTATATTGTCGGCCCTTGTGCTGGGGAAATTCGTCAAGGACGACGACCTTCCCTTCGTGATGGAGCTTCCGCCGTACCGCGTCCCCACCGGCAAGGCGATTTGGCGGCACACCTGGGAAAAAGGCAAGCAGTACCTCGAGAAGATGGCTACCACGATCCTCATCTTCTCCGTCGTCATCTGGGCGCTGGGTTACTTCCCGCGTCATGAGGGCGCCACGACGGCTTATCAGCAGGAGCATTCTTATATCGGCACCATCGGCAAGACTATCGAGCCTGCGCTTGAGCCGCTGGGATTCAACTGGAAGATGGACATCGGCCTGCTGGCTGGTATCGGGGCTAAGGAATTGGTTATTAGCACTATGGGCGTCACATACGCACAGGATGGCGAGGAGTACGAAGGCCTGGGCTCGGAGGATGATACTGCGTTGCAGTCGGCCCTTAAAGCTACGGTGCCCACTGCGGCGGCGCTGGCCTTCATGGTCTTTGTGCTGCTGTATTTCCCCTGCATCGCCACCTTCGTAGCCATCAAGAACGAAACGCACTCCTGGTGGTGGGCGATCGGCCTCGCCGTATATACCATCCTCGTCGCCTGGCTCTGCGGTTTCGCCGCCTTCCGCCTCGGCCTCCTAATCTGGCCGATATAAACCTCGACACATAAGTCCCTGTCCCTCAGCGACTTGTTGAAATCAAGTGTGACTTTTTGCCACACTTGATTTTAGCATTTTGCTGATTATTAGGTGTTTGCGTGTCGAGGATTTTTCTTACCTTTGCAGTCCCCAACGAACTGTTGTTTATGGCTATCCATACTGAAAATACCGAGCATCGCTCTACGAGCGGCAAAAAGATGAACGGCTGGCTGGCGCTGAGCCCCCTCTTTGTGTTTCTGGCTGTGTATCTGGCCGGCAGCCTGGTGGCGCACGATTTCTACAAAGTGCCTGTGGCTGCGGCGTTTATCATAGCATCGGCCTACTCTTTCCTGATTACGAAAGGGGTCGATAAGACCGACGACAAGATTGCCATCTTCTCCGAGGGCGCGGGCAACCGCAACGTGCTGATGATGATATGGATCTTTGTGCTGGCGGGGGCCTTTGCCGCTACGGCCAAGGATATCGGCGCCATCGACGCCACTGTGAACGCAACGCTGCGCGTACTGCCGGGCAAGCTCATCTATGCGGGCCTTTTCCTTGCCGCGTGCTTCATTTCCATGGCCATCGGCACGTCCGTAGGAACAATCGTAGCACTTGTGCCGATAGCAAGCGGCATAGCGGCCGAGACCTCAATCTCCCTGCCGTTCATAACTGCGATTATCGTCGGCGGTGCGTTCTTCGGTGATAATCTGTCGTTTATCTCCGATACGACCGTGGCGGCGACAAAGACCCAGGGCTGCTCGATGCGGGACAAGTTCAAGGTGAACCTGTGGATTGCGGCACCGGCGGCTCTGCTGGTCACCGTGCTTTATGTGATCCTGGGGCTGTCGGTCGAGGCTGCGCCTGTTGCAGGGGCCGTCCAATGGGTGGGGCTGGTGCCTTACCTTCTGGTCATCGGCCTGGCGCTGGCGGGGGTCAATGTCGTTACGGTGCTGGCTATCGGCATCGGCGTTAATGGTGTTATCGGCTGGCTTACAGGCGCTTACGATTTCGTTGGGTGGATGGCTTCCATCGGCGGAGGCATAGGGTCGATGGGCGAGCTCATAATAGTGTCGCTGCTGGCCGGCGGTCTCCTTGAGATGATTCGCTACAATGGAGGCCTGCAGTTTATCATCGGCTCGCTTACGCGCCGCATTTCTGGGCCGAGGGCGGCGTCGTTTTCCATTGCCGGGCTTGTGTCGCTCGTGAATCTTTGCACCGCCAACAATACCATTGCCATCATTACCGTGGGGCCTTTGGCACGGGATATATCGGCCCGATTCAATCTTGACCCCCGAAAAACCGCCTCCATCCTGGACACCTTCTCCTGCCTGATCCAGGGCATCATTCCCTATGGTGCGCAGATGCTTATGGCGAGCGGACTCTCCGGCGTGTCGGCCGTCTCGATAATCGGCTACCTCTACTATCCTTTTGTCCTGGGCCTGGTGGCCATCCTGTCAATCCTCCTCCGCTTCCCCAGGAAGTACTCCTGATGCGCCCTCGACACGGAAATCACTGACTATCAGCGAAATATGAAAATCAAGTGTGACTTTTTGCCGCACTTGATTTCAGGAAGTGCCTCACTGTCAGGGACTTGCGTGTCAAGGGTGGGGCGAAAAAATACCCCCGTAAAGCGGAGTGCTTTGCGAGGGCAGTTTTTTATATGGGCCGATGGCTAGAAAATGTAGCCGACGCCGATTTTAAGCTGATTGCGGTTGATTCCGAGGCGGGAAGTCGTGCTCATGTTCAGGAGGCCGAAGTCGAAGCCTACGTTGACGTGAATCATCTGGGCCACCTCGATGCCGGCGGCAAGGCCGAGGTACAGGTTGAAGGGATTGCGGGAAACTCCGGTGTTGTTGTCACCATAGAGCCTGTAGCTGTTGTTGCCATCCTTGGCGCGCAGGTCCAAACCATACTGTAGGGTGGGGCCGAAGAGGCCATAGATGCTGAAGTCGTTGGTTATCTCATAGGTGTAGCGTGCGTGCACGGGGATATTTATGCCGATTTCGCTGATGTTGTAAGGCAAAATAGCCAAATGCTCCTTGCCGAAGAGCAGTGAAAGGTTGGCGCCGGGTTCGACAGACAGACCTTCTACAAGATTGTAGAGGCTGATGTTGTACTTTGCGCCGAGGTATGCACCGTCAAGGCTGAAACCGTCGGCGGATGAGTCATTCCATTTGAAACTCTCCATGGCGTGCATGAAGCCGCCATCGGCCCTAAGCTGGGCATTTGCTTGCAGGCCAATTAACATGGCAGCTGCGATGATTAGCAATTTTTTCATTTTCGTATTTCTGTTATAAGTTTTGCGTTCTGGAACACAAATTTAACTATAATTTCGGAATAATTGTGAAAAAACGAGCCCGCACCCCTCAAAAAACCTCGACACAGATGTCTCTGACTATCAGCGAAATATGAAAATCAAGTGTGGCAAAAAGACACACTTGATTTCAGGAAGTGGCTCACTGTCAGGCAGTTGCGTGCCGAGGGGGCGGTTAGAAGCGGAGGATCAGGCCGGAGCCGTATTTTCCGTTGCCGAAGCTGAGGTATGCGCTGGGGGCTGCCTGGAGGTTGTAGTTTTCGGCAATCCAGTTGAGGCGCTTGCCGCCGATGGTTTTAAGCGGAATACCAGCACTGAGGGCAGCAAAGCCTGCGGTTGTGAGAGTAGCACCGGCGACAATGCCGAGTATGCCGAAGCCGGCCAGACTGTCCATCGATTCAATCTCTTTGTGGCCGTCGCTGTATCCCTGACCTTGATATCGCCGTTTGCAAGCGCTACGGAGGAGCCGATCATGGCAGCAACGCCAACGCCGGTGCCGATTGCACCGCCGAGAACGAGGCCCTTGCCCATTTTGTACTGCTTGCATGCACCCCTGTAGGTCTCGTCGTAAAGATCCTTGCCGATAACATAAGCAACCTGCTGACTGGTAAGCGCTTTGCCGTTTTCGTCAACAAGGACGCCGTGGTCGTGTACAAGGCTTGAAGGAAGACGCTGTGCATTAGCGTTCAGGCTTACGAAGATTGCCAGAACGAGGCTGGCTAAAACTGTGAATTTTTTCATGGTTTTGATAATTATTTCAATGGAGCGAAAACTCGCAGCCGCAGTAAAGCTGGTTGTAAAAGTTTTCTTCTCGGATTATTTCGTTTCTGCGCTCTTGGAGGCCGCCGCGCCGCCAGTTCTGAGGCCACCATGTAACCCCGCCCACCTGCGCGCAGGCCCATTCGCCGGCCTCGTTCACCTGCTCCAGCCTCTTCCACCTGGAAGAAGCCAAAGTGGTAGTGAGCACGTCGAAGCCGTTGTCCCGGGCATACTCGGCAGCGCGTAACAACCTGAATTTGAAGCATTGGAGGCATCGGCCACCACGCTCCGGCTCCTTTTCAAGGCCGACGGCACAATCGTCCCAGGCCTTGTGGTCGTACACGTCATCGACTATCGGCACGCCCCACTTTTGAGCATAGCGTATGCATTCGTTAAGGCGATGAGAATACTCCTCGAGAGGATAAATATTTGAGTTTGAATAAAAAATGACTGGCCGAATGCCACGCTCCACAAGGCACTCCACTATAGCCCCTGAACAAGGGGCACAGCAGGCATGCAGCAGCACGCGGGAGCTGCCTCCGGGAACTTCTATGGACAAACTGCTTTTCACAGGGGCAAATTTACGAAAAAATATGTATCTTTCCTCTATAAACCAAGATAAGACCGCTGTCCTTTGTTGGCGAGGGGACATCGGCGTGCGTCAGGGCAGACACGGCCCCTGCACCTGGCATTTTGGCTGGTGCTTTCACAAGAATAATAAAACACTTTCCTCTACG
>JAFUVU010000057.1 GCA_017477465.1 Bacteroidales bacterium
AATAGAGGGAAAAACCGCTTATTCTTGCAAAACTACCCCGTGAGAATCGAAAATCTGAAGGAAAATCGAACTTCTTCACGAGGTTGCTTGAATATGCCACTCTCGACGGCCTTAAAAAATGGCCCCTTTTTCAGTGCCCTCGTGATGAACTTGCGGTATCCGCAGCGGATGTCGATTACGGTGTCTATGCCGATGGCCTTCATGTAGCGGAAATCGCGGTCCCACTCCCTTTCGCCCCAGTTCTGATGGGGGATGTCATGGGAAATCTCGTCCAGGAAGGTGCCGGTGATGGGCAGGGCGTTCTTCTTGGGAACGATGAGGGTGCTGTTTAGGGAAAGGTCGGGCTCTATGCCGTATTTGTCGGACTTTTCCGCCGCTTTGCAGGCCGATGAAGCCAGAATTGGGGCGGCGGCAGCGGCAAGAGCGCCTTTTTTGAGGAACGATCTTCTGTTTTCCATATCAGTCAATGTTGTTTAGAAGTCTGTTTTTAGAAAGGAGGCTTGCTCCGATGGCTCCGGCTTTGTTGCCAAGGCGGGAAACTTTGATTATGGTGTCGTTGTTGGCAAGATTCAGGGAATACTTGTTGACTGCCATCTTTAGCTGCGGCATCAGGTAGCGCTCCGTCACGCAGAGGCGGCCGCCTATGATTACCATGTCGGGGTTGAATATGTTGATGAGGCCGGCAACGGCCTTGCCGAGCGTAGCTCCAATGCTTTCCACACATTCGATGGCCGTGACGTCTTCTTTGCGCACGGCTTCGAGGATGTCGTCGAGGGTGATGCTGTCCTCGGCCCTTCCGCTCAGAAGGGAGGGGTGTCCGTCCTTGAGTTTCTCGAGAACCAGGCGGTGCAGGGCCTGCCCGGACGCTCCAGTCTCGAGACAGCCGATTTTTCCGCATCGGCATATCTGGTGATTGTCAAGGAGAGGGAAGTGGCCGACTTCTCCGGCGAAGCCCGATTTTCCGAGGAAGAGCTTGCCGTTGAGCACCATGCCCATGCCCAGCCCCCAGCTTACGTTCAGGAAAAGCACCGTGCCGGCATCGGCCGCCGTGCCGCTCATGTATTCGCCGAAGGCCATGCCGCGAGAGTCGTTGTCTATGCTTACCTTCCTGCCGAAGCCTTCCTCGAAGACTGTGCGGATGGGTTTTCCCTCGCTGATATAATAGGAGTAGCTATATCCGGCACTATGGTCCACCCTGCCGGTGAGATTGACCCCGTACGAGCGTACCTGCTGCCGGTCGATTCTTAGTTTGTCAAGCTCCTTCAGTACTGTATGGCAGAACTCCATGGCCGATTTTTCGCTTCCTTCAAGGCTGAAGGGAATCTTGTCAATGAATTGAATTACGCGGCCTGTGAAGTCTGTAACTGCTATGGAGATGGTCTGGGGCTCTACGTCTATGCCCACAAAATACCCTGCGTCAGGATTGAGCCCGTAGATGCTTGGGCGCCTTCCTCCGGCCGATTCTTGTTTGCCAAGTTCGGCCAGATAGCCTTCCGACAGCATTTCGTTCACGATGCGCGATGTCCTGGGGATGCTGGTCTCCAGTTCTTTTGCCAGATCGTTAAGGCTGTAGGCCATGCCTTTTTCGCAAAGAAGCAGGATTGCTCTTTTCTCCCAGGCATACTGGCCGTTGATGTCGCTTAGGAAAGTACTCATGTTGCAAAAATAAGATAATTGTTTGTATTTCCAAAATACTTAGAGTTTGATTGTTGCGAATTCTTTCGGAGTTTTAAATAATTCGTTAAAAAGTTTTTGATAATTAAATAAAATTTGTATTTTTGTCCTTGATGAATTGAAAATAATAACCGATTAAAACGTTTTATAATATGCAAGATATAAACTTTGCGGCTCTTTCTCAAAAGTATCATAAAGAATTGTACGATAATGTATTACCCTTCTGGTTGGAAAAGTCTCAGGACCTTGAGTACGGCGGTTACTTCACTTGCCTGAACCGCGACGGCAGCGTCTTCGATACAGACAAGTTTGTATGGCTTCAGGGCAGGGAAGTGTGGATGTTCGCCATGCTTTATAATAAAGTGGAAAAGAATCCCGCTTGGCTCGCCTGCGCCAAACAGGGAGCGGATTTCCTGGAGAAGTTCGGCCACGACGGCAACTACGACTTCTATTTCTCACTCACGCGTGAGGGAAAGCCCATTATCGCCCCGTACAACATCTTCTCCAATACTTTCGCCTGCATGGCCTTCGCACAGCTTGCTGTCGCTACAGGAGATGAGCATTATGCCGATGTCGCCCGCAAGACCTTCCAGCGCATACTTGAGCGCCGTTCCAACCCCAAAGGAAAGTGGAGCAAAGGCGTTCCCGGCACGCGTCCTATGAAAGATTTCGCACTGCCGATGATCATCTGCAACATGGCTCTGGAGATTGAGCCTATCATCGCAGATAAATCTCTGCTTGACAAGACCATAGAGGAAGCCCTCCACGAAGTGTTCGACGTTTTCTACCAGCCGGACCTTGGCGTAATGGTGGAAAATCTCGCCCCGGACGGTTCCCTCATCGACTGCTTCGAAGGCCGCAAAGTCAATCCAGGCCACGATCTGGAGGCGCTCTGGTTCATGATGAACCTTGGCCTAAGGCTCAATCGGCAGGATATAATTGACAAGAGCATGGAGATTGCCCTCCGCGTGATCGACTACGGCTGGGACAAGGAGTACGGCGGCATTTTCTATTTCATGGACCGCAAGGGCTATCCCACACAGGAACTTGAATGGGACCAGAAACTCTGGTGGGTCCACTTCGAGAGCGCAATCACCATGATTAAAGGCTACCAGCTCACCGGCAACGAAAAAGCCCTTGAGTGGTTCCTCAAACTGGATGACTATCTCTGGACACGCTTCAAGGATCCCGAGTATCCCGAATGGTTCGGCTATCTGAACCGCCGCGGCGAAGTCCTCCTCCCGCTCAAGGGCGGCAAGTGGAAAGGCTGCTTCCACGTGCCCAGAGGCCTGTATCAGATAGGAAACATACTTGAAGAAATAGCAAACCAACCTAAATAATCAATTAACTAAAAACCACAAGAATGAAACCCATTTTCCGTCATTTGACCGCCCTTCTGGCAGGACTTGTCCTGATCCAGGGGAGCGTGTTTGCTCAAAGAATTGTGCGGGGGGGTAAGGGATTCTAATGGTCAGCCCCTGGTCGGTGTAACCGTCATGATCCAGGGAACTTCTGTCGGTACCATCACCGGTGCCGACGGTTCCTGGTCTCTGCAGGTTCCCGAAGGTTCTGTCCTGGAATTCTCCTCTCTGGGTATGACTACGGTCGTACGTCCCTACAAAGGGGAATCCCGCGTGGACGTAACCATGGACGAAGACACCCTCTATCTGGAAGATGTCGTCGTAGTAGGTTACGGTACTGCCAAGAAAGAAACCTTGACGGCCGCCGTGTCGGCCATCAAAGGCGAAGAACTTCTTAAATCACCCTCTACCAATGTTTCGCAGGTGCTGGCCGGCAAACTCCCCGGCCTGTCCTCCGTGCAGGAATCCGGTGAACCCGGCCTGGACCAGGCGTCGCTGAGAATCCGCGGCTCCGTTTACGGCGTCTCCTACGTTGTAGACGGCTTCCCCGTGGACAATATCAACGACATTGATCCGGCCGACGTAGAGAGTGTCTCCGTCCTGAAGGACGGTGCTTCCGCTGCCGTGTACGGCCTGAAAGCCGCCGGCGGTGTGATCATCATCACCACCAAGAAAGGTACTCGCGGCGACGTGCACATCACCTACAACGGCTCCGTGGGTGCTTCCATGAATGCCAATTTCCCTAAATTCATGGACGGCCCCCAGTTCGCCTATTACTACAATGTGGCGGAGATGATGGACCAGCTGGCCAACGGCGCCATTGCCGATGCCAGCGAGTACACCCCGGCCTTCACTCAGGAAAATGTGGCCGCCATGACCAACGGCGACCCTACAGACGGCTGGGACAATGTAGACTACATCAAAAAGGTTTTCGGCACCGGTATCACCAACAAGCACAATGTGACCGTTCAGGGCGGCAATGAAAAGAGCCGTTATTTCGTGGGTGCAGGCTACATGGGCCAGAAAGGTAATATCGACGGTTTCACTTACCGCCGGTTCAACCTGAGAGCCAATGTGGAATCCAAGATCGGCCAATACCTCACTTTCACCGCCGGTTTAAGCGGTACCGTGGGGAACCGCCGCACTCCCAGATTCGCTTCCGGCGGCTCCGACGCTGCCGGCATGGGCTATGAGAGCGGCTATTATTCCATCGCCAAACAGACTATCGGAATGATGCCTTATCTCCCGGAAAAGATGGGAGATTATTACACCGGCGTATATTCCCATAATGCCCAGGATGCTCCTTACAGCCCCTTGGCTGCCCTTTACGAATCCGGTAACAAGCTCACCAAGAGTTTCTCTGCACAGGCCAATGCCTCCCTTGCCTGGGATTTCCCCTGGGTAAAGGGTCTTCAGTTCAAAGTGAGCGGTGCCTACGACAATTCCAATTCCTATAACAAGAATCTGGATATCCCTTACTATGTCGTGACTCCTGTAAGAAATGCCGACGGCAACTGGTCCTGGTCCACCCCGAAGGTGGATATCAACGGCGCTGCAGACGGCACCAAGCTGGGAGAAGGCGCAGTGTTCTCCGAGTCCCTCACCGGACAGGCCAGCATCTCCTACATCAACAGCTTCGGCAAGCACAATGTCGAAGGTCTCCTGCTCGCGGAACTCCGTGACTACAAGACCAACAACCTGAGCGCCTATGTGAAGAACCTTCCTTTCGCCCTTCTTCCCGAACTGAACAACGGTGTTCCCGCAGTGGATCCCGTGAGCGGTTCCAGCGCCGAATCCCGCAGCGCCGGCTACGTAGGAAGAATCCGCTACAACTACGATGAAAAATACCTGGCCGAATTCACGGGCCGTATGGACGGCTCCTATAAATTCGCCGGCATGACCAGCACCCGCTGGGGCTTCTTCCCCTCGGCCTCCCTGGGCTGGAGGATCTCCAAGGAAGACTTCATGAAAGAAGCCACGTTCCTGGACGACCTGAAGTTCCGCGCCAGCGTGGGCCTGCTGGGAAGTGACAACGTGACCGCCTTCATGTTCCTGAGCAAATATGCAGAAGGTGGCAAGGTGATCTATCCCGGAACCGGCGTAACCCCGTCCTACTATACAGACGGCGTCCCCAACCGCGACCTCAGCTGGGAGAAGACCCTCTCCTATAACGTAGGTACCGATTTCTCCCTCTGGGAAGGTCTCCTGGGCGGTGAAATCGACGTGTTCTACAACTATACCTACGATATCCTTACAAGCAACAGCGGTGGCAAGCCTTCCTCCATGGGCGGCTACTACCCTTCCTATGTGAACAAGAATGCCATCGACGCAAAGGGTATCGATATCCTGCTCACCCACAGAAACCATTTCAACTTGGGCGGCAAGCCGTTCTTCTATGAACTGGGCGCCACGCTCACCTGGTCCAAGACCCGTTGGCTGGTCTATCAGGACCAGCCCAACATCGTAGAATGGCAGAAGAGAACGGGAACCACCGTTGGAGCCCTCCAGGGCTGGATTGCTGAAGGCCTGTACCGCTTCGAAGAAGAGATTGACAATTCCGCCTGGTTCGGCACCCGTCCCAATGTGGGCGATATCAAATACAAGGACCTCAACGGCGACGGCAAGATCGACTGGGAGGGAGACCGCGGTATCTTTGGCAAGAGCAACCGTCCGGAACTCACCTATGGCCTCAACGTCAATATGACCTGGAACGGTTTCGACATGAATCTGCAGTTCACCGGCGGCGCCCTGTTCATGGTGTCCATGACCGGTAACTATTACAATGGCTATGATGACAACACTATCTGGACCCAGACCTTCAAGGAAGGGTGCAACTCTCCGTTGTTCCTGGTGGAAGGTGCATATAGTGTGTACAACCCCAATGGAGAATGGCCCCGTCTGACCCTTGCCACTACCGGCCACGGCGGTGACAACGGCCTGGCCTCCAGCTTCTGGTGGAGAGACGGCAAATACGTCCGCCTCAAGACTGCACAACTGGGTTATACCCTTCCAAAGAACATCACCAAGCGCTTCGGCGCAGAGGCGCTCCGCCTCTTCGTGGAGGGTAACAACCTCTTTACCATAGACGGTCTGCCGGAGGGTATCGACCCGGAATCCCCGGGCGTGAACAACGGTTACTATCCGCAGCAGCGTTACATCATGGGTGGTATTTCTTTAACCTTCTAAAACAGACAGCATCATGAAAAAGAACATTCTGGCTCTTGCAGCTGCAGTTGCGATGCTCTCTGCCACCGCCTGCAACAAACTTCTGGACCTGACTCCGACCGACAGCATCTCGGACAAGGTCATGTGGGCCGAAGTACCATCGGCCGAATATGCGGTAAATTCCATTTACACGTATCTGTATAGCATTTATGCCACTTATCCCTGCGCGGCCGGCATGACCGAAGCCCTCACGGATGAACTCAAGTATGGCTCCTATCTGTACAATGCCATGAATCGCATCCCCAGTGAGATAGCCTATGGCGGATCCACGCTCACGGCCAACTATGTGGATGTGTATATGGGTGCCTGGGACGGCCTGTACAATTGCGTACGCCGTACCAACGAGGCCCTCTATAACCTGAAAACCCTGGGAACGGGGCTTCCGGAGGCGGACAAAACCCGTCTGGAAGCAGAACTCCGCCTGATGCGCGGCTGGCTCTATTTCGAGCTGATCAAACGATACAAGGATGTAATCCTCTACGATGAGGACCTCACCGCCATCGTCAAGGATAAAGCCGTCTCCTCGGAGGCCGAAGGCTGGCAGATGGTAAAGGACGATCTGGAGTTCGCAGAAAATAACCTCCCCGTCAAGGCCGATGCCCGTGGCAGGCTGGACAAAGGCGCAGCATACGCGTTCGCATCCCGTGCCCTTCTCTACGCCAAGGATTACGATGGTGTCATCACCGCTGCCAATGAGGTGGAGAAACTGGGCTATGGCCTGGAGGATGATTATGCCGGCATTTTCAGCGGAAACGGAAAAGAGACCATCCTTAAGTACTGCTTCTCCGAAAGCGACAATGTCCTTCACTCCTTCGACTACTATTACACCCCGGGCGGAGACTTTGCCCTCATAGATCAGCAAGGCGGCGGCTACGCCACTCCCACCCAGGAAATGGTAGAAAGCTACGAACTGGCCACCGGCGGTTTCCCCGACTGGACGCCCTGGCATGACCAGACGACGGAAGAACCTCCTTACAAGCAGCTGGAACCCCGTTTCCAGGCCACCATCCTCTATAATGGCGCATCCTGGAAAGGCCGTACCATCCAGCCCTACATTGACGGCATAGACGGTTGGGCCGAATGGAAAAAGGACGCTCAGCCCCAAGGCAGGACCACCACCGGTTACTATCTGCGCAAAGGCGTCGATGAAAACCATAATCTGGCCGAGCGTGACGCCTCCCACGGTACCCAGCCCGCTATCCTCCTCCGTTATGGCGAGGTCCTGTTAAACAAGGCCGAGGCCTGCTTCCGCAGTAACGATCCTGCCGGTGCAAATACTGCCGTACGTGCCATCCGCGGCCGTGTGGGCCTTCCTTACACCGACCTTTCCGGAGATGAACTCTGGGCCGCCATCCGTCAGGAACGCCGTGTAGAACTGGCATTCGAAGGATTGTGGTATTGGGACCTGCGCCGCTGGGAAGATGCTGCAAAGCCCTATCCTACAGGTCTTAACGGCTATCAGGTACATGGCCTGAGGATCGCTCCCGGCGCTGTTTCCGGCAAGTTCGAGTATACCTATGTCTCGGTTGACGACAAGGACCGCAACTTCCCGGCCAAGATGTACCGCTTCCCGATGCCTTCATCGGAACTCAGCAGCAATGCCCTTGCAGAACAATATGCCGAATGGAAATAGCCTTATGAAAAGATTACTGATTATATTATCCCTGGTTGCCGTGGCAGTATCCTGCCATCAGCCGGAATATGTGCTGCCCACAGCCAACAGGCAGGGCATCACCTCTTTGACGGCCTATTTTACCTTCGGCCCCTTTGTGGACCAGGAAATGGCCAAACTGGATATTTCGGATCCGGAGCAGACCCGCTTCGTGATTCCCGTACCCTATTATTATCCGGAAACCTCCGATGACGAGACTGAAATCTACATGATCAAGGCCCGCATCATGGCAGAATTGCAGCCCAACTGCAAGATAGAACCCGCACTGACCATCCTGGACCTTACGGAAGAGAACCATTTCACCTACACCGATGCAACGGGAGCTTCCCGCAAAATCGTAATCACGGGCGAGCGTGTATTCTCCTCCAGGGCGGAACTGCTCACCTTCGAGATTGTGGATCCTTACATCAGCGGTATTGTGGACGAGGCTCAGCACAAGGTCTCCCTCGTAACAGCCGAAGACCTGTCGTCCGTTGTGGCCAATGCCAGCGTCTCGGCACATGCCACGATCTCTCCGGATCCTGCCGAGCCGCACGACTATAACAATGGTTTCACCTACACCGTCACCGCTCCCGACGGCGTGACAAAGGTTGAATATACCGTAACGAAGGAAGTCCCCGAAAAGATCGAGTACGGCTTCAACGCCTCCAGCGTGAAACAGCTGTACAACTTCGATCCGGTGGGGAACCTGGGCTTGCCTGCCTACACGGAGAAGGTTTACATCTCCATGGGCGTTACGGGTAACAACCTGGTAATCTGCACCGGTGACGGATCGGCCCCGATGTATCTGAACAAGCTCACCGGTGTGAAACTGGGCAATATCAACCTGGGCGACGCTCCGGCTGCCGGCATCACCTCCGACGAAGGCGGGAACTTGCTCCTGACCAGCCACGCCGACGCAGGCGGAGAAATCTCCATCTGGACAACGGCATCCGTGGATACCGCCCCCGAGCTCTTCTACAGCTTTACCAACGACTGCGACGTTCCTGTCGGTTATCGTATCCGTGTAATCGGCGACATCAAGGCCGATGCCCAGATTGTCCTGACAACCGAAGGCGTAGACAACCTTACTTCAACCAATAAGTTCTGGGTCCTGGAAGTCAAGTCCGGCGAGGTCGTTTCCACCAGTCTGAAGACTTCGGGTGCAACCAACATGGCCTGGGGCAGCGCACCTGTGAACAACACCGCCATTTGCGGCGCCAGCGTAAATCCTGCCGACGGCTGGTACGGTGCCGTTTATGATGCCAATGTCATCCATTGGATCAAGGCCGACGGTTCGGACGGCTCCGCAGCCGGCACCTCCGACGGAAACAGCTGGGGCTGGAATGTGAACTGCTTCGACAGCAAGCGCTTCAACAATGCCAATTACCTGGCAACCCTGTCGGTGAGCCACTTCCCGTCATGGGGTATCGGCCCTCGTCTGTACCTGTACGACATCACCACGCCGGGCGCCCTGTCCGGAGACTTCGAATCCGCTTCGAACCTGGTCATGTCCAACACCGGTATCAGCTGGTATCAGCAAGGCGGTTATGCCATCGCAACCGGCGATGTCCTCATCGCTCCCACTCCTGACGGCTTCATGCTGTACGTATACTATTATGACCATAACTCCCAGGTTCTGGGTGCCTATACGGCGGATTGTATCAAAAAGTAATGAAATCCCTTTCCAGCATATGGATCATGGCAGTTCTCTCTCTCGCCTGCACGCCCAAGGCTGCGGGCGGGAGTGAGGAGTGGCCGTGGACGGAACCTTCCAAGCCGGAAGTCCCGGAAAGCACGGAGCAGAACCCTGCCATCGTAGAGAAAGGCTGGACCAATGTCTCGTCTTCCTACACAGGCCTTATCGACGGAATCCAGCTGTACCGAAGCCCGGAAAAGATGCAGAATGTCAAATCTGTGGCTTACGTAGCCGTCGCCGATGTTTCGAAGGTAAAATGGGACGTCTGGAGCATCAGCGACCCTAAAACCCAAGGAACCGACGACGCACTCAAAACGCCTCTTCAGGTTTTTGAGAGCACATCGGCACCTGTCGTTATCAACGGGGGATATTTCTTCTCGGAAGGCGGCAAGCGCTACAATGCTTCGGTCGTGGTTAGCGGAGGAAAGACCTTCGGGGTCAATCTGAACTATGCTTCCCAGGACTGGGTTACATATTATTATCCCACCCGCGGTGTCTTCTACGAAAAAGACGGCGCATTCTCCTGTGGCTGGACTTATTACACTACCTCCGGCCAGCATTACCTCTACGGTAATCCGGCTCAGAATGCCTGGGATCAAGCACCTTTGCAGGCTCCGGATGCAAACTATCCGGAAAAAGCCAAGACGTTTGACGCCGTCACCGCTATCGGCGCCGGCCCTGTGCTGGTGCACGGGTCCAAGGTAGTGGACAGCTGGAAGGCCGAACTCTTCTACGGAGACGGTTCCGACGACAAAATGCCCGAGGCCCGTCATCCCAGGACCGCCATCGGCTATGGAAACGGCCGCCTGTATCTGTTTGTCTGTGAAGGAAGACAGATGACCGAAGGCGTTCCAGGCCTCACAACGGCCGAGGTGGCCCAGGTGATGAAGGATCTGGGCTGCACGGAGGCGCTGAACCTGGACGGTGGCGGATCCACCTGCATGCTTGCGGGCGGAAAGTCCACGGTCAAGGAATCGGATGGTTCCCTCCGTCCGGTAGGAAGTGCTGTGATCCTAAAGAAAAAATGAAAAAAATCAGTCTGATATTGCTTTTGGCAACCCCGCTGCTGCTTGCCTGTACTCCGGAGAACGATCATCCCTGGAATCCGGAATGGGGCGGTGGTGATGGCGGTGTAACGCCGGAGGTTCCCGATCCTGTAGAGCCTCAGGCCAAACCCCGCTACGTGTGGATTGACGCAGCCGCCAATTTCGACGACTACGGCAACAGCCGTGAGAATATCCGCAAAGACTGCAAACGGATTGCCGAAACCGGCTTCACCGATATTGTCGTCGATGTCCGGCCCACGACGGGAGACGTCCTTTTCAAGTCTTCCGTAGCCCCAGCCCTGAAGCGGATAGACCGCTGGCAAGGCAGCACCTACTCTTGGGCAGAAAGGACGGAAACGTTCGACTATCTGCAGGCCTTTATCGAAGAAGGCCATGCCGCGGGTTTGAAAGTCCATGCCGGCATAAACACGCTGGTAGGCGGCTATCTTTGCCCCTATGGCCTGGGAACGGAAGGCATGGTATATTCGGACGAGGAAAAACGCTCCTGGTGTACCGTGCAGAACCGCCCCGAAGGGCTGCAGAACTGCCTGGACGTTGCGGATGACTATGGTGCCCGCTTCCTGAATCCTTCCAATCAGAAGGTGCAGGAGTTCGTGCTCACCCTTATCGGGGAGCTAGCATCCTACAAGGATCTGGACGGCATAGTCCTGGACCGTTGCCGATACGATGACAGCGGCCTGATGAGCGACTTCTCGGAAGACAGCCGGAAAGCCTTTGAGCAGTATTGCGGCCGAAGCTTCAGCTCCTTGGAATGGCCGTCGGCTATCTTCGCCCCCGGTACGGAGTATCTGGGAAGCAGTATCTCCACCCTCCAGCGTCAATGGCTCACTTTCCGTGTCAAAACCATCCACGACCTGGTGGAAAAGGCGGCTCAGAAGGCGCACTCAGTCAACCCGGACATCCAGTTTGGCGTATATGTGGGCGCCTGGTATTCCTCCTATTACACTTCAGGAGTGAACTGGGCCAGTTCCAAGTATAACTGCAAACAGGAGTACACCTGGGCCGGAAGTGAGTATCAGGCCGCAGGTTTTGCCGATCTTCTGGACTACATTTTCCTTGGAGCCTATGCTTCCGCATCGAATATCCACGGCTCCGGAGAATGGACCATGGAAGGCTTCTGCCGGCTGGGCGCCAAACGTCTCGCAGGTGCAGTTCTCTTCGCGGCGGGCCCGAATATCGGCAATGGAAGCGGCTTTGAGAATGGCGGTCAGGGGAGCCTGATGCCGGAAATCGTGAAAACCTGCATCGGCAACGCGGACGGCCTTTTCATTTTCGACCTGTGCCATATCAAGATGTTTGACTATTGGTCTTCTCTCAAAAGCGCTATAGACTCTTATCTGAAAACTGTAAACTAATAAATATGAAAAAGTTATTTGCAATCCTCCTTTGCGCGGGCGCCCTTGCCGCCTGCACCAAGCCGGTTGACAACGCAACCCAACTGGAGGTGAGTGCTCCGGAGTTGATAGTTCCTTCGAAGCCCAACGTTGCACAATTCACCATTACGACGGACGCTTCCTGGCATGCGGAGGTCTCCGAAAAGTGGGTGGTAGCTTCCAAGGTCAGCGGCAGCGGCAACGATGTCATGAAGCTGGCCGTCATGGCAAATCCCGATTATTCGGCCAGGGAGGCGCTCATCACCTTAAGCGCCGGGAACCTGGTAAAAACGGTCAGACTCATCCAGAACCAGCTGGACGGCATCTTCATCGACGGCACGGATGTGTCCGTTTCTTATGAAGGCGGCGAGTTCGAACTCCCCATCCAGTCCAATGTCACCCTCACGGTAGAATCCGATGCGGAATGGCTTACGCTGACCCCGCCCTCCAAGGCGCTGGAAGAATCGGTCTTTGTCTTTAGCGTAGAGTTGAATGCTGGCCGGGAAGACAGGGTGGGCCACATCACTGTAAGCGGAGAGGCCCTTGAGCAAGTCTTTACCGTCACCCAGGGTGCGTTCGAGCCCTATTTCGACCTGGAAGACGAACAGGGCGTCGGCCCTTGGGGCACCTTGATGGTTCCCCGGGAAGGTATCACCTATACCTTTACGGCCGTCACCAATATGGACTTCTACGCAGAGGCCCCGGATGCCGACTGGATTACCCTGACTAAAGAGGGGAACGTAGTTACGGTAACCATCCCCGAGAACGCGGACAGTCCCCGTGCGGAATACATCTATATGGGCTGCTCCGTGGGCGATGAAGATTACAGCGACTACGGTGCCATGATCCAGATCCAGCAGAAAGGTACGGCCGATATCGTCCCTGACTGGAATATGGATTTCTATTGGGGTATCTTCCCGCAGGGCACGCGTGTTTCCATTGCTACCATCGGCGAATATCTGGCCATTTATTCTCCGAGCGCCATTACTCCCGGTATCCACCTTTACAACAAGGCGAACGGAACGGAATTGAGTGTGGTGGATGCTCCCGTGGAGAACATCACCGGCATCGCCAACGACGATGCGGGGAACCTCATCGTCACAACGGGTGGCAACTACCCGATCAGTGGGGAAGACCAGATTCCTTTGAAAGTGTATGTGGCAACTCCCGAAGAGGCCCTGGCCGGCAACCTGGGAAGCCCCATCCTCACCTATTACGACGGCTTCTATGGCTATGGCCTGGACAATGCCCGTATTACCGGAAATGCGAAGGAAGATGCTCTGCTGGTGATGACTTCCGGTGCTGCAGGAGGCGGAACCGCCTGCGTCGCCTGGGAAATCCGCGGCGGTGCCACCACCAACGATCCCACTGCCTATGTCACGGCAGAAACGGGCGGGGGAGACCTGTGGAACTCCTTCAGTTCTGTCTCCATCGGCCGTGGAACTGCCGTGAACCAGGGTGTGTATTTCGCCGGATACGCCGGAGACTACAATCTCCACTTCAATCCCGATTTCGCCTCCGACTGGACCACTTCTTTCGAAACGGGGTACACCTGGGAGGGCGCCGTCACTTCCGGTGATGCATTCACCTATGAAGGCGTTAATTACCTGGCCATTATCGGTATGAACTATTTCACCTTCGCCGATTGGGATGGTGACGGGACAATTGACGACTATCTGCCCTGCACTTTGTGGCTGTTCAAGGTGGCCGACGATGGCTCCCTCTTGCTGATGGCATCAGAGAGATATTATGCCACAGAGTCAGAAGAGAATTGGCAGTATGGAAACACCAGCGATATCCATGTCGCATATGAAAACGGAACCCTGTATGCTTATGTGATGGATGCTGCTGCGTCCACTTATCGCAGGTTCATCTTAGATCTTTAATACTGTGCTATTTACGCATCTTACCCCTGGGGCCTTCCCGGGGGTAAAATGTTTAAGTGAGTCAAGATGATGAAACGGAGATCTTTTCTGAAAAATGCCGCCTTTTTGACGGGCGCTGCGGCTGTGGCTCCGGCCGTTGTTTCCTGTGAACGCAAGGCCTCCGGGCCGGACCTCAGCATCGCTAAGGACCTGGCTTTCCGCACGGACGGAACGTTTACCCTCCTCCAGTTTACGGACACGCACTACATTACGGGAGACCCGCGGTCGGCCCGGGCTCTGGACTGTGTGAAAGAAGCGCTGGAAGCTGTTAAGCCGGACCTGGTCATCCACACCGGGGATATCCTTTTCGGAAAACCGGATCTGGACAGTGCCCGGGAAATCCTGCAGCCGCTTTCGGACAGCGGCATTCCATGGGCAGTGGCCCTTGGGAATCACGACTCGCAGTTTGGCAGCACCCGGGAGGCTGTGTTCAAGTTGATAAGGGCAATGCCAGGAAATGTGAACCTTCCGCCCAAGGACGGGGTTTATGGCTGCTCGAACGATGTTATCACCCTGTCCGGAGCAAAGGGCGTAGAACGGGTGTTTTACCTCTTCGACTCCATGGATGCAGTAGTGCTGAAAGGGGAGGAGGACATTCACTGCTACGACTACATCCGCCATAACCAGATCGCCTGGTATCGCTCTCTGAGTGAAAAGTTTAAGGCCGATAATAACGGCACACCCGTGCCATCGCTTGCGTTTTTCCATATCCCTTTGTGCGAACTTCAGGAGGCTCTCTCTGCAGGAGTGCAGCCGCTGTGTGGCAATAACGGGGAACCCCCGTGCCCTTCGAGGCTCAATTCGGGCCTTTTTGCCCAGTTCCGCGAGATGGGAGACGTGCAGGCCATCGTCACAGGACATGACCACGACTGCGACTATGTCCTTCAGTATGGCGGCATATATTTCATCTATGGGAGATTCTCCGGAGGCGACACCATCTACAACCACCTTGGTCCTCAAGGCTACATCCCTTCCGACGGCCCCACAGCCCCAGGAACAGTTTCCGGCTGCCGTGTATTCAAATTCCGGGAGGGTACCGAAGGCTTTGAAACATGCGTCCGCCTGCAAGGCGGTCAAATTCAGCAGCTGCTTGGCTTGAAAAACCATCAAATCAAGCGTTTATGAAAAAAACACTCCTGTTTTTAAGTCTGCTTGGCGCGCTCTCCTGTACGGCTAAAGTTCAGGAAAAGCCATCCTTCCTTTGGATAGAGGCATCGGCAAATTTCGGGTCTTATGCCTCAGATGCGGATTCTATGGCAAGGGACTGTAAGCGCATTGCCGCGATGGGCTTTACAGATATTGTGGTCGATGTGCGTCCTACTTCCGGTGACGTCCTTTTCAAGAGCCGCGTGGCTCCGCAGTTAAGGCAAATACCGGGATGGAGTCCCAATGGCTACGTGCTGCGGGAACGCACGGCAGATTTTGACTATCTTCAGGCATTTATCGATGCCGGTCACAAGGCGGGCCTTAAGGTGCATGCCGGAGTGAACATGATGGTCGGCGGTTGGAAGGGCCCGGGAATAGAGCACGGTATGGTATATGACAAGCCAGAACTGCAACGCTGGTGTGCCGTGGACTTAAAGGCCGACGGCAACCTTCTCAATCATGCGAAGGACAGTTCTACTCTGGGCGGCCGTTTTCTTGACCCCGCGAACCCCGAGGTTCAGGACTTCCTTCTCACCATGCTGGAAGACCTGGCTTCCTATAAGGGCCTTGACGGTATAGTGATGGACCGTTGCCGATACGACGACTACGCAATGGACGCCGGATACAGCGAGGAGGCCCGCAGGCAGTTTGCAGCTTACATCGGCCATGAGCCGGAGCGCTGGCCCGTTTTCACCGAGCCCGGTCACATCTTCCTGGACAAAGAACCTGATACTCTGGAAGTTCAGTGGCTCACCTTCCGCTGCAAAGTGATTCACGATTTCGTGGCCCGCTGCGTGGAAACCGTGCACAACACGCAGAAAGACCTGCCCCTTGGTATCTATGTGGGCGCTTGGTTCTCAGAATATTACCGCAGCGGCGTCAACTGGACCAGTCCGTCCTACGACCTTGCCAAAGAAGAGCCCACCTTTGCCTGGGCAACACCCGAATACCAGGCCACCGGTTTTGCCGACCTTGTAGATTTCATGCTTCTTGGAGCCTATTGCCCTGCTGCAAACGTTCATGGCGACACCGAAAAGACAATGGAGGGATATGCCAAACTCGGCCGCAAACGTCTCTGCGGCGACGTCAAGTTCTACTGCGGCCCCGACATCGGCAACGAAAAGGGCTTTGAAAAAGGCGGCAGGGGAGACTTGCTTCCCGAAATCAAGGAGACCATAATGAAAGAGGCCGACGGATTCTTCCTCTTCGACCTCTGCCACATAAGAGCATTCGACTATTGGGATGCGCTGAACTAGATTTTAAGCTTGATTCCAACTTTTGTGAGCCCCCATGCGCAGGCGATATAGACGGCTGCCATGAGGGCGCATTTTGCAACCCCGACCCAGCCGGTGAGCCAAGGTGCAGGAGTAGGGCCGACTGCCACCCATAGCGCAATGAAAAGGTAGGGAATCATGTACACGGTCAGCGTAGCTATTCCGGCAGGGGTAAGCGGTTTGAACCAGGCTGTCCAGCCTTTCCTTTCGAGGAAGCGGAGAATGGTGTATAGCGCCACCGAGATGGCGGCCACGAAGAGGCACCAGGGAAGGGTGCCCAAGTTCTTGGAGACAATCCAGCCCGTGTGGGTGGCCATCCCGAGTATCAGGAGCACTGCCGCAGCGGCAAAGCCAAGGCCGATGCGCTTAGCCACAGGCCACTCTTTTAGCTGCCAATCGGCAAGAGTGAGCATCATGCCGGCCAGTCCCATCACCGGGCCGTAGCCTACTCCAAGCTGCAGTGCACTGCCTAAATCGGCAAGGATATTGGGGCCGATCAGCTCGCTTCCATCTCGCATTGGCACTACGCTAAGGTTCATAAGGCATATCGCCAGCCACATCAAAGGAAGAATCCACTTCTTCTCACGGCACAGCAGGAAGGCGATGGCGCAGAACAGATACATCCAGCCAATCTGGCCAAGGATGCCCCACCAGAGGCCCTGGAAGAGCTCTCCGTCGGCCGATCTGTAAAAGACCGCAAGGCCGCAAAGCAGCAGGGCGCCGGCATATTTAAGCCAGCGTGCGGGCTTCCAGTCCTTAGGATATTGGTTCCAGACAAGGAAAAAGCCAACGATCATAAAGAACACCCAAATGGCCCGGTTGCCCTCCATGGGACGCGATTCCTGATTGCAGATGAACGCACCCATGACAAGGAGAGCCAGAGTTCGCCCGAAGATATGCTTAAGGGTGCTTTCTGTACTGTAGCCCTTGGCTATCCTGCGCTCCAAAGCGTAGGGAATGGACATGCCCATGGCGAAGAGGAACATGGGAAAGACAATGTCGGAAAGGCCCATTCCGTCCTCCAGGGTGGCATAATGCTCCAGCCAGTGAGGGACGTTGAAGACTTTCCAAAATTCGTTTACAAACACCATCAGGGTCATTGTCAGGCCCCGGAAGATGTCGATGGCTAGGTTTCTGTTGTTCATAAGAGATTCTTCACTTCGTTCAGAATGACAAAGGCGGTGTGTTTACCCAGGTTTCGTTGGCCCAGCCAACGCTGCGGCCTGTGCCGCGGACTTCTCCGCGAACGCCCTTTTCCTGCAGCTCCCTGAAACCGGGGTCCGATGGCTTGAGGTCAAGGAAGGGAAGCAGGTAGCAGCCATGGTCCAAAAGGACGGACTGGACTTCTGATGCAGGCACTTCGTGCGGATGCCGGTCCGTTTTGACCGCTGTTGCAGCAAGTGCTCCTGCAGC
The DNA here is from genome assembly GCA_017477465.1 of Bacteroidales bacterium. Lineage (GTDB taxonomy): Bacteria > Bacteroidota > Bacteroidia > Bacteroidales > UBA932 > Cryptobacteroides. The sequence continues at coordinate 17,809 of JAFUVU010000057.1, forward strand.
CTGGCCGAGCTCCATCACAACCGGCTGCAGGCGCGTTCCGCCGTTCATTTCCCAGGATGTGGAGATGGCTTTGTCGGCAACCAGGAAGTCTTCCATTTTTACGGGAATTAGCACGCCCATGGGCACGCTGAATGAGGGAATGCGGCCCCACCAGAGGTGGCTCAGCTCTTCGCGGCGTGGGTTCTGGACGTGGTGATGGTCCACCGGATAATCGCCCACGGCTATCGCGCGGGTGTAAAGGTCGTAATCGTAGGGGCGTTTGGCGGCGTCAACGGTCATGGTATCGCGTCCCGCTATGCGGCGGGCTTCACGCCAGTAGGGGAAAAATGGCAGTCCGTCGGCTGTGGGGAATACATCGTCGGCAATGCCGATGTTCTTGAATCCCAACTCAGTCTGCAGAAAATAAATGTATCCGAGCGTGCGCTGTTTGGCTTTTATAATCACCGAGTCCCTCTGGGATGCGCTCATGTCCAGATATTCGGCGAAATAGTCGTTGGCGCATACGGGCCAGTTGAGCATCATGTACCCGTCGGGCAGGCGGCCGTATGAAAGCATCATGTCCGGGCTCCATAGCTGTTGCCCAAAAGGGTTTATGCCGTCGGTGTTTGTGGCAAGCGGGTTGTCGCAGCAGTTGAAATAGAGTGCCCTGTCGTATCCTTCCGGCTCCTTCATCTGGGCAGGCCGGCCATAATCCTTGACTATTGCGACGTAGGTGAAGTCCTGTGCCGATACGCGGTCTTTAAGCTCCTCGCAGCCGGCCATTTGGGCAATGTCGCCAAGCTCGGTCCCGTCTATGACGATGCGCGCTTTCACGCGGGAACCGTCCGACAAGCTAACCAGCCATCCATCGCCGGTTTTCTTAAGAGAAGAAACGGAAGTGTTGAAGCGGGTATCGACAGACGCCTTCCGGACCATGTTCTGCAGGACTTCGTTCCCTATGGCAGGGTTGAAGAGGATATTTGACACCCAGCCGGATTTCAGCGCCTCGTAGCCGCCATATCTTGCGGCAAGCGAATCGGTGAATTCGCCGAATAAGCCGCCCCTTAGGCGGTAATTCCCGTCAATCGCGCTAACTCCTGCCGATGTCAGCATTCCTCCCAGCCACGTAGTAGGCTCCACTATCAGCGTTTTTGCGCCGTTCCTCGAGGCCTCTATGGCTGCCGTAGTGCCGCCGGCACCTCCGCCGGCAACGAGTACGTCGTATGTCTCAGTGCAAGAAAGGGCTGTGGCGAGTGCCAGCAGCCCTGTCAGAATGCGTTTATTCATCTTTCTTCTCCTCCGAAGGTTTCTCCGGCTCGTCGCCGTGGGAGTCCTTGTACTTGAAGCGGCGGATTTTCTGGGTGGCGGTCTTCTCGAAAGGTTCCTTCATCGCATCGACTTCTCCAATCTTGGAATTCTTGCCGACAGTCTTGTTAACCCATTCGAGGACGGCTTTCTTCCTGGCTTCCAGGTCTTCGAAGAACTTGTCTTCCGACGCCTGGTCCCAGTCGAGGGCGTTGTCCTGGAACTTGACCAGAGCCACCAGCTTGCCGTCGCGCTCCATCACCAGGGATTCCTCCACGCCTTCGATATTGTTGATGACCTGCTCGATTTCCTCCGGATAAATATTCTCTCCGGAAGGGCCCAGGATGGTGTTGTTCAATCGGCCTTTTATGTAATAGTGGCCGTCACTGTCCATTGTGGCGACGTCGTTGGTGTGGAACCAGCCTTCGTCGTCAAGTACTGCACGGGTGCGTTCCGGATCCTTATAGTAGCCCAGCATGACATTGTTGCCGCGCACCACGATTTCGCCTTCGCCGGTTTCGGGATTCACGTTGTCAAGCCGGATGTCGACTTTGTATGTGGCCACGCCGATTGAGCCGATGCGCTTGGGCTTTTTGACCATGACGTTGCACACCAGGGGCGAGGTCTCGGTGAGGCCGTAGCCGACAGCGTAGGGGAAATGGCACTCCTTGAGGAACTGCTCAATGGCAGGGTCCAGTTTTGCACCTCCCACTCCGAAGAAGGTAAGCTTTCCGCCGAAGGTCTTGATAATCCGCTTGCCGATGAACCAGTGCAGCTGTTTGGGAATGTGCTTGTCGGCCCAGGAAAGAACGCGGCTTTTCTGAATCGTTGGCCAGACGCTGTTCTTGACTACCTTTTCGATAATCAACGGCACCGAGCATATAATGGTGGGCTTTACCTTCTTCATGGCCGGAATAAGGACGGCCGGAGCGGCAGGTTTCTGCAGCGTGTAGCAAGTGGCGCCCACATAGAACGAGTACAGCGTGGAGACGTTCATCTCGTAAACGTGGGCTGCGGGAAGGATGCTCAGGAAGCGGTCCTTCTTGAAGGCCGGCTCTGCCTTGAACGAGGCTGCCAGGTTGGCGCAAATATTTCTGTGACTGAGCATTACGCCTTTGGCATTGCCCGTTGTGCCGGATGTGTAGATGATGGCTGCCAGATCGTCCGGCTGAGGGTCTTTCACCCAGCCGTTGCAGCGGAAGTCTTCGTTGTTCTTTTTGATGAATTCGAAGGTTTCGATATCTATCACGAGCGTCAGCTTGTTGCGGCATTCCTCGCTCAGCTTGCCCATCATCCTCTGGGATATGAAGAGCACTTTTGAATCCGAATGGGTGAGGATGTTGGTGACCTCGTTTTCGGAGACATCGGCCAGCATGGGGACTACAATTCGTCCGTAGGCCGTTGCGGCGAAGAAGGCCACTACCCAGTTGGGCATATTCTGGGACAGGATGGCCACGCGGTCTCCGTGACGGATGCCGTAGCGCGAAAGGCGCTGGGAGAGCCGTTCGACCTTTGTGCGGAATTCTGCGTAAGTATATTTCTGGCCGCCGTCCACATACTGGTAGGCAACCCTCTTTGCATAATTGGTTGTGGAGTAGTCAAAAACCTTGTGCAGAGTGGTGCAGGTTTCTTCGCGGTTGCGGTACTTGCGCCATGCTTTGTATGGACTTTTGATTTTCTTTGCCATAGTTACGGAACTAGATATTTATCTTTGTGGTAACCTTGGATATCCATGTGCCGATAGTGCTCGTAGATGCGCTGCATGTCGGCCTTTGGATCGTCTGTCAGTTCGAAGGGTTCTCCAACGCTGATGCGTTTGTGACCCCAGTCATAGTAGCCCAGATAGACGGTCGCCCCGGTTTCGCGGGCAATCAGGTGGTAGCCGCTTTTCCAGTTTTTGGTGGCTTTGCGGGTGCCTTCAGGGGCTATCGCAAGGTGAAATTCCGGGGCATTGTCCATCTGATGTATGAGGCTGCGCACCATGGCTGCGGCCGATGTACGCTCTACCGGTACTGCACCGCAGGCGCGAAGGATGGGACCGACCGGCCAGAAGAAAAACTCCTTCTTGATCATGATATGGGCCACTTTCCCGAACTGTGTGTAGAACAAGTAGCAGACTATGAAGTCTTTAACTGTAGTGTGAGGTACGCCAAGGACGATGGCCTTGGTCTCTTTCATGGGGCCGCCTACAGAGGTCCAGCCCATTTTCCCAAGCAGCCAGCCGCAGAATTTGGCCCAGCGCGGGCCTACTGTGCTTTTGACTTTATTTTTCTTTGCCATATTGTTAGATATTGACGTCTTCGAGTTCTTTTTCGCTGCGCAGGTTATCCATGATGAAATGCTGGCGTTCGTATGTGTTGATACCCATGTAGAACTCCATGATTTCGGGGATGGATTCCTCGTCGGCAAGTTTTACGGTGTCCAGGCGCATGTTGTCGCCTATGAAATCTACGAATTCGTTGGAAGAGATTTCGCCAAGGCCTTTGAATCGGGTTATTTCGACGCCCGTCTTGAGCTCTTTTACGGCTTTGTCCCTTTCTTCGATGCTGTAGCAGTAACGGCGCTCTTTCTTGTTGTGGACGCGGAACAGGGGAGTCTGGAGTATGTACACGTGACCGCGGCGGATGAGCTCCGGGTAGTATTTCATGATGAAGGTGAGTACGAGCATGCGGATGTGCATACCGTCGTCATCGGCATCGGTTGCAACTATGATATTGTTGTAGCGGAGATTGTCCAGGTCTTCCTCTACTCCGAGGGCGGCTATGAGGAGGTTAAGCTCTTCATTTTCGGCCACTTTCTTGCGGCTTTCCTTGAAGCAGTTGATGGGTTTGCCGCGGAGCGAGAACACTGCCTGGTTGTTGGCGTTGCGCACTTTGGTGATGGTACCGGATGCGGAGTCGCCCTCCGTTATGAAGATAGAGGTCTTTTCACGCTCGTCTTCATGGCCTTTGGGGAATTTGTTGTCGGAGAAGTGGTAGCGGCAATCCCTTAGTTTGCGGTTGTAAACGGCTGTTTTCTTGGCCCTTTCGCGGGATTTTTTCTGGACGCCGGCTATTTCTTCCCTTTCGGCCTGGGAGGCTTTGATTTTTTCCTCGATTACCGGGACTATCTCCATGTGCATGTGGAGGTAGTTGTCCAGGTTCTTGGTTACGAAGTCGTTTACGAAACTGCGGATGGTGGGACCCCTGTCAACCGTAGTTGCGCCGTCCTTCTTCACTTCCTTCTCCCACATGAAAGTGGAGCCGAGCTTGGTCTTTGTCTGGCCTTCGAAGATCGGCTCCTGAATCTGTATGGCGATGGCTCCTACTACGCCCTGACGGATGTCTTCGGGTTTATAGTCTTTCTTGTAGAAGTCCTTGAAAGTCTTGGCTATGGCTTCCCTGTAGGCTGCCAGATGCGTGCCGCCGTCGCGGGTGTTCTGGCCGTTTACGAAGGTGGTTATGTTTTCTCCGTAACTGTTGCCGTGGGTGAGCACTATCTCAATGTCTTCACCTTCCAGATGGATGAGCGGATAGAGGGGAGTCTCGCTCATGTTTTCCGTTACCAGGTCCAGGAGGCCGTTTTCGCTCTTGTAAGCTACGCCGTTGAGGTTGAGCGTAAGACCTTTTTTGAGGTAGGAGTAATTCTTGACCATCGATTCCACGAATTCCATGTGGAAGGAATAGTCGTTGAATTTCTCTTCGTCGGGGGTGAAGCGGATGAGGGTGCCGTTCTTTTCGTCGGACGGGACTATGTCGTTTTCCAGCAGATTGCCTCTTGAGAAGCGTGCGTAGGAGCACTGACCTTCGCGGTATGACGCTACGTAAAACTCTGACGACATGGCGTTTACGGCCTTTGTGCCTACGCCGTTCATGCCGACTGACTTCTTGAAGTTGGTATCGTCGAACTTGCCGCCGGTGTTTAGTTTCGAGGTGGCATCGACAACCTTGTTAAGAGGAATACCACGGCCGAAGTCCCTGACGGTGACGGTCTTGTCTTCGATTGTTATGTCTATCCTTTTGCCGAAGCCCATGGAGAACTCATCGATTGAGTTGTCGATGATTTCCTTAAGGAGGACGTATATGCCGTCTCCCTGCCTGTCGCCGTTACCAAGGCGGCCGATGTACATGCCGGCACGGCGGCGGATATGTTCGTTCCATTCGAGGGTTTGGATGGAATCGTCGTTGTAGGTGGTATTTATGATTTCTGCCATTAGCAAGCCATATTGTCTAACTTACAAAGATAAATAAAATTGGGCGGATAAACAATTTTTGTCTGTTCGTCAGATAATTGTTAATTTTGTATCCTGTAAAACAGAAATGGTATTATACTACGATGAAAAAGATTTCTTTACTTGTAGCGTTGGCTGGCCTTTTTGTATTTGCCGGCTGTAATAAAGGTTCCAAAGCAAGTTCGGACCCCACATTTACATGGGACAGCAATTCAAAATTTGCCGAGATGGAAATCGGCAAGAATATGGATGGCGTTATTTCTGTATCCATCCCTGGCGGCCTTACTGCCTTCACAGTCACTGCAACCATCCCCAACAAATTGGTCGGCATGGCAGAACAGCTTATAAGCATTTCGTCCAACAAAGCCAATGAATCTCAGCTGGTTTTCGATTTCATCCAGGATGCCAAGACCGTTAGCTCATTGAAGAGTTTCGCCAGCGTAACCGCCGGCACCAAAGGCTTCAAGATGGACTTTTCCAAGTTCTTGGATGCTCTGATCGGCACGGCCGACGTGGCGAACGCTTCCAGATTTGTGTTCAAGCTTCATGTCGAAGATGCCGCCGGGCTCAAGAAAGACTGCCAGGTTTCATTCAAATGGACATCGGCCCCCAGCTTTACTGTAAGCGGCAAATCCACTTATGAGCTTGGCTCCAAAGAGGATCTGGTGGTGAAGATTACGGCTCCGGGTAAAGTGGAAAAACTAACGTTGACTTTTGCCGGTTCCACGGAAGCCCTTGATTATCTGAGAAAGCGCATCGACAATTCCAACTCGGCCGAGATTGCCGGCAATGCCAATTATGCAGAAGCACTGGGCTTCAAGAACTTGACTATTGCGAATCAGACAGCCGTCAATCTTGATTTCAAAGATCTGATTGACGATTTGACTTACGAGGTTACAAAGGCTTCTACAACAACCGTCACCATCAAAGTCGATGATGTGCTTGGAAAGAGCGGTGAGCAGGTTATTACGTTTGTAAAGAAGTAACGCCTACCGCACCTCGCCCGCTACAAACAGGTTCACAAGTGGCCTTAGCGGGGAATTGGTGGTGAGAGTTACCATAATTACCATATCCCCTTTGGGGAGCAGGGAAGTGTCCAGCGTAAAGCGGACACTTTCTTTTTGTCCCGGGGCGATATCGGTGACTGAGAGGGGCTGCAGGGCGGGGGATTCTGCATCGGCCTTGTAGAAATGGAGGGGCTGTTTTCCGCGGTTGGTGCAGGTGAAGCTGACATCGGCCTTGGAGCCTTTGGAGATGAATCCAAGATTTGCGGTGCTTGTCTCGAAGACAGGAAGAGCCGCTTCTATGCGCTGCTCATTTGTCCACGCGCCGAAGTTTTCCTGCGTCCAGGCTGTGATTTCCAGCGTCCCTGAGGCTTTTTTGCCGTTAAGGACGGGCGTTGCGCTGTAGATATTCTTGCCGTAGAGCTCTTTGCAGGCCGATACAGTGTAGGCAAGGGTGGCGGTGCTGCCGGCGGGGATAGGGTTGGGCGTAACGCTGATGGCAAGGTTTTCTGAGACATCGGCAAAGCTTACGCTGAGGGGTTTTCTGCCGAGATTGGCGACGGTGGCCGTTTCGCTTTGGCTGAGGCCCTGTTTCAGCGTCCCGGTTTTGAGCGTGCGGCTCTTTATGCCAAAATCCCCGAGCTTTTCTGCTCCGTAGAGCTCGCTCAGGGATTTTTTCTTTTCGTGGACTACGCCTCTAAGCCTCAAGACCACCGGCCGCTTGACTCCGGAGATGTAAACCGTCAGCGTCTTGTCAAAAGGCATGGCCCCGTCTTCGTTCTTGTAAGTGGCCGATATAGTGGCGCTTTTGCCCGGCTGGACCGGCTCCCTGCTCCATTGGACATTTGTGCAGCCGCAGGAGGAAACCACCTCGAAGATGGCTATGGCCTCATTGCTTACGTTGGTGAGTGTGAAGGTGCAGTTCAGGGGACCGTCGGAGACGGAGACGTCGCCGAAGTCGTGGACTGTTTTGTCCCAGCTTACCACTGCGCTTTGCTCTGCAGGCTCCTGCGCATTAAGGCTGGCGGCCAGTTCGTCCACCGGAGCGGTGAACTGCTGCTGTGGTACGCTGTTTGCTTTGGGATTGCCGCAAGTGGCCAGGGCAAGAAAGAATATGACGGATGCAAAACTCATTTTCATGTGCACAAAGTTAGTTACAGTTCTTTTCAAAATCAAATTTAATGCCTACATTTGCGTTCGGAAAAAAACAACACAACAATAAAAGCTTTTATAACTATGCCTAGAATCATCAATCCAGACCTTTGTGTCTCCTGCGGCTCCTGCGCCGATGTATGCCCTGTGGGCGCCATCACCGCCGGCGAAGCAGCCTACCAGATCAACCCCGACGAATGCATCGACTGCGGCGCCTGCGAAGGCACCTGCCCCAACGAAGCAATCAGCGAGGCTTAAGTTAAATCAAAAAAACAATAAAATAAGCTGTGACAAGCGTCACAGCTTATTTTATTGTATGGCAGCGGCCGGGATTATTCGGCTTCTGCGGTGTTTGCGGGACGCATTACCAGTTCCGCGAAGTTGTCCTGGGACAGGATTTCCTTCAGGGTGTTCTGGATGAGTTCCTTGCTGAGGCCATCGACTGCCTGGGCGTAGCTGGCGTCGCGGTCTTCACCTCTGAGGAGGAAGATTTCGATATTGTTCTTCCACCAGTTGTTGCGCTGACGGCTTTCAGGAATGTTCTTCTGGAGGTTCAGCTTGGCCATGTTGACTTCTTCGTCTGTGGGGCCTTCCTCGGCAAGTTCCTTGATGCCTTTGACTGCGAGTTCACGCAGTTTGTCGCAGAGGGCGGGTTTGCAGTCGAAGTATGTCTGGATCACGGCGCGCTCCTTGGGACGGCGGCTGAGGCTGGCGTTGGTGCTGGCTCCGTATGTGCCGCCTTCTTCCTCGCGCAGGGACTCGACATAGCGCATGTCAAGGATATAGGAGATGGCCTCCATAGCCGCTGACGTTGCGTATGAATAAGGCATGTCGGCAGAATAGACCTGCAGGACGGTGCTCTTGGGAGTCTGCATGTCGGCTTCGAAGATGTTCTGGACTTCACCCTTGACGATATCTACGTTGCGGTCGATCCAGTCGGTGGCTTTCTTGCCCTTGGGCAGTGAGCCGATGTACTTCTCTACCAGAGGTTTCAGTGCTTCGGGATTGACGTCGCCTACGATGACTACGCTTGCTCCGGCAGCATCGGCGAAGAGTTTGCGGTAATTCTTTTCGACTGTTGCGAGATTTGCTTTGGCGAGAACGTCGGCCGAAAGCATCTGGCGACGGGGATTGTCACCGTAGAGGGTCTTGTAAAGCTGGGTCTGGAGCTTGTAGTTGGGCTGATTTACGAGGTTGGGGAGGATGGCTTCGATCTGGTCGATGCCGTTCTGCCACTCTTCGCTGTCGAAGCGGGGATCGGTGAACTGCAGGTACAGCAGCTGGAATGCAGTCTCAAGGTCTTTGACGGTGCTGCGGCCGGTGATGCCATGCTCTACGCCGTCGATGAAGGGGCTCACGGAGACATTCTTGCCGGTGAGCATCTTGCTGAGGATGGTGCCGGAGAATGCGGAAACGCCGCTGTTGCTCTGGAACAGGGAGAAGATATTGCTGTCGAAGCTTGCGAGGTCTTCAGTGGGGATGAGGCTTTCACCGCCCTGTTTGGTGAGGGTGAACAGGATCTGGTCTTTCTGAAGGTCGGTGGGATAGACGACAACTTTTACGCCGTTCTTGAGGGTCCATTCGGTAGCGCCGTAGATGCTTGCGGCGGTCTTTTTGATCTTGGAACCTTTGAGCTTGGCGGGGTCGAGAAGGGCTTCGGGGATGTCTTCGCCTTCCGGTGCGGAAATGTCGGAAGCGTTGACTTCATTGATGACCTGGAGAATCTGCTCTGCGGTAGGAGTGGCGATGCCTTCCTTCTCAGGACCGCTGTAGAGGATTACCAAATTCTCGTTGCTGAAGAGCTGTGATGCAGCCTGGCTGATAGCGGCGGCGTTCATCTGGCCGAAGAGGGTTTCGATGAGCTCTTTTTCGTCGGCAGGCTCCATGATGGGCTCCTTGTCGAAGAAGTTTGACAGGATGGGATATACGAATTCCGGGTTCTGACGGGTGGCGGCGCGGTTTACGCGGGAATCCAGCATTGAGATGTAGTCGGTCTTTACGCGGTTGAATTCTGCGTCGGTGATGCCGTATTTCTTAAGACGGACAAGTTCGGTGTAGAATTCGCGGAAGCCGGGGAGGATGTTGTCTTCGCGGAGGGATACATCGCCCATCACAGCGTCGATATCTTCATAGATAAGGCTGCTGACGCCGAAGCTGCCGCCAAGATAAGGGGAACCGGGCTTGGAGGTGATGTCGGTGAAACGTTCGCGCATTACCATGCCGAGGACGCTCTCGATGAGGTCTGTAGCCTGGCCGAGGACGGTGGCGTTTGCAATCTCCGGAAGAGCTTCGCTGTGCCAGATGAGCTCGATGGAAGGCGAGGTGGTCTCAGGATCCGTTACGATGCCAACGCGGGGTTCTGCATGGTCGGCAATTGTCTGGATGGGCTTTTTGAGGGGATTCTCCTTGGCGGGAATGGCACCGAAGAGAGCCTTGATCTGGGCCTCGGTGCGGTCCACGTCAACGTCTCCCACTACTACGACGGCCTGGTTGCCGGGATGATACCATGTGTGGTAGAAATCGGTGAGGCTTTCGTATTTGAAGGTCTCAAGATGCTCCTGCAGGCCGATGAGGGTGCACTGGGCGAGGGGAGAGTCGGCCCCGAAATAGTAGGGGAGACTGCGCTCCATGGTGCGCCACTGGGCGTTGCGGCGCTGACGGCGTTCCTCGATGATGACACCGCGCTCTGCGTCGATTTCCTTGGGTTCATTGATTACATAGTGGGAATAGTCCCTGAGGATCATCAGGCAGCTGTCAACTACGCTTTCCCTTTCGACGGGGATGTTGTTGAGCATGTACTGAGTCTCTTCAAAGCCGGTGGAGGCGTTGATGTTGCGGCCGAATTCTGCGCCGATGGAACGAAGGTAGTTGAGGATGCTCTTGCCGGGGAAATTCTGGGTGCCGTTGAAGCACATGTGCTCCAGGAAGTGGGCGAGGCCGTCCTGTTCGGGCTGCTTTTCCTGAATAGCGCCCACGTTGGTTGCCAGATAGAATTCCGCGCGGCCTTTGGGCAGCTCGTTGTGGCGGATGTAATAAGTGAGGCCATTGTCTAGATGTCCTACTCTGACCAGATCGGTTGAAGGGAGTTTGGGCATCTGGGAAAGCATTGCTTCCATCTGCTCACGCGAAGGTTGCTGTGCCAGCGCCAGCATTGTGCCAAGCGCAAGGGCTGTTAATGTAAGAAAGATTCGCTTCATATTATAAATGAATTGTTTTGGATTTTCCAATTAACAAAAATAATTAAATTTGTGACAAATTACAAGAATATGCTGGAAGATAGCAAAATCCGTGCTTTTTTAACTGTTGTCGATGCGGGTTCCTTCACTGCGGCCGCAAAACGGCTGGGAATCACGCAACCGGCGGTAAGCGCCCAGATAGCTTCGCTGGAAGCCGCCGTGGGTTTTCCTCTTTTTAAACGGGTCCCATCACTTGCCCTTACCCCTTCCGGCGAGGTCTTTCTCGGCTATGCGCGCCGTATCCAACAAGCCTACGATTTAGCGAACAAGGCATTCGGCCAATAAAAAACGGCAGCCGGGAAGGCTGCCGTTAATTGTTTGGAAATTGTAAAAATAGCCTGCTTCAACGCTCCAGTCGCTTCGCGACCCTATTCCGGGCAAATGTCGCTTATGAAGCAGGCTATTTTTGATGATAACTATTTGCCAGCCAGGCGCTTGTAGGTGTTCAGGCGCACTTTGGCAAACTCTTCCGTCTTCTGGAGGAGCTCCTGGGCGCTGTCGGGGAACATCTTGTACAGGGAGGCAAAACGAACCTCACCTTTCAGGAAGTCCTGGAACTTGCTCCAGTCGGGCTCTTTGCTGTCGAGGCTGAACGGGTTCTTGTCTGTGCCTTCAAGAGCGGGGTTGTAGCGATACAGGTGCCAGTAACCGCACTCTACGGCCAGTTTCTCTTCCTTCTGGCTCAGGCCCATGCCGGCTTTGAGGCCGTGGTTGATACAAGGGCTGTAAGCGATGATGAGGGACGGGCCGTCGTAAGCTTCGGCTTCCTTGATGGCGTTGAAGAACTGTACGGGAGATGCGCCCATAGCAACCTGTGCAACATACACATAGCCGTAGCTGATGGCCATCATGCCCAGGTCTTTCTTGCGAATCTTCTTACCGGAAGCGGCAAATTTGGCGATTGCGCCGATCGGGGTTGCCTTGGAGCTCTGTCCGCCGGTGTTGGAGTAAACCTCGGTGTCAAGGACAAGGACGTTCACATTCTCGCCGCTGGCAAGGACGTGGTCCAGACCGCCGTAGCCGATATCGTAGGAGGCACCGTCGCCGCCGAAGATCCACTGACTGCGGGAAGGAATGAAGTGCTGGTACTCAACCAGTTTCTTGCAGGCTTCGCAGTCGCAGTCTTTTGCGAGAGGGACAATCTTGTCGGCTACTTCGCGGGTGGAGGCGGCATCCTGAGGAGCCTCGAGCCACTTGGCTGCAAGGGCTTTGATGTCCTGGGAGCAGCACTCGCACTCAAGGGCTTTGCGCATTGCGCCGGCAACGGTTTCACGTGCACGGTCGGAACCTAACTTCATGCCGAGGCCGAATTCGCAGAAGTCCTCGAACAGGGAGTTGGCCCATGCGGGACCGTGACCTGCGGCATTTGTGCAGTACGGGCTGGCAGGGAAGGATGCGCCGTAGATGGAGGAGCAACCGGTAGCGTTGGCAATCATCATGTGGTCGCCGAAGAGCTGGGTGATGGTCTTGATGTTAGGAGTTTCACCGCAACCTGCGCAGGCGCCGGAGAACTCGAACAGAGGCTGGGCGAACTGGCTGTTCTTCATGTTGGCCTTCTTGTCAACATACTCCTTGTAGCCCACTTTCTTGTTCAGGTAGTCGAATGCTGCCTGGTCTTCCTTGTCGTTGATGTAAGGAACCATGCTGAGGGCTTTGTCCTTTGCAAGGCAGACATCTACGCAGTTGCCGCAGCCGGTGCAGTCGTCAACTGAGATGGCGATGGCGTACTTGTATTCCTTGAGGTTGGCCTTGCCCTGGGCAAGTTTCACATTTGCAGGAACCTTGGCGGCCTCTTCTTCGGTGAGGAGGAAAGGACGGATGGCGGCGTGAGGGCAGACGAATGCGCAGGTGTTGCACTGGATACATTTTTCTGCATCCCAGGTGGGAACGTTCACGGCCACTCCGCGCTTCTCGAATGCTGCGGTGCCGGCGGGCATGGTACCATCGGCATAAGGCATGAAGGCGCTTACGGGGAGGGTGTCGCCGGCCTGGGCGTTCACGATGTCGGCAATGTCTTTGACGAAGGCAGGGGCCAGACGGTCCTTGTTCGGATTTTCGAACTTGGCAGTGAGGTTTGCCCATTCTGCGGGGACGTGGAGCTCTGTGTACTCGCCGCCGCGGTCAACGGCTGCGTAGTTCATGTTCACTACGTTTTCGCCCTTCTTGCCGTAGGACTTGACGATTGCGTCCTTCATGTATTTTACTGCATCCTCGTAGGGGATGATGCCGGTAATCTTGAAGAAGGCGCTCTGGAGAATGGTGTTGGTACGGTTTCCAAGGCCGATTTCAGCGGCAATCTTGGTAGCGTTGATGATGAACACGCGGATGTGCTTGCGGCCGATGATGGCTTTCACATTGTCCGGGATGTTCTTGATGGTCTCTTCTTCGTCCCAGAGGCTGTTCAGGAGGAGGGTGCCGCCTTCCTTGATGCCCTTGAGCACATCGTATTTCTTAAGGTATGAAGGGACGTGGCAGGCTACGAAGTCGGGGGTGTTCACCAGATAGGGAGCCTTGATGGGCTGCTGGCCGAAGCGCAGGTGAGAGCAGGTGTAACCGCCGGATTTCTTGGAGTCGTAGTCAAAGTAGGCCTGGCTGTAAAGGTCTGTGTGTGAGCCGATAATCTTGATGGTGTTCTTGTTGGCACCTACGGTACCGTCGGACCCCAGGCCATAGAACTTGCATTCGGTGGTGCCGGGCTTCACGATGGAAACTTCGCTCTTGATAGGGAGGCTCTTGAAGGTGACATCGTCCACAATGCCGATGGTGAAGTCGGCCTTGGGCTCCTTGGCGTCCAGGTTGTCAAAGACGGAAACAATCTGGGCGGGTGTGGTGTCCTTGGAGGACAGGCCATAACGGCCGCCGATGATAAGGACGTTGTCGCGGCCCTGGAAGAGGGCTTTCACGTCGGTGAAAAGGGGTTCGCCCACGGCGCCGGGTTCCTTGGTGCGGTCCAGCACCGCAATGCGGCGGACGCTCTTGGGGAGCACGGAGAAGAAGTATTTCTCTGAGAAGGGACGATACAGGTGCACGGTTACCAGACCGTACTTCCGGCCGCGGCCGGCGAGGTAGTCGATGGTTTCCTTGATGGTTTCGGTGACACTGCCCATGGCCACGATGATGTTCTCGGCGGTGGGGTCACCGTAATACTCGAAGGGACGGTAGCTGCGGCCGGTGAGCTCGGAGATTTCACCCATGTAGCGGGCTACAATGTCCGGAACGGCTTCGTAGGCCTGGTTGCGGGTTTCCACGGCCTGGAAATAGACATCCCCGTTCTGGGCGGTACCGCGGGTAACAGGGGCGTCCGGGTTCAGGGCACGCTCGCGGAAACGGGCAAGGGCTTTCTCGGAAACCATGGCCTTGAGCTCTTCCTCGGGCAGGGCCTCAATCTTCTGGATTTCGTGGGAGGTGCGGAAACCGTCAAAGAAATGCAGGAACGGAATGCTGCTCTTGATGGTGGACAGATGGGCCACGGCGGCAATGTCCTGGGCTTCCTGTACGGAACCGGAGGCAATCATGGCAAAACCGGTCTGGCGGCAGGCCATCACATCCTGGTGGTCACCGAAGATGGAAAGGGCGTGGGATGCCAGGGCACGGGCGCTCACGTGGAACACGGTGGGAAGCATCTCGCCGGCAATCTTGTACATGTTGGGAATCATCAGCAGAAGTCCCTGGGAAGCGGTGAAGGTAGAAGTGAGGGCACCGGCCTGGAGGGAACCGTGCACAGCACCGGCAGCACCGGCTTCGCTCTGCATCTCCGTCACTTTCACGGTCTCGCCCCAGAGGTTCTTTTTGCCATGGGCGGCCCACTCGTCGATGTTCTCGGCCATAGTGGAAGACGGCGTGATAGGATAGATGGCGGCATGCTCGCAGAACAGGTAAGCAATGTTGCTGGCGGCATAGTTACCATCACAGGTGATGAATTTCTTTTCTTTTGCCATAATTAGTTAGAGTTTATGTAATTAGTTATTGTATTCCTTCGATGATCACGGCGGAAGGGGATACCCTTTCCTCCGCGTCGCTTCGCGACCCTGTCCGGGCAAATGCTCCGGAAAGGGGATCCCCTTCCGCCGCGACGATGCGGGAAACAAGGCCTTGTAAGACTGTTCCGGGGCCCAGTTCTACAAAGCGGGTGGCACCGTCGGCGAGCATCCTTTGCACGGTGGCGGTCCAGCGCACCGGGCTGGTGAGCTGTGCAAGGAGGTTGGCCTTGATAAGCTTAGGGTCTGTTTCCGGGAGGGCGCTTACGTTCTGGTAGACAGGGCAGCGGGGCGCCTGGAAGGGCGTGGCCTCGATGGCCTGGGCCAGTTCTACGCGGGCCGGCTCCATGAGCGGGGAGTGGAAGGCGCCGCTTACAGGCAGCTTGAGGGCGCGCTTGGCGCCGGCGGCCTTCAGGGCCTCGCAGGCTTTGTCCACTGCGGCTTCTTCGCCGGAGATGACCACCTGGCCGGGAGAATTGTAGTTGGCGGGCACTACGCCGGGGATATCGGCACAGATGCGCTCAATGGTTTCATCGTCCAGCTTGAGGACGGCGGCCATGGTGCCGGGCACAGCCTCGCAGCATTTCTGCATAGCGCCGGCACGGAGCGCCACCAGGCGCAGACCGTCCTCGAAGCTCATGGCGCCCGCGGCTACCAGGGCGGAGAATTCTCCCAGGGAATGTCCGGCCACCATGTCCGGCTGCATGGACTGGCCAAGGGCCAGGACCACGCTGTGCAGGAAAATGGCGGGTTGGGTAACCCGGGTGGCTTTGAGGTCATCGGCACTGCCATCGAACATGATATCCGTGAGGCGGAAGCCCAGGATGTCGTTGGCGCTTTCCATGAGGTCTTTGTGGGTGGGATACAGTTCCCGGCCCATTCCGGGATATTGGGACCCCTGTCCGGGGAAGATATAAGCGGTTTTGGTCATTATACAATTAACAGTTTACAAATATAAGCATTTTGCTTGAAATTCGAAAAATAAAACGCCCTTGTTTCTGACAAAATTAATGCCGATATTTGTGCTGGTATGAAAACACTCAGATTCTCGGTAGTTTAACAGTTTGATTTTGCGATTTTTTTGATAGAAGGCCCTCCAGGGTCTTTTTTTTGTCAATTATATTTCTTATATTTGTAGCATTATATAGCATTGTTACAAATATGAAGCTTAATATCGTCAAGTCTAAGA
>JAFUVU010000058.1 GCA_017477465.1 Bacteroidales bacterium
CCTACAACGGCAACACGTATAAACAAACCGTTATTAAAAAGTAAGAAGTTATGAAAAAAGTAGTTTTAACGATTTGTTTGACAGTTGTTTCCGCGGCCATGGCGATGGCTCAGCAGGCTCCTGCAATGCCGTTTATCACAATAGACAGGAACCCCGCTTCGCTGGCTATGGGCGGCACTCAGGCTACGCAGAGCCTGTACAACCCTGCCGCAACGGCACTCACCGGCAGCGACGTTGCCTTCTCGTTCCAGAGCTGGGCGCCGGCGGCTGCAAAGTCCACCAACCTCAACCTTATGGGGGGCTTCAAGTTCGGAGGTTTCGGCCTCAATGTTCTTGCGGCATACCAGGCTGGCGCTTCTTACGAGACGATGGACAGCTCAGGCAACGTGGGCGCGGCATTTACGCCGTCGGACCTTCTGATTGGACTCGGAGCAGGTTTTGCATTCAGCAAGACCCTGTCGGCAGGACTCAATTTGAAGCTGGCCCACAGCACCCTCGCAAAGGATGCAGGCTACACTTCAGTAGCAGCCGATATCTTTGTGATGTACAAGGGAAAGGGCCTCAAAGCCACAGCCGGCATCGCCTCGCTGGGACTGCCGATAAAGTCCGGAGACAACAGCTACGGACTGCCCGCATCGGCAAAGCTTGGCGCGGCCTATGAACTGGCCTTCGGCACCAGTGCAGTGACGCTCGCGGCCGATTTCGACCTCTTCTTCACGGGTGGCATCGGCGCCGGACTGGGTGCACAGTACGATTGGAACAAGACGGTCTTTGTACGCGCCGGATACCACCTTGGCACTGGCGCAGCACCCATCCCGTCCTTTGCCTCAATCGGCCTTGGAGCCAAGTTCTTCGGCGTTCACATCGACCTCAGCTACCTGACGGCCTCGGAGGCACTGGGGAATACCCTTGCCATCGGCCTTGGATATTCCTTCTGAGATTCTTCGCTGCGCTCAGAATGACAAGGAGCGCCAAGACGCGCTCAGAATGACAGGGCGTCTTACCAGAGGAAATTGTTGAAGGGATACCTTCCTGCATGAATCTCCGCAACTATCTTGTATAGGTCGTTGCGGAGTTTTTCTATGCCTATTTTATCCCTTGCCGATATGAAGATGCAGGGAGTCTTTTCCTCCGCTATCCAGCTGTTTTTGAGCTCTTCGAGCGTGCGGTTGACGGGCAGCTTGGGCTGGAGGGAGAATTCGTCGTACGGCTCGTAGGAGTAGGCGTCCACCTTGTTGAAGACGACATAGACGGGTTTTCCGCCGGCGCCGATGTCGCGGAGCGTCTGCTCCACAACGGCCATCTGCTCCTCAAAATCGGGGTGGGAAATGTCCACGACATGTACGAGGACATCGGCCTCTCTAACCTCGTCCAAAGTGCTTTTGAAGGCCTCGACAAGCTGTGTGGGCAGTTTGCGGATAAAGCCGACGGTGTCGCTCAGGAGGAAGGGGACATTTTCGATGACCACCTTGCGCACCGTTGTGTCCAGCGTGGCGAAGAGCTTGTTCTCCGCAAATACGTCTGATTTGGCCAGCAGGTTCATCAGCGTGCTTTTGCCGACGTTGGTATATCCCACCAGGGCAAGACGCACCAGGGAGCCGCGGTTGCCCCTTTGCGTGGCCATCTGCTTGTCCACCTTCTTGAGGTCTTCCTTAAGCTTGGAAATGCGCTGCTTTACGATACGGCGGTCTATCTCTATCTGGGTTTCACCCATGCCGCCTCGGGTGCCCATGCCGCCCCTCTGGCGTTCGAGGTGGGTCCACATGCCTGCCAGACGGGGGAGCATGTAGTTGTAATGGGCCAGCTCCACCTGCATCTTGGCATAGGAAGTCTTTGCCCTCTGCGCAAAAATCTCCAGGATGAGGGAGGTGCGGTCTATAACGTCCGAGCATGCGATAACCTTCTCGATATTACGTTGTTGCATGCCGGTGAGCTCGTCGTCGAAGATTACGTATTCTATCTCGTTCTCTTTGCAGTACTGCGTAATCTCCTCCAGCTTTCCGGGGCCGATATAAGTGGCCTTGTCGGGCCTGTCCAGCCTTTGGGTGAACATCTTGTCGCCTACTGCGCCGGCGGTTTCGGCCAGGAAACGCAGTTCTTCCAGGTACTCCTGCACTTTTCTCTCGCCGCCTTTTTCAAGGATTACGCCAACGAAGACGGCCTTGTTTGTCTTGAATTCGCTCATATCGTGCAAAGATACGAAAAAACCCTAAAAGCTGCAGACAGTATAGACGTAGGATGCGTCGGGGCCGATGCAGGTGTCGAAAACGGCCCTGCCGGCCTCATCTGTTTCCAGCAGCCCGGGAAGATTGTCAGAAAGCCCTTCGCCGCTGAGTTTGAGGAAGGCCTCCTTCCGCGTCCAGAGCCCGTAAAAAGCCAGCTGCGGACTGGGAGCCTGCAGGATTGCATCAACCTCGGCAGGGCTGCAGCAGTATCGGCACAGATCCATGTCCAGAGGGCTTTCCACTGTCTCGATGTCGCAGCCTACGGGACGGTCGCTTACAACGCAGAGCACGGCGGCGCTGCAGTGGCTCAGATTGAAGTGTATGTGCGGATAATCCTTCAGAAAAGGCTTCCCGTGAGGGCCGAAGGAGAACTCCGGCGCCTGAGTGATACCGTATTCTTTCTCAAGAGCTTCCAGCAGCAGAAGATAAGCCGCAAGGGACAGCTTCCTGTCATGCTCCTTTACAAGCTGCATGGCATGGCGGCGGCGCTGGGCGCTTACCCTGGCAAGCGCCTCGTCAATGTCCAAATCTGCCGGATGCGTATTTATGTAGAGCATATTGCAAATATAAGATAATTTTGATACTTTTGAGGTTGTTAAAATTCTAAAGAACCATGCGGACTCCGCTCTCTCAAAGTCAGCTTGGCGTGTACTACGCCTGCGTCACCAATCAGGACAGCAGCACAAATTACCAAAACAACGTTTTGTTCGACATCCCGTCAGATGTGGGTGTAGAAAAATTGCAAACGGCTGTATATGAGGCGCTTTGCGCGCACACGTATCTGGCTTCAAGAATAGTGACGGACGATGAAGGCATCCCCTGCGCGGAAAGCGGAGCCTTCCCATCGGCGGAAGAAGCGGTGCCGGTGATAAAGATAAACTCCATAGACGAGGTGAAGCCCGGCTTCGGCAAAACTATGGACGTAAACGGCGAAAAGCTCTATCGCTGTGAGATTTACAGTACCCCCGAAGGCAAAACCTGGCTGTATGTGGATTTTCATCACGTAATCACCGACGGCTTTTCGATAGTGCTGTTCCTTCGTGAAATCGAGCGCTGCTACGGCGGCAAAAAACCCGGCGGCGAAATGCTGGACGGCGCAGCGATAGCTAAGGAAGAGGAAGCCCTGAGAGCCGACGAAGCCAAAATGACAGAAGCCCGCGACTGGTATGCAAAAACCTTTGCCGATGCCGCCGATGCCGACTCTCTCCCGCTCAAGGAAAGCACCCTCGGCGGCAAGGAGGCCGATATTTGCTATAAAGAATACCCTCTGAGCATCTCCAAGGAGGAGGTTCAGGCCATCATGCGCCGCTTCAATGTCAAGGAGAGCACCTTGATGCAGGCCGCCTGGGGCCTTCTTCTGGCGGCATACAGCGCCGAAGACAAAGCCTCTTACTGCACGGCCTTCTTTGGAAGAAGCGACCGCCGCACCCTTGCCACCATCACCATGATGGTGCACACCCTGCCCGTGTTTGTGCAAACGCGCGGCGATGAAACCCTGGAAGAGCTTTTCTCCACCCTGGCGGAGCAGATGGACTCCACCCAGCGCCTGCAGTATTACGCCTATCAGGATGCAGTTAAAGACCTGGGTCTCAATAACCAGGTGATGTTCGTGTATCAAGGCTCCGTCCTCAACAGCAAGCGCGGCCTGCGCCTTGGGGAAAGCGTAGTCCCTTATCAGGATTTGCGAAAGCTTACCCCGGGTTGGAAGCTGGTGTCCGAACTCTTCGACACAGGCGAAACCTATGCCCTCAAACTGGGCTACAACAGTGCCGATTATACGGAAGCCTTCATGGAGCAGCTTGCGGCCTCCTACAGCGCCATACTGCGCTCGATGGTATCGGCCCAAACTGTGAAGGAAGTGGAATATGCTCTGCCGCAGCAGATTGAGTGGCTGAATAAACTGAATCCAACTTTGCCTGCGGCGCCGTCCCAGACATTGGTGGAACGCTTCAAACAGCACGTTGCGGAGCGGCCCGACGATATCTTTGTGGTGGCAGGTGACAAGCGCCTTACTTTCGCACAGGTTGACAAGCTAACCGACAGCATCGACCCTTCCTATACAGTGCGCTGCGGGGACAGGGTGGTAGGCTTCTCAGTCCCGCGCGACGAAACCATGGTCCTTGCGCCTATCGCAATCGCAAAGGCAGGTCTCACACAGCTGCCGCTGGATGCGAGCTATCCGGAGGACAGGCTGGAGTTCATGAAGCAGGATGCATCGGCATATACGGGCTCGGAGGCGCTGGTGCTGCTTTATACCAGCGGCACTACGGGAACGCCTAAGGGTGTGATACTTACGGAGGAGAACTTCCGCACTTTCGTGAACTTCCATGTCGGCAATATCGGCCTTAAAGCAGGTTCGCGATATGCTTCTTATGCCGGATATGGCTTTGACGCCTATCAGCACGACCTATGGGCCTGCGTATGGGCCGGAGCAACCATTTACATTATTCCCGACGACATTCGCTTCAACCTGGAGGATATTCAGTCGTACATCAAGCGCGAAGGCATCACCCATTGCTTCATGACCACCCAGATGGCCACGCAGCTGGTGCTCAATTATCCCGATATCCAGGGCCTGGAGTGGCTTGGAACGGGCGGCGAGAAGATGATGAGCCTGGATCCGCCTTCCTACAGGCTTCTCAACGCATACGGCCCCACGGAGACGACGGTGTACGTGTGCAGTCATTATGTGGATAAGAACGAGCCGAATATCCCCATCGGCAAGCCCAACGATACGTCCGAGCTGTTCATTGTCAATCGTTTCGGGAAGCAGGTGCCTTGGGGCTGCGCAGGCGAGCTTATAGTTGCCGGACCGCAGGTGGGCCTCGGCTATCTGAACCAGCCGGAGAAGACCGCAGCGGCGTTTGTTCAGTGGAACGGCAAGCGCGTGTACCGCACAGGCGACATAGTCCGTTACCGCGAGAACGGTGACATAGAATTCGTAGGCCGAAAAGACGGCCAGGTGAAGATCCGCGGCTTCCGCATCGAGCTCAAGGAAGTTGAGGCGGTAATCCGCCAGTTCCCCGGAATCAAGGATGCCACCGTGCAGGCCTTCGATTATCCCACCGGCGGCAAGTTCATAGCCGCATATATCGTGGCCGATGAAAAGATAGACGTCAAGGCCCTGAATTCCTTCATCATGGATCAGAAGCCGCCGTACATGGTGCCTGCTGCCACTATGCAGATAGACGCCATCCCGCTTAATCAGAACCAGAAGGTGAACAGGCGGGCCTTGCCGGAGCCGGTGATAGGCGGCGGAGTTGATGCCGCGGAAGAATCGGCCGCTCCTTTGAATGTGCTGGAGCAGCAGCTTAAGGAGATGGTGTCGGCCATTGTGAATACGGACGCCTTCGGCATTACCACAGACTTGAGGATGGCCGGGCTTACATCAATCCTTGCCATCAAGCTGGCGACGCAGATTTTCAAGCGCTACGGCGTGCAGCTGGATTCCAAGCTCCTTAGCAGCGGCGGCAATATTCAAAGCATTGAGAACGAGATTCTTAAGTCTATGCTGGAAGGCGGCGTAAAGGCCCCTGAAAGCGCCGATGTGAAGGAGGAGGAACCGTCGGCCGTGCCGCTGTCCTACTCTCAGACCGGCGTATATTTCGACTGCATGAAGAATCCGGCCTCGACGCTGTACAATACCGCTCTCTGCCTCAAGTTCCCTGAAGGGACAGACCCGCAAGCCCTTAAGGAGGCGGTGATAAAAGCGGTGAACAATCACCCGGCCCTGTTTGTGCATTTTGTTACTGACGACAGGGGCGTAATGCAAGTGATGGGCGACCGCGAAACGCCCGTAGAGGTGCCTCAGAGCAGCATGAAGGAGGCCGATATCGAAGAATTCCGCACGGGATTCCTAAGACCCTTCAATCTGGGCAAAGACCGTCTTTTCCGCTTTGAAATAGTGGAGACGGAGGCGGCCCTTTACCTGTATTGCGACATCCACCACCTGGTGTGCGACGGCTATTCCTACGACCTTCTTATCCACGAGATCTGCGACCTGATGGACAATAAGGAGATTGAGCCGGAACTGTGCTCCTACGCCCGTTTTGTCACCGAGCAGAAGGCCGCCGAAAACAGCGAAGCCTTTGCCAAGGCGGAGGCCTTCTTCAAGGAGCGTTTCTCCGATGTGGAAGGCTCCACGGAAATAGTCCCCGACCTGCCGAATCCCTTGCCCCAGGGCGAATGCGGCCGCGTTTTCGTCCCGCTTGACTGGGACAAGGTGGCCGGCTTTGCCAAGGCGCAGCAGGTCAATCCGTCGGCAGTTATGCTCAGCGCTGTCTTCTATGTGCTTGCCCGCTTCAGCGGAAACGATCAGGTGAACATAGTCACCATCTCCAACGGACGCAGCAAATTGCAGGTCTCCAGCACCATGGGCATGTTCGTGAATACGCTGGCCCTTGATGCCAAGATCGGCAAGCAGAGCGTGCGCGAGTTTATCCGCGAAAGTGCCGACAGCTTTGAGAAAACGCTTGAGAATGAGGAATATCCCTTCGCCCGCATAGCCGAAGACTATGGCCTAAAGGCCGATATTATGTTCGCCTACCAGGTGGGAGTTCTCTCCGACTACAAGATAGGCGGCAAGCCAGTAATTGCCGATTCCACCATGGAGTCGAAGGTCCCGAAATTCAAGATAGCCTTCTACATCATGGAGGTGCAGGGCAAGCCCGGCGTGGCCCTGGAATTCGACAACGGCAGCTACAGCGAAGCACTGGCGCAGAGCCTGGCACAGAGCGTCTGCAACGCAGTCTATGCCTTCTCCGCCAATGCCGATGCAGCCCTTCGCAGCGTATCCCTTATGGACGAAGCCGGCACTGCCGTGATGGATGCGTTCAACAATACGGAAGCGGACTACGACGCCAGTCAGGACATCGTCTCGCTCTTCCGCAAGCAGGCGGCGCAAACGCCTGACAATCTGGCCGTTGTCTATCACGACGTCCGCCTCACCTACAAGGAGGTCGATGAGCGCACCGATGCAATCGCGGCAATTGTGCAAAGCTATGTAGAGGGCGGAAAGGAGAACGTGTTTTCCATCCTTATCGGCCGCAGCGAATGGATGGTGCTGGCCTCTCTGGGCGTGCTCAAGGCAGGCTGCGCATATCAGCCGCTTGACCCTTCGTACCCTCCGGAGCGCCTGAATTACATGATGCAGGACGCCGGCGCCAAGCTGCTTATTGCCGATGAGGAGCTTCTCTCAAAGGTGGAGTATGGAGGACCGGTGCTTCTCACAGGGAAGATGGGAGAGTCTTCGGCTAAGCTCAAAGAAACCAACGTGCGCCCCGAAGACCTGTTTATCCTGCTTTATACTTCCGGATCGACAGGAAAGCCTAAGGGATGCCAGCTGGAGCATCGTAATCTGGTGGCTTTCTGCAGCTGGTACCGCAAGTACTACGGCCTCAAGCCCGGCGACAAGGTGGCCGCTTATGCCTCCTATGGCTTCGACGCCTGCATGATGGACATGTATCCCGCCCTCACTACCGGTGCGGCAGTCTATATCGTCGGCGATGATATCCGTCTCAATCTGCCGGATCTTAACGATTATTTCAATAAGGAAGGCGTCACCCATTCGTTTATGACGACGCAGGTGGGCTGCCAGTTTGCCATTAACTGCGACAATCACTCCCTGCGCCACCTGAGCGTCGGCGGTGAGAAGATACTGCCGCTCACTCCTCCGTCGACCTATCAGATGCATAACGGCTACGGGCCCACGGAATGCACCATTTTCACCACTGTCTATCCGATGACGGATTTCCAGCAGAACGCTCCTATCGGCAAACCACTAGACAATCTTAAGCTCTTCGTGGTGGACAAGGATATGAACAGGCTGCCTCTGGGCGCTGTGGGCGAGCTTCTGGTAAGCGGCCCGCAAGTGAGCAGGGGCTATCTGAACCTCCCGGAAAAGACCGCCGAGACCTATATCCAATGGAACGGCCAAAGATGCTATCGCACAGGCGACGTAGTAAGATATCTTGCCGATGGCAATATCCAGTTCGCAGGCCGCAGCGACGGTCAGGTGAAGATTCGCGGCTTCCGCATAGAGCTGAAGGAAGTTGAGGCTGTAATAAGGGAATATCCCGGCATCAAAGACGCTACCGTTCAGGCGTTTGACTATCCTAACGGCGGCAAGTTCATCGCTGCTTATATCGTCAGCGGCGAAAAGGTTGATATCCAGGCGTTGAACAGCTTCATCAAGGAGCGCAAGCCGTCCTACATGGTACCGGCCGCCACTATGCAGCTGGATTCCATCCCGCTAAACCAGAACCAGAAGGTTAACCGCAAAGCCCTGCCTGCGCCTCAGATTCAGGCCGAAAACCGCGATTATGTGGCTCCTACAAGCGAGCTGGAGAAACTCTACTGCGAAATTTTCGCCGGCGTGCTTTCCATGGACAAGGTTGGCGCTACGGACAATTTCTTCGAGCTTGGAGGTACGTCGCTGATGGTGACAAGGCTTGTCATCGAAAGCGACAAGGCCGGTCATCACATTGCCTACGGCGATGTCTTCGACCATCCTACTCCGCGCCTGCTTGCCATGTTTGCGGGCGAATCGGCCCCCCAGCAAAAGACCGATTCGGATGTCGAGGACTTTGACTATTCGGGCATCAACGCTCTGCTGCAGCTGAATAACGTTCAGAGCTATCTGAAGGGCGAGAAGCAGGAGCTGGGCGATGTGTTCCTCACAGGCGCTACGGGCTATCTTGGCATCCATGTGCTCAGGGAACTGATTGACTCAGACGCGCCTACCATCACTTGCCTCGTCAGAGGAAAAGACCAGTCGCAGGCCGAACATAGGCTAAAGAACCTGCTGTTCTACTACTTCGAGAGCTCCTTCTCCGATCTGTTCGGCAGCAGAATCTTCGTGGTGAACGGCAATGTGACCGCCAAACTGGAGCCCGGCCGTCACATCGACACTGTCATCAACTGCGCTGCAAATGTGAAGCACTTCTCCAAAGGAACTGACATTGAGGATGTTAACATTGGCGGTGCTCGCCGATGCATGGAGTATTGCCTAAGCAGTAGGGCCCGTCTGGTACATGTCTCGACGACCTCTGTCGGCGAGGTGTGGGTTGACCGCGGCGACGGCAAGCAGGTGCCAAGGCTTGACGAGCGTTCCCTCTGGTTCGGCCAGTTCCTTGACAACCGCTATATCCACTCCAAGTTCCTCGCCGAGCGTCTGATCCTGGAGGCCGTTGCCCATCATGGGCTCAACGCCAAAATCATGCGTGTGGGCAATCTTGCGCCGCGTTCTTCCGACGGCGAGTTCCAGGTCAACTTCAAGTCCAACTCCTACATGGGACGTCTGAAAGTGTTCCATACGCTTGGCTGCTGCCCCTTCGACAGCTATGACGAACTCACGGAAATGTCCCCTATCGACGAGACGGCCCGCGCTGTTGTGCTCCTGGCTTCCACGCCTAAGGAATGCACCGTTTTCCAGCCTTTCAACAACCATTCGCAGCTTCTGGGCGACGTGCTCACGCTGATGGAAAAAATCGGCGGAAAAATGCGTTTCGTGGAGGCCGACGAGTTCGCTCAGGCCATCGCCATTGCCAGCCAGGATCCCGAAAAGGCCAAGCTCCTGTCGGCCCTGGTGGCTTATCAGGACATGGCCCACGGGCAGAAGGCGCTGAACATTGAAAGGGACAACCGCTATACCTGCTCCATCCTGCACCACCTGGGCTTCTTCTGGAGCGACACTTCCAGCGAGTACATAGTCCAGATGCTCCGCCAAATCGCCGCCTTCGGCTTCTTTGAATAGTTTTTTGGGCCGATGGATTCTTCGAAAAGGAATAGGATTGCCCGCGTGGGCTTCGTGGTGCTTGCCGCTGTTCTTATAGAGGCAATCTCCATCACGCAGTATCAGCGCGTGCGTTCCATAATCGAAGAGGATATGGCCGTGCAGTCCAAGGTTGTTCTTAGCGCGATGGTCTCCGATGTCGATCACATGTTGGAGACGACGGAGCACACGATGAACGAGAATCTGTGGATAGTGCGGCGGTACCTGGACAACCCCGATTCGGCCTTTGCAGCCTTGACTTATCTGATAGACGACAATCCCCAGGTGGCGGCCGGCTTCCTGGCTTATGTCCCGGATTATTTCCCTTCAAAGGGCAGGCTTTTCGAGCCATGCGCCCTTCGTCGGGACGGGGCTATCGTTCATTCTCAGCTTGGCGGACCGGAGCACGATTATACCCTGAGCGAGTTCTATCAGAAGCCGGCTTCGGAGCTTAAGCCTTCCTGGTCGAATCCATATCCGGACGCGCCGGAGTACTATGCCAACACTATCACTTATTCTTATCCCATTCTGGACGCAAAAGGCCGATTGGCGGCTGTCTGCGGCCTGGATATGAATCTTTCCTGGCTTGGCGACACGCTTAATTCCCACCAGCCTTATCCCTCTTCTTTCGGCATGCTGCTGACCCAGGACGGCCTTTTGGTTGCCGGCCCGCCGGAAAGCAGAACCGCTCCCGACAAGGTGGAAAAGATGCTGGAGATTCTTCGCATCGGCGCTACCAGGACGGAAGATAAAAAGCTTGCCATACAGACCTCCAACATGCTTCGTGCGCCTTATTGGCAGGTGGTTGAGGTGTACAGTACCGATGAGGCCTTTTCGCGCATTCTGAAGATGCGCAGGCAGTCCTGGCTGCTTGTTCTGATAGCGCTGGGCATCCTCTTTTTCATGATTGAGCGCTATACCCGCGGCGAGAAGAAGCTTAGCGAAGCATCGGCCGAAAAGGCGCGCCTGAGCGGGGAATTGGAGGTTGCGCGCAATATCCAGGAAGAGATGCTGCCGAAGGTTTTCCCCGACAATATCTTCGGAACGGTGAAGCCTGCGCTTGAAGTAGGCGGCGACCTCTTCGACTTTTACCGCAGGGACGGGAAGCTCTTTTTCTGTATCGGCGATGTAAGCGGAAAGGGTGTGCCGGCCGCCATGCTGATGTCCGTGATTCATTCGCTTTTCCGCATCGTTTCGCGCTCGGAGGACCGTCCGTCCTTCATTTTGAAGACTCTGAATGAACAGATTTGCGAGCGAAACAGCGCCAATTTGTTTGTCACCTTCTTTGTCGGCTGTATCGACCTGTATACCTCTAAATTCTACTTTGCCAACGCCGGGCATGACAAGCCTTTCGTTCTGTCTGAATCGGCCGAATTATTGCCTGTAAAGGCTAATCTGCCGCTAGGCGTTTTCCCTGATACTGTCTTCGAGGAGCAGAGCATTATGCTCACCCCCGGACAGAGCCTTTTCCTTTATACTGACGGACTTACGGAGGCCAAGAATAAGGCGCGCGTCAATTTCGGCCGCACCCGCCTCAAGGAGTGCATCGACAAAGCTATTGCCGATTCGGCCGCTGTGCCTCAGACCTTGATTAGCCGCGTGGGTGCCGCCGTGTCTGCCTATTCTCACGGGGTTACACAGAGTGACGATCTTACCATGCTCGTCATAAATTATGCACCCGGAAAGATTCTAAGCGACAAGATTACCATCACCAATGATTTAAGCGAAGTGCGTCGCTTGAATGAGTTTGTAAAAGGCTTTTTAGAGCAGTTGGATGTGCCTGTCCGCGAGGCCTCGCACCTTCGTTTGGCGCTTGAAGAATCTGTCGTTAACTCTATCTCCTATGCCTATCCAAAGGGCCTGAAGGGAGAGATAACAGTTTATGCCGACAGTGACTTTAAAGAAGTCCGCTTCACCGTAGTAGATTCCGGCGTAGCTTTCGATCCTACGGCTGTTTTGTCGCCGGATACTACCCTTGAAGCTAACGAACGGCCCATAGGCGGTCTGGGTATCCTTTTGACCCGTAAACTTGTGGATTCTGTTTCTTATTGCCGCAAACATGGAAATAATGTGTTATCTTTGACGAAAATTTTGATATGAACACCAAAGTACAAGTATTAGACGACAAGATTCTTGTATCTCTGTCAGGCGAATTTGACACAGCAGCAGCCGAAGAAATGGAAAAATCCCTTCAGCCGCTTCTGGATTGCGGTGCAAAGGATATTTTCATAGATTGTACAGAGCTTGACTATATCTCGTCAAGGGGACTTCGTATCCTTCTCGTTTTCCTTAAAAACGCCAAGGCAAACGGCTCCCGTCTTGTACTTCAGAACGTAAATGATGTAGTCCGTGATGTTCTTGAACTCACCGGCTTTGTAACCATTTTTGAAATAGAGTAAGGATGGTCTCTTATTTTACAGAGGATATAAAATTCAATTTTAAGGAAAAGCGCCTCACTTCCCGTTGGCTAAAGTTCGTAGCAGAAAGCGAGGCCAAGCGTCTGGGCGATATTTCTGTAATATTCTGTTCCGATAATTATATTCTAGATGTCAATATAAAATATCTAAAACACGATTATTTTACAGATATAATAACCTTCGACTATTGTGAAGACAATCTCCTTTCCGGGGATCTCTTTATAAGCATCGACTCCGTCAGGGAAAACGCCTCTTTTTACGGAACGGAATTCTCGGACGAGCTTAACCGCGTCATAGTTCACGGCCTTCTTCATCTCATAGGTTATGACGACCATACGGAGGAAGATATTGCCATGATGCGCGCAAAAGAGAACTACTATCTCTCGCAGCGGGGGAATGTATGAGCAATCACTTTGACGTTATAGTAGTAGGTGGCGGACATGCAGGCTGTGAGGCCGCCATGGCAGCCGCAGGGATGGGTTCCTCCGTTCTTCTCCTTACACCTGATCTGAACGGCCTCGCCAAGATGAGCTGTAACCCGGCCGTCGGCGGAATCGCCAAAGGACAGATCGTAAGGGAGATCGATGCCCTTGGTGGATATACCGGCCTTGTTACCGATGCCTCTTCTTTGCAGTTTAGAATGCTCAACCGTTCTAAGGGTCCTGCAATGTGGAGTCCTCGCGCTCAATGTGATAAACAGAAGTTTTCTGCAACATGGCTCTCTACGCTTCTAAGTTCCTCTAAATTAAGCATTTACGCAGATTTTGCGGCCGATTTTCTCTTTGAGAATCAAAAAATTACCGCAATTCGTACAACTACCGGGGCAATTTTCAACGCAGAGGCAGTTATTTTGACCGCTGGCACCTTCCTTAACGGGAAGATGTACATCGGCCAGCATTCTTTTGAAGGAGGTCGAATTGGCGAGAAGTCCTCTTTCGGAATTTCCGACCAGCTTGCTTCCTTCGGTATTCCCACCGCCAGGATGAAGACCGGCACTCCGCCGAGAATCGACATCCGCTCCATCGATCTTTCCAAGTTGGAGCGACAGGTAGGCGATGCCAACCCTGAACGTTTTTCATTCCTCGATGTTCCGTCGGCAGTTCAGTCCGGAGCTTCGCAAATGGACTGCTACCTTCTTCACACCAACACCAAGGTGCACGACATCCTGCGTACAGGCTTTGACCGTTCTCCCCTCTTTACAGGAATGATTCACGGCAAAGGCCCCAGGTACTGTCCAAGCATCGAAGACAAGCTAAGAACCTTTGCCGATAAAGATTCCCACCAGCTTTTCCTTGAACCGGAAGGTGTCACTTCGCCTGAATATTATCTTCAGGGATTCTCTTCATCTCTGCCGCTTGAGGTGCAGCTTGAGGCCGTTCACGCCATTGAGGGACTCGAGAACGCTGTTTTATTTAAACCGGCCTACGCTGTAGAATACGACTATTTTGATCCTCAGTATCTGCACTATTCTCTACGTTCCCGCATAGTGGAAAACCTTTTCCTGGCAGGTCAGGTTAACGGTACCACCGGTTATGAAGAGGCAGCTGCGCAAGGTATCATGGCAGGCATTAATGCCAATCTGTGGCTGTCTGGCAAGGATCCTTTTGTGCTGCGGCGTGACCAGGCCTACATCGGAGTTCTTATCGACGACCTTATAAATAAAGGTGTCGATGAGCCTTACAGAATGTTCACCTCACGTGCAGAGTATCGCATTTTGCTGCGTCAGGACAATGCCGATTTCCGTCTTACAGATCTTTCATATAATATTGGTCTGGCCAGTAAGGAGCGCTACGATGCCGTAATGCGTAAGCAGGATGCAGTTAATGAGCTTACTTCTTTCTGCGATAATACCAAGGTTCGCGGAGAATACGTGAACGATTATCTCGCCTCACGCGGTTCTACGCCTCTTTCTGAGTCTAAGCATTTGAAAGAACTTGTATCACGTCCGGAGCTTTCGCTTCAAGAATTGCTCGGTTTTGTTCCACGTGGAACAAAGTATTCTGCGGATGCAGATGTTATCACGTCCGTTGAGGTAGCCATCAAGTATGCAGGCTATATCGAGCGTGAGAAACTCCAGGCAGATAAAAACACCCGTTTGGAGTATATTAAAATTCCTTCAGACTTCGATTTTGACTCTCTGAGCGGTCTTTCTATAGAATGCAGGCAGAAATTGAAAAGATATAAGCCCGAGACAATCGCTCAGGCTTCACATATCTCCGGCGTTTCCCCCGCCGATATTTCGGTTCTTTTAGTGTACTTCGGTCGCTAATTGTTCCACGTGGAACATAATCACCGTTGTTTCTGTCTCTGTGGAGAGATCTCTCGACTACGCTCGAGATGACATTTTCGACTACGCTCGAGATGACAAATCTGTGCTATAGCCGCTTTAGGGCGGCTTTTATTATGTCTTCTACTTTGGCGTTGGAGTTGTCTTTTAGGATAGAAGGCATAACCTTGGCGATGTTTGCCTTGCTGAAGCCAAGCATTACCAGCGCTGTTGTGGCCTCGTCCACTATGGCTGAATTGTCGGCCTTGAAGAGGACTGTGTTTTCTGCTCCTTCGCCTTTTACTATCTTGTCTTTCAGCTCCAGAACAAGCCTCTGGGCGCTTTTAAGGCCTATTCCCTTTACGCTTTTGATCTTATTTACGTCTTCTGCCAGGATGGCGCTGCGTATCTCTTCCGCAGTAAGAGTTGACAGCATCATGCGTGCGGAAGCGACGCCAATGCCGGATACGCTTATCAGGAGGCGGAAGAGCTCTCTTTCGTCTTTTGTTGCGAAGCCGTAGAACAGCTCCTCGTCTTCCCTGATGTAATGGTGGACGTAAACAGTTACCTGCGATTTACCTTGGAAGGCCTCGTATGTTTGCAGCGATATAAGCAGGCTGTAGCCTATGCCGGCATTTTCCAGAATTAGTTCTGCCGGGCTTAAATCTGCGATTTGTCCTTTTATGTATTCTATCATAACGCAAATTTATGTAAATTTGCAGACTTATCCAATTGTAATGTCAATATCGGAAATACGCGCTAAATTCCCTATTCTGGACACCAAGGTGTACGGAAAATCTTTGGTTTATCTGGACAACGCAGCTTCGGCCCAGCGGCCTGTGTCTGTAGTTCGGAGATGGGAGCAGCTTGTAAACAGCGAAAATGCCAATATTCACCGTGCGGTTCACAAATTAGCTGCCGATGCAACGGAGGCATACGAACAAGCAAGGGACTGCGTAAGAGATTTCATCAATGCCGCCTCAAGGGAGGAAATTGTTTTCACTAGCGGCGCCACCGCTTCTATCAATCTGGTGGCTTTCTCTTTCGGCGAGGCGTTCATTAAACCTGGGGATGAAGTTATCGTTTCCGTTGCGGAGCATCATAGCAACATCGTTCCTTGGCAGATGCTTTGCCAGCGTAAAAACGCTGTGCTTAAAGTACTTGACATCCGCGAAAATGGTGAGCTTGCCATCGATGAGCTGGAAAAACTCATTTCTCAGCGCACCAAAATAGTAGCTATCTCGCACATTTCCAATGTGTTAGGCCTTGTAAACCCTGTGCAGGAAATCGTTCGCTTCTGTCACAGTAAAAATGTCCCCGTTCTTGTGGACGGCGCCCAGGGCATAGTACACGAAACGGTTGACGTTCAAGCACTTGACTGTGATTTTTACGCCTTTTCAGGGCATAAGATTTACGCTGCAACCGGTACAGGCGTGCTTTACGGCAAAAAACGCTGGCTGGATCAGATGCCCCCATACATGGGCGGCGGCGAAATGATACACTCGGTCAGTTTTGCAGGAACCACCTACGCTCCCCTTCCGGGAAAATTCGAAGCCGGCACCCAAAACTTCAATGCGGTACCTACTCTTATACCTGCCATAGAATTTGTCAAAGCATGCAGGAGTTCCCAGGAAGTTGAAGAAGAACAAGCTAAAATCCTTGATTATGTCTATACGAAACTAACCAACGACAATAGGGTTACCCTGTATGGTGTTCCACGTGGAAACAAAGTCCCGCTGTTTTCCTTCGCTGTCAAAGGAGTGCATCATGAGGATCTTGCCCTTATACTGGACAAGATGGGAATAGCAACAAGGTCGGGTCAGATGTGTGCGGAGCCTCTAATGGACCGCTTAGGCGTTACGGGGCTTCTGCGCATATCCTTCGCCCCTTACAATACTCTGGACGAGGCTCGTTATTTCATAGAATGCTTGCATAAAGCAATAGGAATGTTGTTATGACGTTAGAAGATAAAAAACAGGAAATCATTGAGGATTTCGCCATCTACGACGAGTGGCTGGATAAATACGAGTATCTGATAGAACTTGGCAAGTCGTTGGAGCCTTTCCCGGAGGAGAAAAAGACCGACGACCACCTTATAAAGGGCTGTCAGTCACGCGTTTGGCTGGATGCCGAAAAGAAGGACGGACGCCTCTGGTTCAAGGCCGACAGCGATGCCATCATCACCAAGGGCATCATTTCGCTGCTTATCAGCGTATATTCCGGCCGTACGCCGGAAGAGATAGCTGCCGACGATTTCGGCTTCGTTGCGGAAATCGGCCTTAAAGAGAACCTCTCGCCTACCCGCGCAAACGGTTTGGTGTCAATGATCGATACAATTAAAAAGATTGCTGAAAATGGCTGAAAATGAGGTTTTGACTGCAGAAGACGTCAAGGACCTGCAGCCTTTGTATGCAGCTGTGTTATCAGCTCTGAAAGAAGTTTACGACCCGGAGATTCCGGTAAACATCTACGACCTTGGCCTTATCTATGAACTCACCATAAATAAAGCCCGCGAGGTGTTTATCCTGATGACGTTCACGGCCCCCAACTGCCCTATGGCCGACCAGGTGATAATGGAGGTCCAACAAGGCGTAGAAGCCGTTCCGGGGGTTACCAAATGCAGTATAGAGCTAACTTTCGACCCTGTCTGGGACCGCAGCATGCTGTCGGAGGAAGCAAGGGTGGAACTTGGTCTTGATTACGAAGAAGACGAATACTCAAAGCTGAACGACTGACATGGAAAGAGTAGATGTATATCTTGGGCTTGGCTCCAATGAAGGCAATCGCGACCTGAACCTCCTCAAGGCCGTGAACCTGCTTGACCAGGCTTTCGGCACGCATCCGGAGCGTATATCCAAAATAGTGGAAACGCCTTCCTGGGGCTTTGAAGGCCCGGATTTCCTGAATATGTGCCTCCTGTACCGCATCCCAAGGAAAGGCAGTCCGGAGGAGCAAGCCACGGAGATCCTACGCATCGCCAAGGACGTCGAAAAGGCCATGGGCCGCACGGAGGAACTTGAATTTGCTGCCGATGGAAGCCGCATCTACCACAACCGTATAATAGACGTAGATATTCTCTGCTATGGAGCGCATGTAATTAAGACAGAGGCGCTTACGGTTCCTCATCCGCTAATCGGCCAAAGGGATTTCGTGAAAAAGCCCTTGCTTGAAATATCCAAGCCCGAGATAAGAAACGCCTTTCCCGAAATTTTTGACTAAATTTGTCATTCTGAACAGAACCTTTTATTGTCATTCTGAACGAAGTGAAGAATCTCAGTTAAAGAATATTAAATACCAAATATATGACACAAGACGAGCTTTTTAAAGTATTGGTAGCCCACTGCAAGGAGTACGGATTCATCTTCCCTTCCAGTGAGATTTACGACGGTCTGGCAGCAGTTTACGACTATGGCCAGATGGGCGTCCAGCTTAAAAACAACATCAAGAACTATTGGTGGGAAGCCATGACCCGCCTGAACGAGAACATCGTAGGTATCGACTCGGCAATCTTCATGCACCCCCGCATTTGGGAAGCATCCGGCCACGTAAGTGCCTTCAACGACCCTCTGATCGACAATAAAGACTCCAAGAAGCGCTACAGGGCCGATGTCCTCATCGAAGACTACCTTGGCAAGATCGAGGAAAAGATCAACAAGGAAGTAGCCAAGGGCCGCAAGAAATTCGGCGAAGCTTTTGACGAGGCACAGTTCCGCGCAACCAACCCCAACGTCCTTCGCGAACAGGCCAAGTACGACGAGGTGCATAACCGCTTCCTGAAAGCTGAGCAGGCTTCCGACTTTGCCGAATATCGGCAAATAATTATCGATTGTGGGATAGTTTGCCCTATCAGCGGCACCTGCAACTGGACGGAGGTGCGTCAGTTCAACCTCATGTTCCAGACTTCCATGGGCTCAACGGCCGACGGTGCCAGCACCATCTACCTCCGCCCCGAAACCGCCCAGGGCATCTTCGTTAACTACCTCAATGTCCAGAAGACCGGCCGCATGAAGATTCCCTTCGGCATCGCCCAGATCGGCAAGGCTTTCCGCAACGAGATTGTCGCACGTCAGTTCATCTTCCGCATGAGGGAGTTCGAGCAGATGGAAATGCAGTTCTTCATCAAGCCAGGCACCGAGCTGGATTGGTTCAAAAAATGGAAGGAAACCCGCATGAAATGGCATGTCAACCTTGGCATGGGTGCCGAAAACTACCGCTTCCACGATCATGAGAAGCTGGCCCACTACGCCAACGCCGCCACCGATATCGAGTTCAACTTCCCCTTCGGCTTCAAAGAGCTGGAAGGCATCCACAGCCGCACCAACTTCGACTTGGGCAACCACCAGAAATTCTCCGGCAAGAAGATCGAATACTTCGACCCCGAAGAGAACGTCTCCTACACTCCTTACGTGATCGAGACTTCCATCGGCGTTGACCGTATGTGCCTTGCCGTGCTGGCTCATTCCTATACGGTAGAGAAGCTTGAAAACGGCGAGGAGCGCGTTGTAATGAAGATTCCCGCCCCTCTCGCACCTATCAAGGTCGCCGTTATGCCTCTCGTGAAGAAGGACGGCCTGCCGGAAATCGCCCAGAAAGTCGTCGATGAGCTCAAGTACGACTTCTCCTATCAGTACGACGAGAAAGACTCCATCGGCAAGCGTTATCGCCGTCAGGATGCCATCGGCACTCCTTTCTGCGTGACAATTGACCACGACACCGTGAACGACGGCTGCGTAACAGTGCGCGACCGCGACACCATGACCCAGGAGCGCGTGAAGATCGAGGACCTGCGTGCCCTCATCGACTCCAAGGTTTCCCTTACAAACCTTCTGAGGAACCTCTAAAATGGGTCCCCTTGCGCTGCTCATAACAGCCATTCTGGCTACGCTGGTGCTTTATCTCTGGGCGCGGAAGGCGCTGCTGGAGAAACAGCTCCTGGAGCAGCAGCAGGAAAATGACCGGATAATGTCGGTAGCGGAAGACCTGCAGCGCCGTCTGGCAGCCTCGCAGGGCTTCCGCAAAGCCGCACCGGGCCTGGACATGCTGGAGCGCCTTTGCGAGCAGTACTACGTTTACGAAGGCACCGATAACCTCCAGCCCCGCGTCCTCAAAGAAGTCAAGACCCTTGTAGAAGGTTTAAGGGCCGATGTCGCCACGCAGAATGCGCTGGAGCAAAGCCTGAACGAATCCTCCGACAACGTGATGAAGCGCCTTCGCGAGACCTTCCCCCGCTGGAAGGACGAAGACTATCTGCTGTATATGTTTACGGCATCGGGTTTCTCTTCAACCACTATCGCAGCCCTTCTTGAGAAGGACAAAAACTACGTGTATAACCATATCTACCGCCTTAAAGAGCGCATCAAGGTGAGCGGAATAAGGGACCGGGAGTTCTTCCTGAGCCACCTTCAAAAGTAGTGGAAAAACGCAAAATAAAAGTGGTAATCGACAGAGGTGCCGCTTTATGCGAGATTTTTATTTTCCGGGGTAAAAATAATTAATTGATAATCAGTCGTTTACGTAAGAGTGCCTGCGAGATTATATTTTATTGAATATTTTGCGTGCGAAAAATATGGTTTTATCTTTGCATCAGAGAAATCAAACTTTAAAACGCAATAATTATGGAAGTCAAGAAATCACCCAAAGCCAGCCTTGAGAACAAGCGCCTGCTCTTCACCGAGATCGGCCTTGTCGTAGCTCTCGGCATTGTGTACGGTGCCTTCAACTGGTCCTCCAAAGATGCTCAGGTGGCAGTTCTCGAAGACACCACCCAGGTACTCGTGGAAGAGGAAATGGTAGCCATCCAGAATGAGCTCCCCCCGCCCCCGCCCGAGGCACCCTCAATCCCCGTCCTCAGCGACCAGATCGACATCGTGGACGATGACATCAAACTGGACGATGACCTGTTCATCAACCTGGAAGACAACAACCAGGCAGTGGAAATCCAGGACTACAAAGAAGCTGTAGTTGAAGAAGAGGAAGTGGAAGAAGAAGCCATTCCTTTCCAGCTCGTAGAACAGAAGCCTTCCTTCAACGGTGGCGATGCAAACGAATTCTCCAAGTGGGTCAACTCCCGTCTGGTTTATCCGGAAATCGCAAAGGAAAATGGCGTTCAGGGCCGTGTAACCCTTCAATTCACAGTAGAGGCCGACGGCCGCGTAACCAATGTGAAGGTTCTCCGTGGCGTCGATGAATCCCTCGACAAGGAAGCTGTGCGTGTTGTGTCCAGCTCACCTAAGTGGAAACCCGGCAAACAGCGTGACCGCGCCGTTAAGGTAACCTACACCTTCCCTGTGATCTTCCAGCTCCGCTAATGGCAGAATCATTCTCCGAATTAGGTAAAGTAGAGGCGATAGAACAGCTCTATCGCCTCTCTGCGTATAATCCGGTAGCCGGACTCACCTATACCGCCGAAAAGGGCGGTAAAATCACCACTGCCGCCAGGATGTACCTGGAGGGAATAGATTTCAACCTGGTATATTTCCCGCTTAAACACTTGGGCTACAAGTGCGTAGTCGGCGTAACCGGGGAACTCTATGCCACCCTTGCACACCCTAAGCTGCTGAACGTGGTGCTGGGCGTATCGGCCAAATTGGATTTTCCTCAGGTTAAAGACCTTTGGATGGGCATTACAGTCGCTGCCAAAGAGCATGGCTACGAAGCGGTGAACCTGGATCTTCAGCCCTCGGTAAACGGCTTGTACATAAGCGTTTGCGCAACAGGCGAAACCTCCCTGCTTACATCGAAGCGCAGGATGGGCGCCAAGTCCAAAGACCTTATCTGCGTGTCCGGCGCTCTCGGTGCTTCCTACCTTGGTTATCAGGTGCTTGAAAGGGGCGCGAAGGAGTTTGCCAAAAGCGGCGAGCAGCCTCAGATGGGACAGTATAAGATGCTGGTCGGCAGTTATTTAAGGCCGGAGCTGGACGCTTCCGTAGTAGATCGCCTGGAAGACAGCGAAATCTATCCTTCCTACGGCTACTTCGTCACCCGCGGCCTCTCAGACGCAGTGAAACGCCTCTCCCGCGACAGCGGCCTTGGCGTAAAGATCTATGCCGACAAGATTCCCTTCGAAGGCAACAGCTTCGCCCTGGGCAAAGAACTGGACATGGATCCCTTGAGCGCCGCCATGAACGGGGGTGACGACAACCGTCTTCTCTTCGTGATTCCCATCCTCCATCTCGAGAAATTCCGCCGCGATTTTCAGACCTTCGACATCATCGGCCACACTGCACAGGCGGAGGCCGGATGCGTTCTTGTGACTCCGGAAGGGGTAGAATTTCCCATAAAAGCACAAGGATGGGCCGAAAAAGATGAATAATTGCGCAAAAATTATTATATTTACCCGCTGAAACAAACTTAAAAATACAAATATCATGAAGAAAATCGTTTCTATCATTGCCTTGGCTATGGCCGTCACTGTCTCTGCCAACGCACAAAGTTTCCTCGGCAGCCTGATGGGCGGCATCTTCGAAAAGAAGGGTGAAAGCGCTCAGACAACCGCCACTACCACCCAGAACAGCAACATCGCCTCCACCATCGGCAATATCGTTTCCGGCCTTGCTGGCACCGTTTATTCTGCACCTGTAAGCCTCAATGGCACATATACTTACAATGGCATCGCCGTTTCTGCTACCAGCAGCGAAGGTGGCGTTCTCGCCAACCTGGCCGGCACAGCCGTTACCTCCGGCATCGAATCAAAGGCCGATGAGTACCTCGCCAAAGTAGGCATCAAACCCGGTGCCCTCACATTCACCTTCAACGCAGAAGACAACACCTTCACAATGAATGCAGGTGCCATCTCCGTTCCCGGTAAGTACAAAGTCGGCGACGGCGAAAAGACCGTTACCCTCACCTTCGGCAAGACCTTCCAGTTCCTTTGCATGACCGGTACCCTCGAGTCCACCCCCGGCGGAGCAAAAATGCTCTTCACCGTCGATAAGGCCATGAGCCTCATCAAGAAGATTGTCGGCAAGCTCGGCGAATCCTCCAGCCAGGTTTCCGGCATCGCCAAACTCGCAGAAGGCTACGACAACTACAGAATCGGCTTCAAGCTTGTAAAATAAGTAAGCTTATTCCTATAAATAACCGCGACCTTGCACAGGCCGCGGTTTTTTATTACCTTTGCGATGAGGACCTGACTGTAAGTTCTCAGACATATTCTCCTGGCACAGTCGTCAAATCTGGAAAATTTAACAGCAATGATCAGGACGGGATGCCCACGCCGTTTGGTGTGGTCATTGTTGTTTCCTGATCATGTGTGCCTTCCAGAGCCAGACGACTGTGTAATAGCGTGGCCACACCTTTTTCGTGCCCGCTACAAGCAAGATTTATCCGCTGCCGGAAGCCTCACTGTTGTTTGCACGGGCCGTAAAAAGCCCATTTAAGGCCCCCGGCAGCTTTATTTGCGGATTACCTCGTAACGCTCTATGCCTATCTTCTGGAGCTCCTGAATGAACTCCGAGGTTACGGCTACCTGGAACTTCTTAGAGTAGAACTGGATGCGGTATTTGGTGCCAGGATCGAACAGGAAGATGGTGAGAGGTATATTCCCCTTGTGCTGTTTGACCACCTTTACCAGATTCTCCCTGAACTGCTGCGTAAGCATGGGAGTTGTTATGTCCATGCTGAAGCCGGCGAGAAGATCGTCGGAAATATTGCCAAGAAGGGTCACTTTGCGCACTTTAAAGGCGTATGGAGCCTGTTTGCCCTGCGCACGTTCTTCCGGCTTAAGGAAGAATTTTTCTTCCACTACGCCCTCTATAAACAGCGTTGCCTTTGGCTGCATGTACTGCATGAAGGTTTCGTGGTCTTTGCCGAAGAGGGTGAGTTCGTATGAGCCGCTGTAGTCCTCCAGAATTGTGCGGGAATAGGGCTTTCCGGTTTTTGTGGTGAGCTGCTTGATGTCGGACACTATGCCCGCCACGTACACCTTTTTGGTCTGTTTTCGCGCTTCGCATTCCGACACATAGTTGGACAGGTTGGCCAGCTGGCAGTTTGTAAAGTGGTCTATTTCGAACTTATAGCGGTCCAGGGGGTGGGAGCTAAGGTACATGCCCACCAGGTCCTTTTCGCGCTGAAGGATGTCCATTATGTCTATGTATCCTTCGTTTTCGGGCATTGCAGGCCTGTCGGGAGTCATTTCCTCCATGCCGCCGAAGAGCGAGGCGGCGCTTGACATGGTGTCGTTTTTATAGAGGTCTCCGTAGCGGGTTATTTGGTCGATGAAAAGATCGCCTCCCCTGC
The DNA here is from genome assembly GCA_017477465.1 of Bacteroidales bacterium. GTDB lineage: Bacteria > Bacteroidota > Bacteroidia > Bacteroidales > UBA932 > Cryptobacteroides. The sequence goes on from JAFUVU010000058.1 coordinate 23,917, forward strand.
CGGGCTGGAAGTACATGCTGCGCTTGTGGCCGAAACTGTCGAATGCGCCGGAGTTCACAAGGCTTTCGAAGCTTTTGCGGTTCACGCTGCCGGCCATTCTTTCTACGAAATCGTAAATATCTGTGAATAAGCCGTTTTCGTCGCGCTCTTTGACTATGGCTTCCACTACGTTGTTGCCGAAGCCCTTGATGGAGCCAAGGGCGAAGCGTACATCGCCGTTTTTATTGACTGTAAAGTGGCCGGAACTTTCGTTGATGTCGGGGCTTAAAACATTGATGCCGTGGCCTTTGCAGTCGTCCATTATCTTTGTGATTTCGTCCATGCTCTTGGCGCAGTTAAGGCATGAGGCGAAGAACTCCGAAGGATAGTGGCACTTGAGCCAGCCTGTCTGGTAACTTACCCAGGCATAGCAGGTTGCGTGCGACTTATTGAAGGCGTACTGGGCGAATTTCTCCCAGTCTTTCCAGATTTTGTCCAGCACCTTTTCCGGATGGCCGTTTGCCGTGCCGCCGGTCATGAACTTGTCTTTCAGGGAGTTCAGGATATCTATCTGCTTCTTACCCATGGCTTTGCGGAGCTTGTCGGCCTCGCCTTTGGTGAAGCCGGCCAGCTTTTGCGAAAGAAGCATCACCTGCTCCTGGTACACCGTTACGCCGTAGGTGTCCTGCAGGTATTCCTCCATCTCCGGGAGGTCGTACTCTATGGCCTGCTCGCCAAGTTTACGGGCTACAAAGTCCGGGATATAGTCCATCGGCCCTGGCCGATACAGGGCGTTCATTGCGATGAGGTCCTCAAAACGCGAAGGACGCAGCTTCTGCAGCCACGTTTTCATGCCCTCCGATTCAAACTGGAAGACGGCGGTGGTGTCTCCGCGGCCGTATAAATCGTAGGTGGCTTTATCATCGATTGGAATGGCCTCGATGTCTATATCCTCCCCGTGGTGCTCCTTGATGAGGTCCAGGCAATTGTGGATGATGGAGAGGGTGATGAGGCCCAGGAAGTCCATCTTGAGCATGCCCACGTCCTCGATATAGTGGCCGTCGTACTGGGAGGTGCGCACATCCTCGCCGGTTTCCTTATCCTTGGACAGGCATACGGGCAGGTAATCCGTCAGGTCTCCCCTGCCGATAATGGTGGCGCAAGCGTGCACGCCAACCTGCCTTACGCAGCCTTCCAGAGCCTGGGCGTACTTGAGTACTTCCTTGTTGATTTCCGGGCCGTTTTTAAGCTCTTCTATGAACTCCGGGACAAGCCGATAGCAGTTCTTAAGGGTAATCTTTACATCGACGTCCTCAAGGCCTTTCTGGAAGGTTTTTGTGACTTTTATCTTCTGGCCTTCATGTTCTGGGTCGTCCACTTCCACTTCTTTTTCAACCACCTTGAAGCCGGGCTTCAGCTCGTCCAGTTTGGGGTTGAAGGGATATTCCTTTTCTTTTTTCTCGCTCAGGCGGTCCGGAACCATCTTGGTGAGGCGGTTGCTTTCGTCTATGCTTACGTGCGATATGCGCGCAACGTCCTTGATGGCGCTTTTTGCCGCCATTGTGCCGAAGGTAATCACGCGTGACACATGCGAAGTACCGTACTTCTTTTCCACGTATTCGTGGGCTTTTGTAAGGTCTTCGAAGTCCACGTCTATATCAGGCATTGAGATACGGTCGGGGTTTAGGAAACGCTCGAACAGGAGTTGGTAGCGGATGGGGTCCAAATTTGTGATTTTGAGGCAGTAAGCCACAACGGAACCTGCGGCGCTGCCACGCCCGGGGCCAACCATCGAGCCCATTGCACGGGATGCGGCGATGTAGTCCTGGACTATGAGGAAGTAGTCCGGGAAGCCCATTCGGCAGATTGTTTTTAGCTCAAAATCAATTCTTTCTTCCTGCTCCTGGGTAAGAGTTTCCCCGTAGCGCTGGTGCGCCCCCTGATATGTCAGATGGCAAAGATAGGCCACCGAGTGGCAGAAGCCGTCGCCGCGGTACGTGCCGTGCTTGTCGCAGCGGCCTGCGTCTATGATATCCTTGTATTTTTCCAGGTAGGTGTCGATATCGGCCATGAAGGCGGGGTCTATCTCATATACGGGAAGAACGGGGTCCCTATCTATGGAATATCTTTCTATCTTCTCTGCAACCTCGAGGGTGTTGGAAATGGCCTCCGGATGGTCCGGGAAGAGGGAGAGCATCTCCTCCTCCGTCTTAATGTATTCCTGCTGGGTGTAGCGCAGGCGGTCCGGATCGTCCACGAAGGCGTTGGTTGTCAGGCATATAAGCCTGTCGTGCACCGGGCCGTCCTCCTTGCGGACGAAGTGGGCGTCGTTGGTGGCTATGACTTTGACCTGGTACTTCCGGGCCAGTTTGAAGATTTCGTCGCAGTAATAGCATTGACGCTCATAAAGCTCGTTGTCAAGGCCCGGCACCTCTGTCTTGTGCTTCATCACTTCGAGGTAATAATCGTCCCCGAAGACGCGTTTGTGCCAGAGAATGGCCTTTTCTATGGCTGCATCGTCGTGTGCAAGGATGGCGCGCGGCACTTCCCCGGCTATGCAGGCCGATGAGCAGATGAGCCCTTCGTGGTACTTTTCAATTACCTCGTGGCTCACCCTTGGCCTGTAATACATGCCGTTGATGTGCCCTTCCGATACAATCTTCACGAGATTCAGATAGCCGGTGTAGTTCTTGGCCAGCAGAATAAGGTGGTAATAACCCTTCTCTTTGAGCCGATGGTCCCCTTTTGAGACGTATATCTCGCAGCCGATGATAGGCTTTACTGAAGGGTGCTTTTTCGCGTATTTGAAGAATTCTTTTACGCCGTACATGTTGCCGTGGTCCGTTATTGCGAGCGCCGGCATGCCAAGCTCATCGGCCCGGTTGAAGAGGTTTTCTATGGAAGAATGCCCGTCCAGGATTGAATACTGGGTGTGGACGTGAAGATGCACAAAACTCATGGAACAAAGATATAAAAAAACCGCGGCCCTTGCAAGGTCGCGGCTTTTATTTGGAGTGTCCCTCGAGGAACTATTTTTCGGCTTTCTTGGAAGCGCGCATTGTTGCGTCGTACATGATAGGAGTACCGATCATGATGGAAGCGTAGGTACCGATGATAACACCAAGGCACAGGGCAACTGCGAGACCGCGGATGCTTTCTCCGCCGAAGAATGCGATGGCAAGCATAGGGAGGAGGGTTGATATGGAGGTGTTGAGGGTACGGGTCAATGTGGCGTTCAGAGCGGTGTTAACCGTGGTGCGGAAGTCTTCCTTCGGATGCAGGCCCCTCTGCTCACGGATACGGTCGAAAATAACCACGTTATCGTTGATGGCGTAACCGATGATGGTAAGGATAGCTGCGATGAAGGTTTGGTCGACGTCCAGGTTGAACGGCAGGATACCGTTGAACAGTGAGAAGAAGCCGATCACGATGAGGGCAGTGTGAGCCAGGGAGACCACGCCGCCGAGACCCCAGGTCCAGCCTTTGAATCGCAGGGCGATGTAGCCGAAGATGGCCAGCAGGGCCAGGAATACGGCGATGAAAGCGCTGCGGGTGATGTCGCGGGCGATGGTAGGACCTACCTTGTCGGAGGAGATGATACCGTTGGGGTTCTCCAGGGTGGAGGTGAAGTCGGCCAGTTGGATTTCCTCTGCGTAGAAGCCCTTGAGGGCGTTGTAGAGGAGGCCTTCGATTTCGGCATCTACTTCTGTGGATTCGCTGTCGTTCTTGTACTGGGTGGTGATCTTCATCTGGGAGTCGCCGCCGAACTGCTTGACCTCTACGGAGTACTGGTCGATACCGGCTTGGCGTGCAGCTTCCTCGAAGGTGGCTTCCACGGAGGCGCGGACATCTTCTGCGGTGACGCTCTTGTCGAAGCGGACTACATAGGTACGGCCGCCGGTGAAATCAACACCGTAGCTGAAGCCCTTGAAGGCGATGCTGGCGATGGAGATGAGAATGAGGGCGCCGGAGATGATGTAGGACCATTTCTTCAGGCCGATGAAATCGACGTGCGTGTTCTTGAGGATGTTGGCTGTGAGCTTGTTGGACAGGGACACAGTCTTACCGGCTTTGATGCGGTCGTCGAAGATGAGGCGGGTGATGAAGATGGAGGTGAGCACCGAGGTGACGATACCGATGATCAGCGTTGTTGCGAAGCCCTGCACAGGACCGGAACCGAAGATGTAGAGGATGATACCGGTGATGAGGGTGGTGAGCTGACCGTCGATGATGGCGCTGTAAGCGTTCTTGTAACCGTCGTGCACTGCGAGGGAGAAGCCCTTGCCGGCTGCCAGTTCTTCCTTGATGCGCTCGTAGATGATAACGTTGGCGTCAACGGCCATACCCAGGGTCAGGACCAGACCGGCGATACCGGGCAGGGTAAGGACAGCGCCGAAGCTCACGAGCACGCCGAACAGCAGGAGCACGTTGCAGAGCAGTGCGATATCGGCAATTAAACCTGCGCCCTGGTAGAAGAATACCATGTAGAGGAGCACCAGGCAGAAGGCGATGAGGAAGGAGATGAGACCGGCCTTGATGGACTGGGAACCCAGGGAAGGACCTACCACCTGCTCCTGGATGATGGAGGCGGGGGCGGGGAGCTTACCGGATTTGAGAACGTTGGCAAGGTCTTCGGCTTCCTGAACGTCGAAGTTACCGGTGATTTCGGAGGAACCGCCTGTAATTTCGGTGTTTACGGTAGGATAAGAGTACACAAGACCATCGAGGACGATGGCAACCTGCTTGCCGATATTGTCTTTGGTGAGGCGGGCCCAGATGGAGGCGCCTTCGGCGTTCATTGTCATGGAGACTGAAGGTGCGCCGTTGCCGCCCTGCTGTGCGCCGTTGAAGTTGACGCGGGCGTCGGTGACTACGCCGCCGTCGAGAGGGGCTTTACCGTCGCGTGAGGTGGCTTTGATGGCAACCAGTTCGTAGAGGTTGCTGCCTTTCACGAGGTCGGTGGGTTTTACTGACCACATGCCGCGGAAGCCTGCGGGGAGGACATCGGCAGCCATGGAGAGGTACTGGTTTACGGTTACGGTGTCAACACCTTGGGCGAAACCGAGGCAGGCGTTGTTCCAGCCGCTGGGGCTGAATACCTGGAACAGAGGGTTGGCCACGGCGGTGGAGTCGCTGAGGTTGCCGAGGATTTCGGCCACTCTGGCGTCCACTGCGTAGAGGTCAACCTCGTTGCCCTGGTAGGTGGGCCAGAATTCGAGGGAGGCGGTACCCTGCAGGAGCTTGCGCACACGCTCGGGGTCCTTTACGCCGGGGAGTTCGATGAGAATCTTGCCGGAGTTGCCAACCTGCTGGATGTTGGGCTGGGTTACGCCGAAGCGGTCGATACGGTTGCGGAGCACGTTGAAGGAGTTGTCAACTGCGCTCTTGGCTTCTGAACGGATAACGTCGATTACCTGGGCGTTGGTGGCGTCGTTGGCCACTTTGTCGCGGAGTTCGTAGGTGGCGAAAATCTCTGCCAGACGGCGCTGAGGGGCTACCTGGGCCCATGCATCGGCAAACAGGCCGATGAAATCCTGGCTGGAGTTCACGTTGTTTGCTTTGGCCTGGGCAAGGGCTGCCACGAAGTCGGGGTCTGTGCTATTGCCGGAAAGGGCTTTCACCAGGTCTTCGAGCTGAACCTGCAGCATGACGTTCATGCCGCCTTTGAGGTCCAGACCAAGGTTGATTTCCTTTTCCTTGACATCTTTGTAGGTGTAACCGAGGAACACCTTTTCGCTGCTGATAGAGTCGATGTAGGCTCTGTTTCTGATGTTGGCCACGGAGTCCTGTACGAATTCGCGGACATCGGCGGCAACATTGTTTGACTGAACGAACTGCAGGGCCTGCTCCTGGGCTGCCTTGGCGGCCTTGTTCTCCTGGATGCGCGTGATTGCGGTGAAGGAGAGCTGCCAGACGCTGGCGATGCCAAGCAGTATCGCTACCAGTCTAATCCAACCTTTGCTTTGCATGTTTGTTTATGTTTTAAATTAACTATTTAGCTACTAATACGGGTGGCATCTGCAGACACCACCGCAAAATAGGTTGCAAATTTACGATTTTTTTCTGATTTCTACACTTTCTCACAACTATTTCTTAATTTTGCAGGCTGGTTTTACAATGAAAAGAAAGATTTTCGCCATAGTTTCGCTGCTTTTCCTCGCAGGTGCAGGCCTGTCAGGGCAGGAAATTATTGACCGTCCCATCCCCATCGAGTTCCCGGTGCCCGCGCATCGGCCCTCTCCCCGGCAGCTAATTGAGCGAGGCGACAGTCTTCTCCGCACCTACCATTTCCAGGATGCTATAAATCACTACCTTGCGGTCTCCGGCGCTTCGCTTGACAGCAAGACCCTCGCCTCGCTTGACAGGAAGGTCACCGCTGCCCAGAACGGCCTGAATATGACCGACTTCTGTGCCGATCCGCACGTGGTCGCCCGCCAGAGGTTCTCCCGCAAGGATTTCTTCCTTTTCTACCCGCTCAAGCCGCAGTCCTGGCACGCTTCGCCTAACCCGCTTGACTCCCTCGAAGGCTACCCGCTTTATGCGCCCAAGGGGACGGACGTCATCTATTTCACGGCTGCCGACAGGGCCGGCACGCGCAGCATCTTCATCACCGAGGACCTCGACTCCCTCTGGCGCGCCCCGCGTCTTGCAGGGGAGAGCGTGACTTCCATCGGCAGTGAGATATTTCCCATGCTTTCGCCTGACGGAAAGACGCTCTATTTCGCCTCCGACGGCCTTTTCGGCATGGGAGGATATGACCTTTACGCCAGCGCCTGGGATGAAGAGACCCAGACCTGGGGCGAGCCTGTGAACCTTGGCTTCCCTTACAGCTCCCCCGGCGACGATTTCCTTCTTATGGACACCGACGACGGCAAGTACACCCTCTTCGCCTCCAACCGCGACTGCTCGCGCGACAGCGTCTATGTGTATGTGCTTGAATATGAAGGCTCGCGTGCGCGGAAACAAGTCCGCAGTCATGCCGAGCTGGCCCGCATAGCCGGTCTTCGGCCCATCGACGACCCTTCCCGCATCGACAACGGATCGGCAGTCTCCGGCAGCGTGGCCGACAATGCCAACACCCGCCTCTACATGCACAAGAATGCCGAGGCGCGCGCTCTGCGGGACTCCATTTATCGGCACCAGAAGATGATAGACGCCCTGCGCACCCTGCTTTCTGAAGCCCGCGAAGACGAGACGGCCGATATCACGGCCCGCATCCGCGAAAAGGAAAACGCGCTTCTGCCGCTCCGCAGGCAACTCGAAGAGACTGAGCTTGAAATCCGCCTTGTCGAGCAGAGCTTCCTCCAGAGCGGGGTAGTGTCATCCTCCGGCAGTGAAGAGCGGGAGGTTGTGGGCACGTCCTTGAGCTACACCTTCGCCAAAAACGCCATGGGGCCGCGCCTTCGCATGAAAGTGGGGCGCCATCCCGTCCGCAACAGCTTCCGCATTTCCCCAGTGGGCCGATTCGCCCAGGACAACACCCTCCCGGCAGGCATAGTGTATCAGATTCAACTGTTTACGAGCCCTCGCCACGCCTCCGTCGAAGATCTTGGCGGGCTCTCCCCGGTGTACGAGCGTCTGGCCTCCAACCTGCGCTACACCTACTCGGTGGGCCTGTATCCCACCTACGCGGCCGCCCTGCTGGACCTTAACACCGTCCGCCGCCTGGGCTTCCCCGACGCCCGCCTCACCGCCTACCGCGACGGCCGCCCCATCCCCCTGACCACCGCCCGGCAGGAAGAATAACCGTGGCACGTAAATAACTGATATACAGTGTATTGTGGAAATCAAGTGTGACTTTTTGCCGCACTTGATTTTCATAAATAGCTGAGCCATAGGCGTTTACGTGTCAAGGGAAAAATTGCAAATTTTTGGCCGATGTATTGCAGTTTGTGCAAAAATTTGTATCTTTGCAGTCCCGATTCATTTGACCGGGCACCGGCAACCCCGGTGAAGTTTCAACGCTTTAAGCCCGGAGGGGTGGGTGAGTGGCTGAAACCAGCAGTTTGCTAAACTGCCGTACGGGTTATTCTGTACCACGAGTTCGAATCTCGTCCCCTCCGCAAAAAAGCCTCCTGCAACATCGCAGGAGGTTTTTCCGTTATTGGGCGATCCCGTAAAGGCGATGTAGCGGAAACGCGTCGTCCAGCCTGGCCGATCTTTGGCGCGCGCTAAAGCCTGGAAATCAATTCGTCCGGATTCTGATCCTTCATTTCAAGAATGGCGAACCACTTCTTGCCAAGGTCCTTGATGGATGCTCCTACATGATATACCCGATCGTCAATGATAAGGAACCTGTCATGAGATTTGCTGAATACCTGTAGAGGGATGGGTGGGTACTGTGCATCATGCTTGGCGATATCCAGGGAAAGTTGCCGGGATATTTTCTGGGTATAGATGGTAGCGCTTACTCCGGCACGACGCTTATCCAGCATTGTGAGGACACTCTCGTCCACATAGTTGTCTATGAGAATGATTCTGAATGTGGCTGATTTGATGAGAGTACAAATGAAGTCGTATGCGTCGAAAATCTGACCATCAAAGAAAAGACCTTGTTCTTGTTTGAGGGATTTCTCCTCCAACTTAGCAAATACTTGATCAAATTTTTGGTCGTTTTCCAAAAGTTTGTACTCGATCCTGTCCATCCTCTGAAACAGCTGCGCATTGGAAAGAAGGAAATGCCGCATAGC
>JAFUVU010000002.1 GCA_017477465.1 Bacteroidales bacterium
ATAGAGGGGGAAACCGCTTATTCTTGCAAAACTACCCCGTGAGAATCGAAAATCTGAAGGAAAATCGAACTTCTTCACGAGGTTGCTTGAATATGCCACTCTCGACGGCCTTAAAAAATGGCCCCTTTTTCAGTGCCCTCAAGTTAATGGACCACTAACATCACCTATGGCGGAAACACTTTCAAGGTTTTGTGGCCGGTGGCGCTGTTGGAAGAGAATTTTTTGCTAAATTTGAGGGATAGCACAAAAACTGATTCTCATGGCAAGCGATACAAAACAGCGGCAAGCGGCAAAAGCATTCGTAAAGGACTGGCTGGGGAAGGGGTACGAGAAAGGTGAGACGGCCCGCTTTTGGATGGACCTCTTGGGAAGGGTATTCGGTATCACCAACCCGGCCCAGTTTATTCAGTTCGAGCTTCCGGTAAAGACTATCCTGAAGGAAAAAGGCTCGGATTTCATTGACGGCTACATCCCATCCACCAAGGTCCTCATCGAACAGAAAGGTTCCAAGGTGAATCTCTCTGAAAAGTATCGCCAGAGTGACGGTTCTGAACTCACGCCCTATCAGCAGGCCCGCCGTTATGCCGCCGGTCTGCCCCAATCACAGTACCCCCGCTGGATCGTTGCCTGCAATTTCACTACCTTCGAGGTTCACGACATGGAGCGCCCCAACGATGCTCCGGAGGTCGTCCAACTGGCAGACCTTGAGAAGGAATACACCCGCCTTAACCTCCTGGTCGATGATACCAATGTTCACCTGAAGAAAGAACTTGACGTCAGCATCCAGGCCGGTGAGATTGTGGGTGTGCTCTATGACAAGATTCTGGCCCAGTACAAGGACCCGAGCAACCCGGACTCTCAAAAGGCATTGAATAAGCTCTGCGTTCGTCTGGTATTCTGCTTATATGCCGAGGATGCAGGTATATTCGGGACAAAAGACATGTTCCACGACTACATGTCGCAGTTCGAGGCCTCAATGTTCCGTGAGCAACTGATCAAACTCTTCCGTATCTTGGACCAAAAGCCTGAAGAACGAGACCCCTATGAGGACGAGAAACTCTTGGCCTTCCCTTATGTTAACGGTGGTATGTTTGCCGGAGAGATAGAGATACCCCGCATCACAGAAGAGATCCGCTCGCTGATTCTCCAGCGGGCCAGTGATGATTTCGACTGGAGCCTGATATCACCTACCATCTTTGGCGCCGTTTTCGAGAGCACCCTGAACCCGGAGACGAGAAGGGCAGGCGGAATGCATTATACTTCCATCGAGAACATCCATAAGGTGATAGACCCGCTGTTCCTGGACGAATTGAAGGAGGAGCTGGCCGAAATCAAGGTGGAGAAAGTTGCCAAGACCAAGAAGGACAAGGCTTATGCGTTCCAGGATAAATTGGCCGGTCTGAAGTTCTTCGACCCCGCCTGCGGCAGCGGCAACTTCCTGACCGAATCCTATACCTCGCTCAGACGGCTTGAGAATGAGGCTCTGCGGATTATCTTTGACGGCAACCGCGTCATCGGTGAATTCGCGGACCCCATCAAGGTTAGCATCAACCAATTCTACGGTATAGAGATTAACGACTTTGCCTGCTCTGTGGCACAGACGGCGCTGTGGATTGCCGAAAGCCAGATGATGAAGGAGACCGAGGACATTGCCGGTTTCAATCTGGACCCGCTGCCGCTGAAGACCTACACCAATATCCATGAAGGGAATGCCCTGCGGATGGATTGGAGCGAGGTGGTTCCGGCGGCGGAACTGAACTATATTATGGGTAATCCTCCGTTCCTGGGTGCTCGTATTATGTCAGCCGAGCAGAAAGACGACCTCATTTCCGTCTTTGGCCCCAAGTGGAAGAACATCGGAAATATGGACTACGTGACCGGCTGGTACAAGAAGTCACTGGAGATGATGCAAATCAATCCGAATATCCACGCCGCCCTTGTATCCACCAATTCCATCACCCAGGGCGAGCAGGTGGCAAACCTATGGAGGCCGCTGATGGGAGCCGGTGTTAATATTGACTTCGCTTGGCGTACTTTCATTTGGGACAGCGAAGCCAGTCAGAAAGCACATGTCCATTGTGTGATCGTTGGGTTTTCTATTGGTGATTCAGCGCGCAAGCGAAGAATCTTTGATGGCAATAACGTTACTTATGCATCCAATATCAATGGCTATCTGGTGGATGCCCCGTCAGTTGCAATTGAAAGCAGGAGCAAACCGATTGCAGCTGTTCCCGAAATGGTATTCGGGAGCATGCCAAATGATGGAGGATTTCTTTCAGATTATTCCGATGAGGATCATTCAAAACTGGTTAAACAGTATCCCGAGTCATCTAAACTCTTTCGCAGGTTAATGGGTGCAACTGAGTTTATAAATAACGAAAAACGGTGGTGCTTGTGGTTGAAAGACGTCTCTCCTCTATCTTATATTAAGATTCCATTTGTCATGGAAGCTATTGAAAAAGTCAGAAGAATAAGACTGGAAAGCAATAGAGAGAGTACGCGAAGGCTCGCCGAGACACCTATGTTATTCGGAGAAATACGACAGCCTGAAAGCAGCTACCTTTTAGTCCCAAGCACTTCTTCTGAAAGGCGAGATTATATTCCAATCGGTTTTATCGAGCCCGATGTTATTAGTAATAACGCTAATCTACTTATCCCCGAGGCTACTCTCTACACCTTTGGAGTCGTGACATCCTCGGTTCACATGGCCTGGATGCGTGCTGTCGCCGGCAGACTTGAAATGCGATACCGCTATTCGGCAAAAATCGTTTACAACAACTTCCCCTGGCCGGACGCAACGGAGGAACAGAGAGCAAAGATTGAAAAGACAGCACAGGCTATTCTGGATGCCCGACAGGTATATCCAAACGCATCTATGGCCGACTTATATGGTAATCTGGTCCTCTTCCCGGATTTGCTAAAGGCCCACCGTGCCAACGATGCCGCCGTCCTGGAGGCCTACGGCTTCCCCAGAGATGCCACCGAATCCGACATCGTCGCAAGGCTGTTCAAGATGTACCAGGAACTCACAAAAAATTCGTAACTTGCACCCGTAAACCGAAATAACGTCATGGAAAGCACTTATCCGGCTCGCGACAAAATAGAATACATCATCGCATTCATCAACGAATTCGGGCAGCGTTTCGGCCTCACTGACTTGCAGGCATATCGCTACCTGAAAACTTACGATGCCATTGCCAAAATTGACAAACACTACGGAGCCCTGCACACCCAGGACTTTCGGGGCAACGTGGAAGATGTAGCGACCTATTGCAGAAGAATGGGAGGAAAGTTATAATTGAGTGGGAGATTTGGCAGTTTCAGTTTTTCTTTGCATCTTTGTTAGGAACGATTATTGCGCATTGAACTATGCCTAAAATTTACGAATACTTTGGTTTTATCTTCTTCTTTTTCTCGAATGAGCATGAACCCATCCATGTTCACGTGATAAAGAATGGACGCCAAACGGTATTTGAACTTATCCTGATGAATGGAGATCTGAATGAGATTAGACGCCGTCCGGAGCATGGATATGAACTCTTGAATGATAAAGACGCCGGAGCAGCTGAAGCTTTTATCCGCGTCTATTATCGCAATATCGTTGAAAAGTGGATGAACTTCTTTGTGCTGAAGAAAAAGGTACGTTGTACACAGATTACAAAAAGAGTAAAATGAAAAACAGGAATGAACAAACTCTCTACGTTGTCCGGGCAGAATATGTCGGGGGTGTGAGTCTACGTATCTATTTCAGCGATGGGACGTCAAAGATCGTGGACTTTGCCCCATTCATCCTCACGCACCCCCATCCTCAATATAACCGTTACATTCAGCCCCGGTATTTCAAGAAATACACCATTGAGCACGGTAACATAGTTTGGGGGAAGAACTGGGACATGGTCTTTCCTGTTGAACAACTGCACCGTGGTATAGTTGCATAAGGCAGAATCTCCGCTTATAAAAAACAAGAGACTTGATTGAGCGCATCAAGGTAAAAGTAAAGTAGCAGGGCACTGTAAAGCAGCATTCAGAGGCAGCCTTCACGGTTGCCGTTTTGCGTTATATTTCTTCAAAGATTTCGCGGCGGTTCCAGTCGCTCCAGTAGCGGAGGGCAAGTTCACGGACATACTGCCAGTAGGCGGGGCTGTGGCCGTAGCGGGCTACGCCCTGGGCGATATCGGCCTTTATTTGGGACTCGAAGGAGGGTTTAAGGCGAAGGTGAAGGCTTGAGCCTCCGCAAGTGAAGACTGCCTCAACGCGCTTATTTTCCTCGGGAGAGACGCTTATCAAACCGTGGCCGAGCGTGGCGCCGGTGCTGATTTGAAGGCCGTCGTTGAGACAGCTTACCGGGGGCTGCTCTCCGGCGAAAGAAAGCACGGAGATGTGCCCGTCAAGCCCTTGAGCCTCAAAGCACTCGCGTGCGAAAAGGCCCATCTTGGCGCCCAAGGTAGAGTAGATGCCAAGGTGGCCGTGAATCTCACCGGTCATCACAACCAGCTTCCATTCCCGCTCTCCAAAGCGCGCAATACAATTGCCGACGATGTTTTGGACATCATCGGCATATAGATTTTCTGGTAAGTTGAATGATTTTAAGATGTTTACCATTTTTCGACGGCCTTGAGGACAGCCCAGCCGCCCACGATCTGGATCAAAATGCCGGGCCAGCCGATACGGACATCCTGCAGTGCGTGGACAATGTTCAGGTCCATCAGGAATTCTGCTGCCATGCCTACCAGCTGGTAAGACAGGACTGCAATTGCAACGCTAAGCAAAGAGAAGCCCATTTTGCGGGATACCAGGGCGACGGCACCTACCAGCGCAAGCGATTTGATAAGGATTGCGGGCAGGGATGCAACCGGCGGCATGCCAAACAGCACGCAGTTGATCACAGGTGAAAGCACTGCCGTGAGAAGACCTACCTTCCAGCCGCATTTGAAGGCTCCCACCAGAGTGAAGAAATAGATGGGAAGGAAAATGAGGCCGCCCTGAGGAATGAGGTGGCAAAGCTGAGGCACCACAATGTTTCCTACAATGAAAAGGGCTGCGGCAAGATAAGTGCGTGCACTTGTGAAGTTATAGCGCTGTGCGGTTAGTGTTGCTGTGTTCATATTCATTTCTTGTTCAATAAGGCAAAGATAGCAAAAAAAGATTTATTTACCATAAGCCTTGCCGGGCTTGAAGCCGGACAGTTCTACAATTATCGGCGTATGGTCGGACGGTATTCAGAAGTAGATCCAGAAACAAATATACCTCATTTAAACACGGCCTCCAAAAATTTTTGATTACCTTTGCAATATACTTAAAGACTTATGCTTATGAAAAAATTGCTATTCGCTTTCGTTTCTGCCCTCATCGGCATTTCTGCGGCCGGGCAATCAATCTACACTACTTATACGGAATGCCCGGAGGGCGCGGTTGATATGGGCATCGTCATAACGCGCGAAGACGGCAGCTACTATAACCTTTACTGGGGAAGCTGCAATATAGGAGCAGAGTCCCCCGAGCAGTGCGGCGGCTTCTACGCATGGGGCGAGATTGAAGAAAAGGAAACCTACACCTGGGAGAATTACGCCTTCGGCCAGGCTCCGGAAATGAAGAAATACGTAGTGGCCGATGTCAACAACCCCTGGGGGCCGGCCATCAGGCTTTCCCTTGAGGACGACGTCGCGCACGCCAAGCTTGGCGGCAAATGGAGAATGCCCACCCAGGGCGAGTGGCTTGCCCTTTTGGAGCAGTGCGACTGGGTGTATGAAAAGATAGGCGATGTTGACGGATACAGAATTACCAGCAGGGTGAATCCCGAGAACAGCATTTACCTGCCCATCGGCGGATCCAAGTATAACGACATACTTTACAAATACGGCGACGAGCCTTACGCCAGCTACTGGAGTTCTTCGCTGTGCTTGAACGAGAACAACTTCGCCTGGTACATCACCTTCAACAAGAGGATTTTGTCAAAATATCAGGGCGCCGCTTACCGCTTCTTCGGGTTCAACGTGCGCCCTGTGTCCGAATAATTATTTCCAAGGCTCTGACAGCAGATTGTACAGGGCGTCCTGGCTTAGCACACCGCGTTTGAGGTCTGCGGGGAGTTCGCCCCGCTCGTCGGCTTCGTAGTCATTCTGCCAGGCATGGGTGAACATATAGCGGTTGAGAGCTTCGGTGTCTTCCTCCCTCAGAGGATAGTCCTTGTGCTTTTTATAGGCGGCCGACAGCCTGTCAAAGCGCTCTTCCATCTCACGGATGCGGGCAATGCGCTCATCCTCAAAAGCTTTTTTGCGCCAGGGCTCGAAGAAACCCTCGATGAGGCGGTATGCGCTGACAGCCTCGTCTTTGACATTATTTCCGTACCAGCGAGCGTTTACCTTCTCGCCGGAGGAGTACTCCATGTAGATTCTGTAGGCATAGCCGCCGGTAATTGCTTCGTCAAGAGAGTATCCGTCCAATTTGTAAACCTTCCTTTCCTTAAGAAGCGCGGCAAGACTGTCCACCACCGACTTGTCCACCGGATACTCGGCCCTGATTTCCGGCTCTTCGAAGCGGTTGCCCAGCCTCATGGCCACAACCACCTTGGGGACGGAGTCCACATCGGCAATCAGTTCACAGTAGTCTTTGCCAAGGCCGGCCGATCCTGCCTTGGAATAGCTGCAATACGTGAGGTCCCCTTTGGGACTTTTGCAGCAGAGCAATCCCGAAGCCATAATCATCAAGCAGAATAAAAGTTGTTTCATGGAGCGGCCGGTTTAAGCCTCCAACTTTGCGACGCCGGATTTGGCGTTGAAATCGGCATTGATTAAGTTCATTGATTTCAAGAACTTATGATAATATACAAACGGGCCGATAAGGATAACCGAACCGAGGATATACCAGCCCCAATAAGTTCCCGCGCTGATTTGATAAGCTATGCCTCTTGCGCTTAATTCTTCGCCCATTCGTTTGGAGATTCTGTGATACCATACCAACTGGGCGATGCCCAGGGTAACAGGCCCGAGGAGAAAGAAAATGAGAGCGAAGTGCATGGTGCTTTTCCCGTCCCTGGGAGTGGCCACGCGGTTGATTTCTTCCGATACATGGCATAGTACCACAAGGCCGTAAATGCCGAAGGTGATAATGGACAGAAGAATGAACTTGAGAAGGGAACGATTGGTGCGTAACATGGTTTTTAGTTTTTAAAGGTTAGAATAACAAAAGCCCGATAAAGATAAACAATCTTCCGGGCTTTTGCAAATTGGCTCAACTTGCTATTCCAGCATTATCGTACGGAGGTCGTCGATGTCTTTTTGGGCGACTCCGATGCCGAGGAGGTACTTCTCCACGGACTCTTTGAAAGTAGCGCCTGCGCCGGTTTTCCAAAGGTAGTCGATGGCATGCAGGTAACTGCCGGAGGCTGTGCGTTTGTGGGCGTATTCGCCTTTGTACATGCTCCATTCGGCAGGGCAGAAGTAAGTGAGCTCGTAGTCTTTGCCGATGTCGCCCTCCCCTACGCCCAGTACGCCCAGGAGTATCATGGCCATGGTGCCGGTGCGGTCGCGGCCGGCGGCGCAGTGGAAGTAAACGGGCTTATTCTGCCTGAGGCATTTGACAATGAATTCGAAGCATTCCTTCACGCCGGCGGCGCGGTCGCGCAGCATGGTGCGGTAGCCGCTTTCAAAGCCCGGTGCGCAGAACGCGATATTGCTGCCGAAGGCCGATGAACTTGGCACGTCGGAGGCTTCGCGGAGGTCCAGTTCGGCAAGGATGCCGTCGGCAAGGGCTTCGCGGCGTCCGGCGCTGTTCATGTAGCTTTTGTCCACGCGGCCGCCGCGGTAGAGCTTGCGGTATCGGACGGTGCTTTTGCCGTCGAGGGTTTTCCAGCCGCCAAGGTCGCGTCCGTTGCGGACCTGGTTTTCATAATATATCTGGTGCAGGGTGCCAGTGGTGCGGAAGGAGCCCCGCGCAAGGACGTTGCCGGAAAGGCTGGTGACCATATAGGAGTATCTGCTTCCCGGCACAAGGTTCGTGAGGCCGTAGGAGGATGTGCCGGCGCTAAGGCTGATGGTGCGGCTCCAGTCGGCATCCCAGACGTTCAGGCGGAGTTGGCCGGTGCTCTCGTCGGGCTTCCAGGAGATGGTGACGGTGGGCGGGATGTCGTTCTCGCCTGGACCGCCGCCGGGATAGTTGGTTATGAGGCTGTAGGAGTAGTCCCTCTCCGGGTAGTGCACCTCTTCCATGAACTTCTGCACATAGGGGTTGGTCACCAGAAACGTCTGTTCCTCATCGGCATAACCTATCAGGCGTGAGGCCACGGCCTTGGATAGGGTCCAGGCGTCGTCATCGGCCTCTATGCTCCAGTACATTGCTCCGCGGAGGCCTTTTGTCACCACATAATCGGCTTTAAGGCCGATGGACATTCCGTCGTCGTAGCTCAGGACCATATTCCCGGAGGCATCCACCAAATAAGGCACCTGGGCCGATTCGTCCCAACGCTGCGTAAACGCCTCGGAGCCAAAGGGTATATCCTTGAAATCGACGTAGCTTCCTACCGCGCTGCCGTCGCCGTGACCGTAGAAGGGCATGCCCAGAACAATCTTGTCCAGAGGGACGCCGGCCTGCTGGTGCAGGGTTACGGATTCATCGCAGCTGCGGTGCGTCATGGACGAGCGGTACAGCCCGGCATTGTGCTTGGGCGGATTGCCCATGTCGTAGGTCATTATGTTCACAAAGTCGAAATACGGGACGGTGCTCTTGAAGTCCACGTACTTGGCGCTGGAAGAAGACGCCATTGTGAGAAGCTTCTCATTCCCGAGGGCGGCCCGCAGTTCTTTCACCAACAGGGTGAAGTTCTTTGTGTCGTCCGGCGAAGAGGATATCCCGGCCGATGAGCTGGTAGGATACTCCCAGTCAAGGTCTATCCCGTCAAGGCCGAAGCGGGTGACTGCCGACACACAGTTGCGGCAGAAGGCTGCGCGATGGGCGGGATCGGCCGCCATTTCGCTGAAATTGCCTGCACCCCAGCCGCCTATGGACAGCTGGACCTTAAGCTCCGGATTGTCATTTTTGAGGGCGACAATCTTGCGAAGGCGCGACTCGTTTTTGATATCGAGCGACTCAAAGTCACTCTTTATCAGGCCGAAAGCGTAGTTGATATGCGTGAGGAGTTCCGGATCCGGCAGGCGGCTCTCCCAGGAGGTGGCATAGCCGACGATAATCGTGCCTTCACCGGCGGAAACCGGGTCGGGCTCAGATTCCGGCTCGGGCTCCGGCTTTGCAGGAGTCTCCGTAGATGTGGAAGGCGGAGGTATGGTAAACCCCGTAAGCGGCTTTTCGCACGACAGAATGAGCGAAATAAGGAATAGTCCGTAGGTAAGTTTGTGTTTCATGGAAGCAATATACGCAATCTGCCAGTTACAAACATGGCAAATTGCGTATATCGATTCTCAAATTGCGTAAGTTGCTTACAATTCCCAAGCAAGGGCCGATGCACCGAGGATGGCGGCGTCGGATTCTTTGAGCTGGGAGTAAACGAGCTTTACTTTGCCTCTCCACAGCGGGAGGACGTTTTCGTCCATAGCTTTGCGGATAGGTTCAGTGAGGAATTCCTTGGCGCGGGCGAGGCCGCCGAAAAGGACGATGGCCTCGGGGGCGGAGAACTCGATGAAATCGGCAAATTTTTCGCCCAGGATGCGGCCTGTGAAGTCGAAGATCTTCTTGGCCAGCTGGTCACCGGCCTTGGCGGCTTCGTACACATCCTTGGAGGTAATTTTGTCGAGGGAACGGAGCTCGGAGGGTTCGTCGCTCATTTCCAGCCATTCGCGTGCCGTGCGTGCTACACCGGTAGCGCTGGCGTAAGTCTCCAGGCAGCCTTGTTTGCCGCAGTTGCAGGAACGGCCGTTGTGGCGCACTGCGCAGGTGTGACCAAGTTCGCCGGCAAAGCCGTCGTGACCATAAACCATTTCACCGTTGATAACGATGCCGGAGCCCACACCTGTGCCGAGGGTGATCATGATGAAATTCTTCATGCCTCGGGCTGCGCCGTAGGTCATTTCGCCCATTGCGGCGGCGTTGGCGTCGTTGGTAAGGCTGACGGGGATTCCGTTCATCTGCTCGCTGAGGAGCTTGGCGAAGGGGATCACGCGTGCGCCGCCCCATACCAGATTCACTGCGCTTTCGATGTTGCCGGTGTAATAGTTGCCGTTGGGAGCGCCTACGCCGATGCCGCGGATGCGGCCTTCGGCCTTGGCTTCTGCAATTATGCGGTTCAGGGCTTCTGCAAGCTCTGCGATGTAAGGTTCCACTTCCGTGTGATTGTCGGAGCGGATGACTGTCTGTGCCAGTACGCTGCCGCGGGCATCAACGATGCCGCATTTGGTGGTCTGTCCACCAATGTCAATGCCGATTACTAAATCCTGTGCCATAGTTATTTATGCTTTTTTAACCTTGGAACCGGCAACAGCGAAGTAGAGGATGAACGCTACGCATGCTGCGATGAGCCAGTAGCTGGGGAGGTAGCCGGCCTTGTCGGCAATGAAGTTCTGAAGGAGCGGAACGATGCCGCCGCCAACTACCATGGCCATGAAGATACCGGAAGCCTTTTCGGTGGCTGAGCCGAGGCCTTCAACTGCAAGGTCGAAGATTGTGCCCCACATGACCGAAGTGCAAAGGCCGCAGAGGACAAGCAGCAGGGCCGCGATGGGAACGACTGCCATTTCGAAGCCGTGACCGTTGAAAACGGGCATCTTGACGCTGAAAGCGTTGCCAAGGAAGATTGCAAGGACGATAAGGAGGAGGGCGGTTGCCGACACGCAGGTGAGCTGGGCGCGGGCGCTGACCTTACCGGAGATGACTGAGGAGATGAGTCGGCCTACCAGCATGAGGAACCAGTAAGTACCTGCTACGAAACCGGCGATGGCGACGGCGGTCTTGGGATCCATGCCTGCGCCTTTTTCAGGGTCGGAAAGGTAGAAGTTGAGGGTACCGGGGATGCCGACCTCTACGCCGACATATACGAAGATGGCGATGACGCCCATCACGAAGTGGGTGTATTTGAGAGGGCTGACGGCAGGAGCGGAGGACTTGGTTGCCTCGGGATCCTGGATGGGGACGAAGAGCAGGATGATGAATGCGGCTGCGAAAACGCCCATTGCCATAAACAGGAGGGTGTTCACGTCGGAAATCTGGGACTTGCCTTTAACAAGCTCGCCGATCATGGAGCCCACCAGCATAGGGGTGAGGGTGCCCATGAGGGAGTTGAAGGAACCGCCGATCTGGATGTACTGGTTGGAACGCTTGCCGCCCAGGATTTTGAGCATGGGGTTCACCACTGTGTTGAGCATGCACACTGCAAAACCGCAGATGAATGCGCCCAGGAGGTAAACGAAGAAGTTGGCAGGCAGGTTGCCGATGGTTGCGCCTACGCCCACGATGCCGGAAAGGAACTGGACGAAAACGCCCACCAGGCCGACGATGAGGGCTGCCAGGGCGGTGAACTTATAACCCTTTTTCTTGAGCATGTTGCCGGCGGGGATACCCATGATGGCGTATGCAAGGAAGTTCATCATGTTGCCCATCATGCCCCAAGTGTTGGAGCCTTCGATGCCGGGCTGCATTTTCCAGATGTTGCCGATAGGGGCGGCCAGATTGGTCACGAAGGAGATCATGCCAAAGAGGAATATCATTGTAATAACTGCAATGATATTGGAATCACCTTTTTTTGTCATTGTGTCTTGTGTTTTATTTGTTAATTAATTATTGGCTGTTCAATCCCTCAAAGATAGCAATAATTTTGCGTTTCGTACTCGGGGAGGGCGCAAATTATTTGCCTGCCTTGCGTGCGATGAGGGCTTTGTATCGGTCCTGGACCTCTTCCACTACGTCTTCCCAAGGACGCACTATGCTGCGTGAAGCCTGAATGCCCACTTTGCGCACGAGGGCCCTGTCGGCCATTAGGGAACGCACTTTGCCGGCGAAGGAATCGAGGTCTCCGCCGCTCAGGAAGCCGTTTTCGCCGTCGCGAAGGATGGTTGCGGCAGTGGAGCCTTCCACCATGATGGCGGGCGTATGAAGGGCCGCAGCTTCGCGCACTACGAGCGGGGCGTTGTCGTAAAGGGAGGGGAAGAGGAAAAGATCGGCCGCTGCGTAGTATTTCACTATGTCTTCGCGCTTTGTGAGCATGCCGGTGAAGGTGACTTTGCCGTCGAGGCCTTTTTCATGGACCAGCTGGTGCATCTCGTTTGCCGCGTAGCCCGTTCCCACGAAGAACATGCGGAAGGGAAGGTCGTTCAGCTTTTCAAGAGCGTCTATCACAAGGCGGGTGTTCTTCTGCCAGATATGCTGTCCTACGAAAAGCAGCACAAATTCATCCTGGCCGATGCCAAGCTCCGCCCTGGCGTTCGCGAAGAAGCTGTCGGGATAGTCCGTTGCAAGGTCCGATCCGTTATCCACCACCTCAAGGGGGCCTTTGTAGCCATATTCGCGGATTACCTCTTTCACTGATTCCTGGGGGACCCAGACCTCATCGGCCTTGTTGAAGAAGTTCACTACCACCTTTAGCATCTGCTTTACCAGGAAGTCCGAGTGAACCTCTTTTTTGAAATCGTCCTTGAACTTGGAATGGAAGGTGGCTATCAGCGGCACGCCCTGCTTACGGGCCACCTGGACGGCCAGATTGCCTGTCGTGAAAGGAGAATGGGCGTGTACAATATCGAACTGATGAGTCTTGAGCTTTTTGAGAAAGCCCGGATCCAGATGCGGCAGGCCAGCCACATACGGCTTGCGCCCCGGTACCGGAATCGACAGGAAATCAAGAACTTCGTAATTGTATTGCTGAAAGTTTGCGTCCTTCAGGTGAGGAACCACCGCCGTGACGTTGTTCTGCTTTTTGTCCAGCCAGTAGGCATAATTCTGAACACATACCGCGACTCCGTCCATCAGAGGCGGGAAAACATCGCAGAATAGGCCAATATTATTCATTCCAAATTTCGGTTTTAGCATACAAATTTAACCAAAAAGCACAAGAAAGCAAAAACGCCCGGCCGGAAATGCGGTCGGGCGTTCTTGATCAAAGGTATTTACCTTACTCTGCTGCGGGAGCTTCTGCTGCAGGGGCCTCTGCGGCGGGTGCTTCGGCTGCGGGAGCCTCGGCTGCTTCTGCCTTCTTTGCGCGGCTGCGGCGGGTGGTCTTCTTGGCCTGGGTCTTGCCGGCGGCAAGGGCGGCCTCGTTGAAGTCCACGAGCTCTACGAGAACCATTTCGGCTGCGTCACCGCTGCGGAAACCGGTATGGAGGATACGAAGGTATCCACCGGGACGGTCGGCCACTTTGGGAGCTACAGTGCGGAAGAGTTCTGCCGTTGCCTCTTTGTCCTTCAGGTAGCTGAAGACAATGCGGCGGGAGTGGGTAGTATCTTCTTTGGACTTGGTGATAAGGGGTTCCACGTAGGGCTTCAGGGCTTTGGCCTTGGCTTCTGTGGTGGTGATCCTCTTCTTCAGGATGAGGGAGGATGCCATGTTGGCGAGCATAGCCTTGCGGTGACCGCTCTTACGACCAAGATGATTGACTGCTCTATTGTGTCTCATTGCTTAAACGATCTTTTTCTTAGGTTCAATATTGTACTTGGTGACATCCATACCGAAGGAAAGCTTCATCTTCTCTACCAGGAGGTCGATTTCGTTGAGGGACTTGCGGCCGAAGTTGCGGAACTTCATCAGTTCGGTGCGGCTGTAGGACACAAGGTCGGCGAAGGTGTCGATATCGGCAGCTTTGAGGCAGTTGAAAGCGCGCACGGAAAGGCCCATATCGGACAGTTTGGTAAGAAGGAGATGACGCATCCTCAGGGACTCCTCGTCAAGTTCTTTGCTGTCGGTTTCTACTGAAGACTCAATGGAGATCTTCTTGTCGTCGGTGAAGAGCTTGAAATGGTAGATGAGGATGTTGGCTGCTTCCTGCAGGGCGGCCTCCGGAGAGATGGAACCGTCTGTGACGATCTCAAGGTTCAGCTTTTCATAGTCGGTCTTCTGTTCGACGCGGTAGTTTTCCACGGTCCAGTTGACTTTCTTGATAGGCGTGTAGATAGCGTCCACGGGAATTGTGCCGATGGGCGTATTCTCGTCGCGTTCTTCATCGGCAGGGACAAAGCCGCGACCCTTGGTGATGGTCAGGGAGATGGTGATCTTGACGGAGGGCTCCAGCGAGCAGATGTGCAGCTCGGGATTCAACACCTTGAAAGAAGACAATCCTTTGGAGATGTCCTCAGCGGTGAACTCTTGTTTGCCGCTGATTGTGATGTTCGCTACCTCTGAATCTACGGTGTCAACCATCCTGCGGAAGCGTACCTGCTTCAGGTTGAGGATGATGTCCTGCATCCCTTCGATAACGCCGGGAATAGTCTGGAACTCGTCCTGGACCCCGGCAATCTGGATCTGAGAGATGGCGAAACCTTCCAGGGAGGCAAGGAGGATGCGACGGAGAGCGTTGCCGATGGTTTGTCCGTAACCGGGCTCAAGAGGCCGGAATTCGAAACGTCCAACGGTCTCGGTGCCTTCGAGCATGATCACCTTGTCCGGTTTCTGAAATGCTAAGATTGCCATAAGTTTGCGGTGTTAAATTCGATTACTTGGAGTAGAGGTCTACGATTAGCTGCTCGTTGATGTTCTCGGGAATTTCCTCGCGGGCGGGGACATTCAGGAACTTGCCGCTGAGGGCGTTGTTATCAAATTCGAGCCAGGAGTACTTGGTGGCCGATGCCACGCTGTTCTGGATTACCTCGAGGCTCTTGGAGCGCTCGCGGACTGCGATTACCTGACCGGGTTTGACCTGGCAGGAAGGAATGTTGCAGACGGTGCCGTCCAGGGTGATGTGACGGTGGAGGACCAGCTGACGGGCGGCGGCGCGGGTGGGAGCGATTCCCAGACGGTACACCAGGTTGTCCAGACGGGCTTCCAGCAGGAGGATGAGGTTTTCACCGGTCTGACCCTTCATGCGGGCTGCACGGGCGTAGGTGTTACGGAACTGACGCTCCAGCACACCGTACATGTACTTCACTTTCTGCTTTTCTTTGAGCTGAGTACCATACTCCTTCTGCTTTTTGCGCTTTGCGGCCAGGCCATGCTGTCCGGGAGGAGTGTTTCTCTTTTCAAAAACCTTATCGGGGCCATAGATGGGTTCGCCAAACTTGCGGGCGATACGAGTGGTAGGACCAGTATATCTTGCCATAGTTTTTCTTCTTTAAAAAATTAAACCTTACGGCGGCCCTTAGGACGGCAACCATTGTGCGGCATGGGGGTGACGTCGATAATCTCTGTAACCACGATACCTGCGTTGTTGATGGTACGGATGGCGCTCTCACGACCGGCACCCGGGCCCTTCACATAGCATTTTACTTTTCTAAGACCAGCGTCGAAAGCGGTCTTGGACGCATCTTCTGCGGCCATCTGGGCGGCGTACGGAGTGTTCTTCTTGGAACCACGGAAACCGCACTTGCCGGCAGAGGACCAGCTGATTACCTGACCCTGGGAGTTGCACAGGGAAACGATAACGTTGTTGAAGGTCGAGGAGATATGAGCCTGCCCATAAGCGTCAACCTTGACAACTCTTTTTTTGGTAGTTGTAGTTTTCTTTGCCATAACTTCTCAGACTTTACTTGGTTGCTTTCTTCTTGTTGGCAACGGTCTTCTTCTTACCCTGGCGGGTACGGGCGTTGTTCTTGGTTCTCTGGCCACGGACGGGGAGTCCTGCACGGTGGCGGATACC
>JAFUVU010000009.1 GCA_017477465.1 Bacteroidales bacterium
GAGATGAATTTTCCCTTGAGGGTCGTGGGAGACTACCACGTTGATAGGCAGGATGTGTAAGTTCAGTGATGGGCTCAGCAGACCTGTACTAATTGCCCGAGAGACTTTCTCTAGAGAAAGATAAGCCTAAAGGTCTTTTGTCACCCGGAAGGATGACCTGTTAAGATTTTCTCTCAAGTAATATATTGCCGCGGTTATAGCGGTGAGGAACCACCTCTTCCCATTCCGAACAGAGAAGTTAAGCTCACCATCGCCGATGGTACTGCCCCACCAGGTGGGAGAGTAGGTAGCTGCGGTTTTTCGGAAGCCCTAGTCGATACACATCGACTGGGGCTTCTTCGTTTACCGACAGCTACCGCATCTCTCTAACCCCCACCGCTTCGCGGAGCCCCCTTCCAGGGGGCACATTCCCCAGAGGGGACCCCGGGTTCTTCGGAAGCCCTAGTCGATAAACATCGACTGGGGCTTCTTCGTTTATGTCCCCGGGTTCTTCGAAGTTTATGTAATTTCGGTTAAAATCATTATCTTTGAAGAATTAATGATTGAGTAATGAACAGAGTTGTTATAACCGGTATGGGAATCTGGTCTTGTCTTGGCCAGAGCTTGGAACAGGTGCAGAAGTCGCTGTATTCCGGCGTGTCCGGAATTATCCTTGATCCTGCTCGTAAAGAAGCTGGTTTCAGAAGCGGTCTCACTGCTTTTCTTCCTCAGCCTCTGCTGAAAGGAGAGCTTCCTCGCAGCCAGAGGGTCTATATGCCAGAACCTGCTCAATATGCTTACTGTGCCACCAGAGACGCCCTTCTGCAGGCAGGCATCGACCAAGACTATCTTGACAGCCACGAAGTGGGCCTTCTGTACGGCAACGACAGTACCGCCGATGCAGTGTACAACTCCATAGCCAAAATAATAGAAAAGAAGGACACAATGCTCTGCGGAAGCGGCGCCATTTTCCAGAGCATGAACTCCACGGTTACAATGAACCTTGGCGTTATCTTTCATCTTAAAGGTATCAATCTTACCGTCTCGGGCGCATGCGCCAGTGGTTCGCATGCTATCGGCCTTGGATCTTTGTTGATTCAGAATGGTTTGCAGGATATGGTAGTCTGCGGCGGCGCTCAGGAGGTTAATATGGCTGCCACAGGCTCGTTCGACGGCATTTCAGCCTTTTCCGTGCGTGAAGACGCCCCTCAAAAGGCCAGCCGTCCATTCGACCGTGACCGCGACGGACTAGTCCCCGGCGGTGGAGCCGCCACCGTCATACTGGAAAGCTATGAATCGGCAAAAAGGAGGGGAGCGAAGATTATCGCAGAGGTGCTGGGATATGGCTTCTCCTCAAATGGGGACCATATTTCGTCGCCTAACGTGGACGGCCCGGCGCGCTCCCTGGAGATGGCGATTCGCCGTTCAGGAGTAGATCTCAAGGAGATCGGCTACGTGAATGCGCATGCCACATCTACCCATGTGGGCGATGCCAACGAGGCGAAGGCTCTTTTCCGCGTCCTCGGCGAAAAGACGGTCCCCGTCACCTCCACAAAAAGCCAGACAGGCCACGAAATGTGGATGGCAGGTGCCTCGGAGGTCATTTATTCCATCCTAATGATGCAAGGCGGCTTTGTCGGCGGCAATATTAATTTCGAGAATCCGGACGAGGATTCGGCCCGTCTGTGGATTCCTCCTGTGACCATAGAGCATTCCTTCGACACCTTCCTGTCCAATTCTTTCGGTTTCGGCGGCACCAACTCTACGCTTATCATCCGCAGTGTCTAAACGCGCAATCATAATTGGCGCAGGCCTCGGCGGACTTCTTTGCGCCCGTATCCTTAGTCGTAAAGGCCTGGATGTCACGGTCTTGGAGGCTGCCGATGTCCCGGGCGGCCTTTTGCACAGCGTCGATTGGGACGGCATCCCCTGCGAACAGGGCTTCCATTCAGTGGGCGGCCTTGCACCCGGCGAAGCTTTGGAAAAAATCTTCCGCCCCCTCGGCCTCATGGACCTTCCATGGTACAGGGCCAATGTCGACGAAGGCTTCCCATTTCTAAGGCTCAATGCAGATTCGGAGCTTGAAAAACAGCATATCCTTCACCCCTACCAGCAAAGTGTATGGCGGCTGAAGGGAGGTGGCGACACCCTTGCAAACGCCCTTGCCGAGGGCCTTGACATCCGCTATGGAAAATGCGTTGTCTCTATTGATAATCAGGTGATTACATGCGGAGATAACAGCAGTTTCGAGGCCGATGTCATAATTGCCGATCTTCCGCCCCGTCAGTGCCTGAAGCTAGTAAAAGACCATATACGCCCTTCTTTTATTCATAGGCTGGACAAGTTGGAAACAGGGAGGCCGATATTTACGCTGTACTGTCTTCTGGAGCCTGGATGCGTAGAATGGCAAAGCGGTGCCATCTTCCTGGACGGAAAGCTGATGATACATTTCGCAGAGCCTGAAACGGGTATTCTTGAGCTGCTGTGCTTTGGAGAAGAATCTCCGGAAAAGATGCTCTCCCTTGCTCGGACGCGGCTTCCAGGTCTCAAGGTAACAAAATATCGCAGTGCGCTATTCCCCGGCTACGGAATCCTAAAGCACACCGGAACCGATTATTTGTCGGCCAAGACACCTTTGCCGTACTTGTACCTTACCGGACAAAATATTGGCCTTCATGGCATTTTGGGCACCGCTGTGTCGGCTTTAAATACTTGTAAATCAATTCGCTTATGAAATATGCACTGGTAACTGGCGGCAGCCGCGGCATCGGCAGGGCAATATGTCAGAAACTTTATGCCATGGGCTATGAAGTCCTCATCAACTTTGTGTCAAACCGCAAAGCGGCCGAAGAAACGCTCTCCCTTATCGAAGGTCATGGAGAACTTATTCCCTTCGATGTTGCCGATGCGGATGCAGTACAGGCTGCAATCGGGGCCTGGCAGGCAGCCCATCCCGACGATTACATCTCAGTTCTGGTGAACAATGCGGGAATTCGCCGCGACAGCCTCATGATCTGGCTGGAGGCGGCAGACTGGCACAAAGTCATTGATACCAACCTTAATGGCTGGTACAACGTTACCCGTGCTCTCCTTCAGCCGATGCTGCTTCGCAAATGGGGCCGCATTATCAACGTAACTTCCCTCAGCGGAATCAAGGGCCTTCCGGGGCAGACCAATTATTCTGCAGCCAAGGGCGGTCTCATCGCCGCTACCAAGGCCCTGGCCCAGGAAGTTGCACGTAAGAAAGTGACAGTGAATGCAGTAGCCCCGGGCTTTATACGTACCGATATGGTGGAAGGCCTGGACGAAGACAGCCTTAAAAAAGATATTCCTGCCGCCCGTTTCGGGGAGCCGGAAGAAGTTGCTGCGGTGGTAGGATTTCTGGCCTCGCAGGAATCGTCCTATATCACAGGAGAAGTCATTTCAGTGAACGGCGGTCTGTACACTTGATGACTGTTAAAAAAAAGCTGCTTCAACGTTAATGAAGCAGCTTTTTTATCGGCATATTAAAAGACCGCACGGTGATTATAGGCCTTCAGGGCACCTCTGATAAGCATGAGGGAGCGCTGGAGGTCTTCTTTTTTGAGTACGTATGCAAGTCTCACCTGGTTGCGTCCCAGGTCGGGATTGCGGTAGAAACCTGCAGCAGGGGCCATCATGACGGTTTCTCCGTCCATGCGGTAGTCTGTAAGGCACCATCTGCAGAAATCTTCTGCATCGGCGACAGGAAGGCTGGCGACAGTGTAAAATGCGCCGTGAGGCATGGGAGAGAATACTCCGGGGATGCTGTTGAGCCCCTTGATGAAGAAGTCCCTGCGGGA
The DNA here is from genome assembly GCA_017477465.1 of Bacteroidales bacterium. Taxonomy (GTDB): domain Bacteria; phylum Bacteroidota; class Bacteroidia; order Bacteroidales; family UBA932; genus Cryptobacteroides. The sequence goes on from JAFUVU010000009.1 coordinate 3,801, forward strand.
TTTGTACTCGTCGAAGCAGGCTTTGGCATAGTCCTCGGTGCCTTCGATGGACGCATCTGCGACTATCTGGCCCAGAAGAGGCGGGCTCAGACGGGCCTGGCAGTATTTCATCACGGTATCGTGAACCATGCGGTTGCGCGTTACAAGCATGCCGATGCGAATGCCGCACTCCGAGTAGCGCTTGCTCACCGAATCCACCAGAATCACATTCTCCGGCAGGCCAAGGGTCATCGCGCTTACGTACGGCTCGTCGGTGTAAACGAACTCGCGATAGACTTCGTCGGCAATCAAATAGAGATTGTACTTGACTACCAATTCTTTAAGCTTTTGCAGCTCGGCCGGGGAATAGACGTATCCGGTAGGGTTGTTAGGGTTGCACAGCAGGATGGCCTTGGTGCGGGGAGTGATGGCCTCCTCGAAGGCTTCCATCGGCGGCAGGCGGAATCCGTCCTCGATATAAGAAGTGACGGTGGTCACCTTGATGCCTGCGGTAACAGCGAAGGAGATGTAGTTGGCGTAGCCGGGCTCTACCATAATCATCTCGTCGCCAGGGTTCAGGCAGGCCAGAAAAGCGAAAAGAATGGCCTCCGAGCCGCCGCAGGTGACAATGATATTATCGTGCGTTATATCGGTGATGCCGAATTTCGCATAATAAGCCGCAAGTTTTTCCCTAAGGCCGATGTAACCTTCGGAGGGACTGTATTCCAGCGTTTTGCGGTCGATGTGCTTTAGCGCGTCCAGGCCTTTCTGCGGGGTTGGCAGGTCCGGCTGGCCGATGTTGAGATGATACACTTTCACGCCCTGCTGTTTGGCTTCGTTTGCTAATGGAGCCAGTTTGCGGATAGGGGAGGAGGGCATCTCCAGACCGCGGTGAGATATTTGAGGCATAGGCGTTTACAGCATTCCAAGCATGCGACTTCTGACCAGCAGCGAGGCGCCGATGGGAGCAGCTTTCTGTTTGAGTTGAGTGAGTTTGATGCTGGTGTCCTGGAAGGCGATGTTCAGCACATGACGGCGGATTGCGGTGCGGATGGGGAGCATCAGATAATCCCCGGCAGCGACGGCAAGCTTACCGCCTATCACAACCAGTTCGGGATTGAAGATGTTGATGAGGCCGGCCAGCCCTTTGCCCAGGTTGGTGCCGATTTTTTCCACAGTCTCGATGGCCAGGGTGTCCTCGCTCTGGATGGCACGGAAGATATCGTTCAGGTTTACCTTTCCGTCGGCCTTGTACTTGGCGCCGAGGGAGGATGTGCGTCCTGCCGACAATTTTTCCCCGATCATGCGCACGAGGGCCGATCCCGACGCACCTGTTTCCAGGCAGCCGACCTTGCCGCAGCGACACATCTGGCTGTTGTCCAGGAGAGGGAAGTGGCCGAATTCGCCGCTGTATCCGGAGTGTCCGTAATAGAGCTTCCCGTTAAGGATGAGACCCATTCCAAGGCCCCAGCTCACGTTTACGAAGAGCATGTTTTTCTCTTTGTGCGAGCCGCCCAGGTACTCCCCGTAAGTCATTGCACGTGAGTCGTTTTCCATCACTACGTGGATGTTCAGGTCCTCTTCAAGGATCTGCGGAATCGTGCGGTTCTCGTCAAATGAAAACAGGTTGCTGTAGCCTGTGGCCGGATTGACGCGCCCCGGAATGCTGATGCCGAGGCCCATTATCCTGTTCCAGTCAACGCCCGTGCGATTGAGGTATTCGCGGATATTGTCGGCAATGCTGTGGACCGCACGCTCGTTGGCTTCCATCTTGAAGGGGATATCGTCCTGGAAGGAGATAAGTCCGCCTTTGAAGTTTGTGATGGCCACGCTGGCGTGGGAATTGCGCAGATGCACGCCGATGAAATAGCCCGCCTCGGGATTAAGGCCGTAGATCGAGGGCCGACGGCCGCCCGAAGTGCCGGATTTTCCAAGGTCGATCATAAAGCCTTCATCCATCAGCTCTCCAATGAGTTTTGTGGCAGTGGGAACCGATGCGCCGATGGCTTCGCTTATAGCTGCTATGCTGTGCTCTCCATTTTCAATACAGAGGTACAGAATAGTCTTTTTTAGGATGGAGTTCTTATTGTCCTTTTTTTCAAGGAAAGTTTCTCGCATAGTACTTTAATATTTAGCCTGCAAAAATATAAAAAATTTTCGCATAACCCAAGCGGTTATGAATATTTTTTAAATAAAAGAATTACGGAAAATTGTGTATATTTGCGGATGCGTATGTTTGCAAAAATAAAGACTTGGTGGCGGGAATTCCGCCTTTCAGTAAAGATGAAAGTGACACTCTCGCTGAGCGCCATAGCAGTGGTCCTGCTAATGTCCAGCGTCATTTCCATCCTGGAATACAGGCACATGTCCAATTATGTGTCCTCGCTCATTGCGGGCAACATCCGCAACATCCATCAGACTCAGGAACTGATCGACGCAGTAGATACATACAACCTCCAGCTCCTTGCGGTAATCGGCGATGAAAGCCTTTCCACCCTTCCGGAAGTGGACCGCGGAGCTTTCCTGAACCACTGCGACTCCCTCCGCGAAGCCCTCGGCACCGGAAGAAGCGTCCCTCTGGCCGATTCTGTAGTATATGCCTATTCGGCCTATATGCTGGCCTCGCTTGAGTTGGAAGAAGTCCTGGAATCCAATTTCATAAACACCCGGGACTGGTACTTCAACCGCCTTCAGCCCCTATTCAACCGCATGAGAGGCTATCTCAACCGTCTCAGCAACACAATGTATGCGGAATTGGAGCAAAACTCAAAAGACTTCGACAGCGGCTTCTTCCGCAGCATCATCCCCAGCGCCACGGCAGTTGCCATCGGCATTCTGCTTGTTTTCCTACTGCTGTTCTTCCTGCTGTCCTTCTACGTCAAGCCTCTTTACGGCATGCTGGCCTCGCTTAGGGATTATCTTGGCTACCGCCGGCGCTACACCTATACCTTCGACGGCAACGACCAACTGTCAGATCTTAACACGGCAATAACCGACCTGACCGAAGAAAACCGCACCCTGCGCAAGAGAATAGCCGATCTCAAAGAAAAAGAACGTGAATCTTAAAGTAATATCGCGGAATGTGGGCATAGCGCTTCTCGTAAGCGCCCTGTTCATGCTGCTGTCGGCCTTCGTATCACTTGCCGATGGCGGCGACAGCGCCCTTGCTCCGCTGCTGATAAGCTTCACCATCACCTTTGCGATGGGTATTTTCCCCTTCATCTTTGTTCGCAAGGCGGCGCAGATTTCCCTTAAGGACGGCTACATGATTATCTTCCTGTCGTGGCTACTGTCCTTCGTGTTCGGCGCCATGCCTTACGCCATGTGGGGCGGCCCGTTCGATGTCATAAACGCCTGGTTTGAAAGCGTTTCGGGCTTCACTACAACCGGCGCTACAATATTGGAAGACGTGGAATCGCTACCCCGGAGCCTGGTCTTCTGGCGGGCTTCCACGCACTTTATCGGCGGCTTGGGTGTCGTGGTTTTCCTGCTGCTCATTATCCCAACATCTTCGCCTGTGCGCCTGCGGCTTATGAATATGGAGCTTAACGCCCTGTCGAGGGAAGACCATCGCAACAGGGCTAACCGGACCGTATCCGTATTCGCATGGGTTTATCTTGGAATCTGCGGTGCGGCATTCCTTTCATACCTGCTTGTCGGCATGCCTGTTTTCGACGCTATATGCCATGCATTCAGCGTTTGTGCAGCCGGCGGCTTCTCTTCGCGGAATCTAAGTATCGGCGCATTTTCTTCCACCGCCGTTTCGCTGGTCACCATAGTGTTCATGTTCCTGGCTTCGGTCAACTTCGGCCTTATATTCGTGACGCTTGTTGGGCGCTCGGTAAGGCCGCTCCGCAACCCCGTACTGCGTTTTTATGTGACTTCGCTGGCTGTCATTTCAGTGATTACCTCGCTGTCCCTTAAGATGCAAGGAGTGGATACAAGCTGGGGCAAGGCTTTTCTTGACGGCACTTTCCATGTCGTCAGCTATGCTTCAACAACCGGTTTCGCAATCAGCGACAATTCCACCTGGCCGGTGCTGCCATGCTTCATGCTCATTCTGGTCAGCCTCATCTGCGGCTGCGCTGGCTCCACTACCGGTGGTATTAAGGTGGACCGCGTGATGGTCCTTTTCAAGGCCATCCACATGCAAATCCAAAAGACTCTCTACCCCTCGTCGATATTCGAGGTGCGCATGGGACGCCGCGTCCTGCACAGCGAGGAAATATACCCTCAGGTGCTTTATATTGCGATGTTTATCATGCTCATCGGCCTGTCTTCAATAGTGTGCATGCTGCTTGGCGATCCTAACGGCCATGCCATTACCGGCTCGCTCGCTTCGCTTGCCAATGTGGGGCCGTCCCTTGGCAGCATAGGCTCCATGGGCAATTACAATGCGGAACCGGCCGCCCTCAAATTCGTCTTTTCGCTGGATATGTTCCTTGGCCGTGTGGAGATTTATCCCATCTTCGCAGTGCTTTCCAGCATTTTTAACCGCAAGTACCAGGGCAGGGCATAATGGACAGGTCGGGCTTCTTTTATAGCAGTTTTCTCCGCTTTTTCCCATACGAGCCAACAAGCTGTCAAACAGCTATGCTGCAGACAGTTGCCGATTTTTTGACCTCCGACGACGGCGATATCCTGGTGGTTAACGGATATGCCGGAACGGGTAAGACGACGGCAGTGGCTGCCGTTGTATCAGCGCTCGCTTCGCTGGAACTGTCCACCGTGCTTCTGGCCCCTACGGGCCGCTCCGCAAAAGTGCTTTCGCAGTATGCCGGGCGCCCTGCTTCCACCATTCACAAGCACATTTATCGGCAAAAATCCTTTGGAGCGGACGGCTTCGGCCAGTTCTCGCTTGCGCCCAATAAAGCCCGTAATACTCTGTTCATCGTGGACGAGGTGTCGCTGATTGGAATCACCTCCGACGGCGGCTCAGCCTTCGGCACGGGCGACCTTCTGGCCGATCTGGTGTCCTTCGTCAGGGCAGGGACGGACTGCCGGCTTCTGCTTCTTGGCGACGCCGCCCAGCTTCCCCCGGTTGGCCTTGATGCTTCACCTGCGCTGTCGGAGGAGTACATGAGCGTATTCGGCGGGGTCTCTTTTGTGACACTGACCACCGTAGTGCGTCAGGAAGCCGGTTCCGGCATCCTCGAAAACGCCACGATGCTGCGGGAATTGCTGCGCAGCGCCTTCCAGGGAGGAGAGTTGCAGGCCGATGCCCTGGGGCTGAAAAGCTTCCCCGACGTGGTGCGCATATCGGGCGGCGAACTGCTTGAAACTCTGTCGGATGCATACGCCCGCTACGGAGAAGACGAGGTTGTTGTCCTTTGCCGCTCAAACAAGCGGGCCGGCCGCTACAACATGGGCATCCGGGCCCAGGTGCTTTATAGGGAAGAGCAGTTGGTGCGCGGAGACAAACTCATGGTCGTCAAGAATCACTACCTGTCAGATTTCGAAGGGTCGGACTACATAGCCAACGGCGACATCGCCCGCCTTGTGTGGATACGTCATTTCGAAGAGCGCTACGGCCTTCACTTTGCCGATGCTTGCCTGGCCTTCCCGGACTACGGCAATCAGGAAGTGGAGTTGAAGGTGCTCCTGGACACGCTAACCTCCGATGCCCCGTCCCTCGGATATGCCGAATCGCAGGCTCTGTATCAGGGCGTTATGGAAGACTATGCGCATATTACCACCAAGAAAAAGCGCTATGAGGCCGTAAGGTCGGATCCCTTTTACAGCGCCCTCCAGATCAAATACGCCCATGCAATTACGGGCCACAAAGCCCAAGGCGGCCAGTGGCCCTGCGTATTCATAGACAATCCCATCTGGCAGGATGTCCTGACGGAAGATGACATCAAATGGCTTTACACGGCCATCACCCGCGCCCAGTCGCAGGTGTATCTTGTAAATTTCAAAGACAGCCTGTTCTAATTCAAGACGATACGTTATGAAAGAAAAACATATCATCATTGCAGCCGCGCTGCTTTTTTGCACACTGGCATCGGCCCAGAACAATGCCTATAACCTGCAGCCTATTCCGCGCACATTTAAATGGCTGAATAACAATCAGGTAGTATTTTCTTTTGACGGCACCTACAAAGATGCGGAGTGCTTTGCCGTAAACGTCCCCAAACGCAATAAGGACTGGAAACAACTGAGCACCAGCGCAATGCAGGCGCCGGAAAAATACAGCGCATTCCCCATGAATCCGGAAGGCGCCGTCAATCTCACCTACAGCCCGGATTCCACCCTCCTTGCCTTCACAAGGGACAACGACCTTTGGGTGGCGGACATCGGCACAAAGGAGGAAAAGCGCCTGACTTATGATGGAAGCGAGACCGTCATGAACGGCTATGCAAGCTGGGTTTACTATGAGGAAATCTTCGGCCGGCCTTCCCGCTATCGTGCATTTTGGTGGAGCCCGGACAGCAAGCAGCTGGCATTCTACCGCTTCGACGATACCGAAGTGCCCATGTTCCCCATCTATTCTCCCTTCGGCCAGGACGGCACCCTCAGGCGCACTCATTACCCCAAGGCCGGCGAGCGCAATCCGGAGGTAAGAATCGGCATTGCAAATCTGGAAGACGGCGGCATAACCTGGGCCGATTTCGACCCTTCGCAGGACCAGTACTTCGGCACTCCTTTCTGGAGCGCGGACAGCCGCACTTTCTACGTGCCAAGGGAGCCTCGCATCCAGAATACGCTTGATTTATACGCAGTTAACCCTGCCGATGGTTCCAAGAAAGCCATCTACCACGAGCAGGTTCCCACCTGGCTGGACTGGATTGACGGCATGCTCTTCGGGGACAAAGGCCTGTACATGGTTCGCTCCTTCGAGACCGGATGGCAGCAGATTTATTTCTTAAGCTACGACGGTAAGACCTTGAAGCGCCTCACCGATGGCCCCAACTGGCGTATCGGCCTTGAAAAACTTGGCAAAGACGGCAGCGTTTACTTTACGGCAGAACGGGATTCACATGTGAGGAAGGCCCTTTACAAGGTGTCGCCAAAAGGTGTGATTACGGCCCTGACGGACCTCTCGATGAACGTTGCAAGCGTCAGCTTCTCTCCTGATGGTGAGCACTTTGTCACTCTCTCTTCCAATCTTGCCACCCCGTACGAATACCGCCTTCACAACCTTCGTGGGAAATCGCAGTTGATAGCTTCATCGGCAACAGAAGGATTTGCACCCGATGGTGTTGGCGAGCTGGTTTCAATAACGGTTGACGGCCTTGAGCTTCCGGGCGTAATTTACTATCCAGAAGGCTTCGACCGCACAAAGAGATACCCCGTGCATGTTGACATTTACGGAGGTCCCGACACGCCCATGGTGCATGACCGCTGGGTACATCCCGCCCGCTACGCCTGGTATGCGCAGAACGGCATAATCGAACTTATAGCCGACTGCAGAGCCGCCGGCCACAACGGCCGCGAAGGCCTTGACGCCATCTATAAACACCTGAATACCATAGAAGTAAGCGACTTTGTAGAATGGGCTAAATGGCTGTGGAGCCTTCCTTACGTGCAAGTTGAAAAGATAGGTGTGGAGGGCTTCAGTTTTGGCGGAACCATGACGGCGGCGCTGGTTGCAACCGCCTCTGAGTATTATCATTACGGTATTGCCGGCGGCGGAGTCTATGACTGGCGACTGTACGACAGCCACTACACCGAGCGCTTCATGTCCACGCCACAGGACAACCCCGACGGATACAGGGACTCCGCAGTCCTAAAGCTTATCAGCTCTTATCCTGTAAAATTCGGTAAGGACGACGGCTCTGTAATGCTTAAGCTGACCCACGGCACAGGCGACGACAATGTTCACTACCAGAATACATTGCAGCTGATCGACGTCCTGCACCGCCAGGGAGCCGTTTTCGATTTCATGGTTTATCCCGACGGAATGCACGGCTACTACGGATATCAGGGACGCCATTTCCAGGAGGCGAACTATGCCTTCTGGAGCAAGTACCTTCTTGGAAAATAGCGGCCTTTTGGTTAACTTTGGGCTGTGGTTCAAGATGCATTTATATGGGACCCTCTACGGCGCAAAAGCGTACGCAACACGCCGGAAGAAGCAGTGCGGCAATGGTTTATCTCAGTGCTGCATCAGGGCATGCACATCCCCGAGCACATGATGGACTCGGAAGTGTCCTTCACCCATGCCGGCAAAAAGTACAGGGCCGATATCCTGGTCTATGGAAGGGACGCCAACCCGCTTATGATAGTTGAATGCAAAAGGCCGGAAGTGGCGCTTGACCAAGCAGTGGTGGATCAGGCAATCCGCTACAATAATGAACTGAATGTAAGATACATAGTAATCACAAACGGCAACAAATCCTTCATCTTCGAAAGAACGGCCGATGGCTGGCAGTTCATGCCCCAGGCCCCTATGTGGGAAGACATGAACAAAGAGTGACAGTGAAATGAATACGATAACGAGCGGATATTTGGAGCACCCGGTTTTCTCATTGGTGGGGGAATCGGCAGGGGAGCTTGGCGTAAGGGCGTTTGTGATAGGCGGTTACGTAAGGGACTGCTTCCTTGGCAGGCCCAATACGGATATAGACATAGTGGTGGAAAGCCGGCCCGGGCTGCCGCACGCCGGCATAGCCCTGGCGGAGGCGGTGGCAGCAAAATGCCATGCCAAAGTGTCCGTTTTCAAGAACTTCGGCACCGCCATGCTCAAATATCACGGCATAGAAGTTGAGTTTGTAGGAGCAAGGAAAGAATCCTATAACAGGGATTCAAGAAAGCCGATAGTGGAAGACGGAACTCTGGAAGAAGACCAGCTGCGCAGGGACTTTACAATCAACGCCATGGCCTTCTCCTTGCAGAAGGATGACTTCGGCGCTTTGGTGGATCCTTTCGGCGGAATTAAAGACCTGGCGGCAGGCATTATCCGCACCCCTCTGGACCCGGAGCAAACATACAGCGACGACCCTCTGCGTATGCTTCGCGCCATCCGTTTTGCTGCTCAGCTAAGCACTGAAAACCAGACGTTTACCATAGTTGAGGAAAGCCTTAAGGCCATGCGCGCAATGGCGCCCAGAATGCAGATTCTCTCCAAGGAACGCATAGTTGAGGAGCTTAACAAAATGCTCCTGTCGGCCCATCCTTCGATGGCGTTCGTGCTGATGGAAGAAACGGGCCTTCTGGAGCAGTTCATGCCGGAGCTCAGCCGCCTAAAAGGCGTGGAGACCGTGGATGGCAAAGGGCACAAGGAAAACTTCACCCACACGCTTCAGGTGGTGGAAAATGTAATACTTTTCGAGGCGGAAGCAATAGCCGAAGGCAAGCTCCAAGACTACGATACCGAAGGCAACGCCACACCTCGCACCCAGCCCAACCTCTGGCTTCGCTGGGCTGCGCTTCTGCACGATATCGGCAAGCCCCTCAGCAAGCGTTTTGTGCAAGGACAAGGCTGGACTTTTCACGGGCATGAGGTTACGGGAGCGCGGCTTGTGCCAAAGATATTCGGCCAGTTGAAGATGCCTCTGAACGAGAAGATGAAGTATGTGCAAAAGCTTGTGAACCTGCATCTTAGGCCGATAGCCCTTGTCGATGACGAAGTGACGGACAGCGCAGTGCGGCGCCTTCTTTTCGACGCTGGCAACGACATCGACGACCTGATGCTCCTCTGCAATGCCGACATCACCTCCAAGAATCCCGCAAAGGTGGCCCGCCTAAGGCATAACTTCGAGCTGGTGAAAGAAAAAATGGTCGAGGTGGAAGCCAAGGACAACATCCGCAACTGGAAAAACCCCATCAGCGGAGATTACGTGATGCAGTTGTATGGAATCGAGCCTTGCAACACCATCGGCCAGCTTAAGGAAATGGTGAAAAATGCCATTCTGGACGGGGAGATTCCCTATACCTTCGAAGCTGCCGATGCTTTCATGCGTGAGAAGGCGGAAAGCATCTTCGGCCTTGTTCCAAAGCAATGATTACAAGGTACATAGCTTATCTTCGGGATGTGCGGCGATATTCGCCTCGCACGCAGGATCTGTATGAAAGGGCACTTACGGATTACGAGACCTGGTGCGGAGGAGATATGGACCTGATTCCCAGTCGTATAAGGCAGTACGAAGGCTACTTGATTGAGAAGGGGCTAAAGGCACGGACGGTGCACCTTCAGATGAGCGCACTCAGCGGCTACTGCAACTTCCTTCTCAAGGAAGGGCAGTTGGACAGCAATCCGGTGCGGGTTGTCCGTCGGCCTAAAATGGAAAAACGCCTGCCGGAGTACTTCACCGAAGGCAGCCTCTCCGCCTATTTTGAGGAAACGGAATACGCCGCAGGGCAGGATGATCTGGAACTGCTGATGTCGGCCCAGCCTGACAGCGCCTTGGCTAAAGAGCTGTATGAGCGACGTCTCAGACGCCTGATAATCAGTATCCTATACAATACCGGCATAAGAAGGGCGGAGCTTATCGGCCTGCAGATTGAACAGCTTGATGCAAGCAGGCAGACGCTTCGCGTAAGGGGAAAAGGCGACAAAATGCGAGAAATTCCTCTGATTCCTTCGCTAGTTAAAGAAATTTCGCTATATTTACAAGCAGCTAGTTATATGGTAGGGGAAAGGCCTGCAAGTGCCCCGCTCCTTGTAACGGTAAAGGGCAAGCCCCTGTATCCGGAATACGTGGACAGAGCAGTAAAAGCAGAGCTGGACGCCCGCCCGGGCATAACCGGGAGGAAATCCCCCCACGTGCTAAGGCACTCACTTGCAACAGCTTTGCTGGAAGAAGGAGCAGACCTTAACGCAATAAAACAGATGCTGGGCCACAGCAGCCTTGCCGCAACGCAGGTTTACACCCACAACTCCATAGAACGGCTAAAGGCACAATACATGAACGCCCACCCAAGGGCAAAAAACGAAGAAAGTCATGATTAACGTAAAATCCCTAAAGTTCGACGCAGACGAAAAACTGCTGGATTTCATTGACAAAAAAGTAGGAAAAGTAGAGAAGTTCTTCGACAACATGGGCGACATCGAAGTCACCCTCAGCCTCCTCCCGGACGCAGAAAACAAGAGCGTCAAACTCCAGACCCATATCCCTGGAGAAGACCTTATCATCGAGCGTCAAGCCAAAACCTTTGAGGAAGCTGTAACAGACGCAGCCGATGCCCTCAAAGAAAAGATTGTACGCGCCAAGGAAAAGAAATTCGCCAAATAAGTGGCAGGTAAAAGTTTCCAGGAGCTGGACCGCCAGGTCCGCAGCATACTTGAAGATGTCCGCAGTGGCATCTTCAAGTATGTTTATCTGCTGATGGGTGAAGAACCCTATTATCCGGAGCTGGTCTGCAGCGAGATAATCGCCAACTGCCTCCAGGAATGGGAAAAAGACTTCAATGAAACAATCTGCTACGGGGCCGATGTGGATGCGGACAGCGTAATCACTGCAGCCCGTCGCTTCCCGATGATGGCGGAGCGGCAGCTAGTGGTGGTGAAGGAAGCCCAGCAGATGAAATCCCTTGAGGACCTTGCCCTCTATTGCCAGAATCCGCTTGACAGCACCGTTCTGGTAATTCTGCTGCACGGAGCAAATGCCGACAAGCGCCGCGCCCTGTACAAGAGCGTCCTCAAAACCGGTGTAATAGTTGAGTCCCAGCCTCTTAGGGATTACGAAGTCCCTCAGTGGATCCAAGCTTATTATGAAGGCCGGGGGCTTAAGATTCATCCGGAAGCGGCCCTCCTGCTTGCAGAAAGCGCAGGAGCCGACCTTGGAAAAATAGCGGTAGAGACAGAAAAACTCCTGAAAAATCTCCCCGAAGGCACAAAGGAAATATCAGTGCCGGACGTAGAAAAAAACGTGGGCGTAAGCCGTCAGTTCAGCATTTTCGAGCTTACTAAATGCCTCAGTTTCAGAGAATCGGCCAAAGCCCTCAGGGTGGCTGCCCATATCGGTGAAGCTCCGCGCTTTGCCCTTCCTGCGGCAGTCGCGCCCCTCTACACCCATTTTTACCGCATCCTCAAATATCACGCTCTTCTGCAGAAAGGCCGCCCCGCAGCCGGAGAGGTTGCCAGGGTGCTTGGCGTGAACCCTTATTTCATGAAAGAATATGACGCAGCCATCCGCAATTACCCTCTGCCCAGTTGCAGGCGGGTAATCTCCCTTCTTTGTGACTACGACTACAAAGGCAAAGGAGGCGAGGCGGGGGAGGCAAGCCCTGCGGAGCTTCTGACGGAACTGGTGTCTAAAATATTGAATTTTTAGGAGAATTTATTGTTTTGCAATAAATTATTATTATATTTGTAGCAAATTATCCTGCTATGGCAATTATAGAAGTACAAAACGTAAGCAAGAGTTTCGGGCCCAAAGTGGCCCTTGAAAACGTTTCGCTGGAGATCCCGGAAGGCCAGATTTTCGGCCTGCTCGGCCCCAACGGAGCGGGAAAGAGCACCCTTATCCGTATCATCAACCGCATCACCATCGCAAGTGAAGGGCGCGTTCTTTTCCAAGGGCGTCCCATCACCGAGGAGGATGTAGCCCGCATCGGCTATCTTCCGGAGGAGCGCGGTCTCTACCGCAAAATGAAAGTAGGCGACCAGGCAATGTACCTGGCTCAGCTTAAAGGCATGAGCTCCCGCGAAGCGGCCGTCGAACTTAAGAAATGGTTCGTGCGCTTCGGCATTCAAGACTGGTGGAACAAGAAAGTTGAGGAACTTTCAAAGGGTATGGCCCAGAAGGTTCAGTTCATCACTACTGTCGTGCACAAGCCTTCCCTCATGATTCTTGACGAACCTTTCTCAGGCTTCGACCCGGTAAATGCCGATCTTATCCGCAAAGAAATCCTTCGCCTTAAAGAAGAGGGCGCAACCATCATCCTGTCAACGCACGACATGGAATCAGTGGAAGAGCTCTGCGACAGCATCGCCCTTATCAACAAGGCCCATCTTGTGGTTACCGGCGGCACGGACGAGATTCGCCATATGCACGGAGAAGACAATGTGGAAATTGAATATACATCGGTCACGTTGGAGCGCAAGACAATGGTGGTTCCCCGTTCGGAAGCCAACGAAAAACTGCGCTCCATGATAGACGAAGGGGTGCGCATCAATGCCTTGAAGGAAGTTGTGCCCCGCATGCGCGACATATTTGTAAAACTTGTAACGGAGGAGGGTAAGTAATATGAATATCAAGAAGTTAGGGATAATTATCCAAAGAGAATACCTGAACAAGGTCAAAAAGAAGAGCTTCCTTCTCATCACGTTCCTGGCTCCGCTGCTGTTTGCCGGTATCGCCATTCTGCCTTCGCTTATCATGTACGGCACCAAGGAGGAGGCCAAGCAGGTGGGCGTGGTGGATCGCTCCGGCATAGTGATGCCCTATCTGGAAAGCGGCGAAGTGCTGGAATACAGAGACTTAGGTAAATCGGCCGATATCGATGCAATAAAGGCCGACCTTGGCAAGGCGGGTATCGACATCCTCCTTACCATCTCGCCGCTGGATTCGGTATCAAAGACTGTGACTGCCGATACTTACTCGGTGAAGCCGCTGGGCATGGATTCTTCCAGCAGCATCGACGATAAGATTAACGACGCTATCGAGGCTTATCGTATTGATTCATACGGCATTGACAACCTGGAGCAGATAATGTCCAGCGTCAAGTCCAATGTACACGTAAAAAGCTATACCATAAGCGAATCGGGCGAAGAGAAGATCTCTGAATCAGGCGTTTACATGGCCATTTCCATGATTCTGGGCATGGCGCTGTATATGTTTATCGCCCTGTTCTCCGGAATGGTTATGAGCTCAGTTATCGAGGAAAAGAGCTCCCGCGTAGTGGAGGTGCTGGTCTCGTCGGTCAAGGCTACGGAACTTATGTTCGGTAAAATCATCGGCGTCGCCCTGGTTGCGCTTACGCAGTTCCTGCTTTGGATTCTGCTCACGCTCGTTCTTATCGGCGTTGCCGGCGGCATAATCGGCAAGGATAAGCTGATGGGCATGATGCAGGACGAGCCTACGACGGAAATGATGCAGCAGATGGCCACTCCTTCCGGCCTGCATCCCGGCGATGTTTCGCTTGATACCGCTATTGCCGCTGCCGCCGATACTACGGCTGTCGCTGCCGATGACGCTTCAGGCATGCAAACCATCGTTAAGACCCTTGGAAACATCAATGTCGGACAGATCGTGTTCGCTTTCCTGGTGTATTTCCTCTTTGGCTATCTGCTTTATGCATCGCTCTTTGCGGCCATCGGCTCGGCTGTAGAAAACGAAGGCGACAGCAACCAGCTGCAGATACCTGTCACCATTCCTTTGCTGCTGGGTTTCTTCATCGCACTGTACGCTTTCAAGGCACCCGACAGTTCGCTGGTGTTCTGGGGCTCGATGATTCCGTTCACTTCGCCTATCGTGATGCTTGCCCGCATTCCCTTCGGCGTGCCCGGTTGGGAACTCGCGCTTTCCATGGTGCTTCTTGTGGTGACGTTCGTGCTGTGCGCTTGGGCATCGGCCAAGATTTATAAGGTCGGCATTCTGATGTACGGAAAGAAGAGCACCTTCAAGGATCTATGGAAATGGCTTAAGCAGAAATAGTTATGGCAGACGTTAAAGAGAAGAACCAGTACTTCTGGTACCTGGCCTGGGCGCTGATTATCGTAGGGGCGCTCTTCGCCGGAATGGAGGCGTCCAAGGATAAAGGCCCTCAGCTTAGCTGGCGGCGCGTGGCCATGGACGGGCACAGGATTGGCGCCAAGTCGGTTACGCTGGAAAATGTTAATACTGCGCTTGGCGTCTTTGACTCTCTTGGGTATGTGGCGCCCTCCGGTGCAAGGTATGACATCGATTCTCCCGTTGCAAATATTGCCTCGATGCTGATGGAGGCGCAGCCCCGCATGGCTTCGCTGAAAACCGTCGTCGGCCATTCGGACGGGATGTACATGAACCTGCGCACCCAGCCGGATCTTCCTCTCGGCAATCTTTTTGCCGATGCGCTGAAGGATGCCGGATCGGCCTACTTTGGCGTGCCGATGGACTTTGCCTTGACAAACTTCGGCGGCATCCGCTGCCCTCTGCCTCTTGGCGCCGTGACGCTGGAGGATGTCTCCTCCATGTTCCCTTTCAAGAACTACATGTGTTATGCCCGCATGAAGGGCTCTTCGCTAACTGCTTTGCTGGAGCAACTTGCTGGCACTAAGGCGTTTCAGGCTGTTTCCGGATGCAGGGTGGTCTGCAAGGGAGGCAAGCTTGTATCGGCGGAAGTCGGCGGCAAACCCATCGACCCGGACCGCATTTATAACGTCACTACCGTGGACTTTCTGCTGGATGGCGGCGACAAGATAAACATCGGCGCCCTGTCGGAGAAGGTGACCCTTTCTCACGTGCTGCTTAAAGACGTGATGCTCAATTATGTAAAATCTATGGAGGCGGCCGGCAAGGTGTTGCATGCTGCATCCGACGGACGTGTAGTAATGGAGGACTAAGGCATGAAAACTTCGGATAAGATTATACGTATCGCGCTTCTTATCGGCGGCGCCCTTGTGCTTGGATGGTGTATCGGCCTTAGTTTGAAGGCCTCCAAAAAGGCTGAGCATAAGCTGACTATCGTGCATGTCAATGATTCGCATTCGCACCTTGAGCCTGTCCGCTCCGGCGAATATGCCGGCATGGGCGGCGCTCTGGAAAGGGCTGCGTATGTGGATTCCGTTCGCACTGCCGACGGTGCCGGGAATGTACTCCTGCTGCATGCAGGCGACTTTGTGCAGGGCACATCGTACTTTACAGAGTTTGGCGGCAAGCTTGAAGTTGGGGATCTGAATGCCCTGGGCTACGACGCAGTAACTCTTGGCAATCACGAGTTCGACAATGGCATCGAGGCTCTTGGCTCGCTGCTTTCGGGCTTGGAAATGCCTGTAGTTGTGTGCAATTACGACTTTTCACCCTTCGAGGCAGGCAAATACATCAAGCCTTACGTGATTGTTGAGAAGGCCGGCCTTAAGATTGGCATAATCGGCGTATTGTGCGGCCTTAAGGACATGGTAGCCGGCGACATTGCCGATCGTATCCCCGCCTTCGACACCATCCCCACAGTCCAAAAATATGCCGATGAGCTCCGTCCCCAATGCGATCTGGTGATAGCCTTGACGCACATAGGTTACGTAGAGCATAATCCCGGCGATCTGCTGGACCGCGACCTCTGTGCCGCCACCCGTGGCATCGACATCTTCGTAGGCGGCCACTCCCACACCTTCCTGGAGGCTCCGGACTACGTCCAGAATCTGGACGGCATCCCTGTCCCGATAGTCCAGGTAGGCTGGATGGGAACCTATATGGGTGAGTTCCATTACAGCGTGAAGCGGTAGGGGGCTTCCCATAAGCGGAACAGGCGTTTTACGCACCGGAGGCTGATGGCTTCCCGAAAGCGGAAACGCCTTTTTTGTACCCGGGAGTTTCTGCTAAGGGCGGATGGTTTTGGCTACGATTGATAGAATCTCTTCGCCCCAGCGGGACATCAGTTTGGGGCCGAATCCGGGAATGGATAGCAGATCCTCCTCCGTGCGGGGGGCGTTGTCGGAAATGGAGAACAGAACTCTTTGATGAAGAATAAAGTATGGCGGAACATTCTGTTCCTTGGCTTTTGCCCTTCGCCAGAGGATAAGCTCCTGCGTCAGTTCGGGGTGCAGGTCTTGGTATTCCTGCGGGGGCAGTTTCACTCTTTTGTTGCCGTTTAAGGGCAGTGCAGCCACTGTCCGGCTTGGTAAACGTGTTGTGAGTGAGGGGTCTGTGTCTATCAGGAATTCCGCGAGCTCTAAAAAGCGGATGGACTCTGTGACCGAGTAGGGACATTCTTCCAGATGACTTACCAGAAGATCCAGAATGGTCTGGCGATCAAGCGGAATGTCCTGGATTTCGCTGAAGGAGTTAAGAACATGGTTTTCGTCCAATGTGATTTTTAAAAGCGTAAACATAGCGGTTGAGTTTTAGGGGCCGCTCAGGAGCGGCACATCATTGTTACGCCGGCAAGATATGGACGATTATCCGTTTTATGAAATAATAAACGTTTAAGTTATAATGCTCTGATTAGCAGTTTGTTTTGGCGGTGGGTAAACGGAAATAACAGTCGTTTTCAGCAACCGCGCTCCCATAAGCGTTTGCAGCATAATGCTTTAACCGTTTATTTTGAAGTGGAAAAAAAGGGCAGGGACCAGTAGGGAAGTAAGTTTAAGTTGGTTCTACTGGACTATGATCAGGGGAGTCGTCATTATCTGGAATAATGGTCCCGGCCCTAGGCTTGTCAGAGGATGTTCATTGACTGTTCCCGGATTTTCTCGAGCTCGTCTTTCATGCGCACTACGAGTTGCTGGATGCCGGAATGGTTGGCTTTTGAGCCGGTGGTGTTGATTTCGCGGCCCATTTCCTGGATTATGAAGCCCAGCTTTTTGCCGGGATACGGCTCAGAGTCAATTACTTCCATGAAGTATTTGCAGTGCTGGCGAAGGCGGACCCTCTCCTCGTTGATGTCGTATTTCTCAAGGTAGAAGATGAGCTCTTGCTCGAAGCGTTCGGGGTTGGGTTTTGCGGCAAGATCGGCCAGGGCTTTGCCAAGTTTTTCGCGGACCAGGGCAATGCGCTCGGGCTCAAGGGCTTCCACTTGCTCGTAAAGGGAAAGAATCAGTGCGACGCGGCCGGTGACATCGGCATAAAGGGCCTTGCCTTCGTCCTGCCGATAGCGGATTACCTGCTCCAGGGCGCTGTCGATGGCTTCTGCAACTGCCGGCCAGTCTTCGGGGGTGATTGCATCGGCCTTTTTTGATTCCACTACGTCGGGGAGGCGCAGGAGCGATGCCATGAGGGTGGCGGTGGCTACAGGGTCCCGCAACTCGACGGTGGACGCTTCGCGGATTTCATTCAGGTGGGACGTCAGGGCTTCGGTGTTCAAAGGCACCATTCTTCCTTCGTCGGAAGGCTCGAAATTCAGGTACATGTCGATTGTGCCGCGCACTAGCTTGTCGGCCAGCAACTTTCTCACTACCAAGTCTTTGTCTTTGGGTAGGAGGGACGATTTTATTGAGATGTCGGCGCTTTTTGCGTTGAGGGTGCGTATTTCGACGGTGAGTACTCCGCCGCTGAGCTGGGCCTGGGCTTTGCCGTAGCCGGTCATTGACTGAATCATATCTAAAAGCTGTTTTGACGCGCAAAGATACAAATAGTTTTAAAAATGAGAGAACAAATGTACTTTCAATCTGTAATCAAAGGTTTGTTTAAGCCGATTCTTTTTCGTAGATTTGCATGCTAATCTATGTGAAAACTATATGATTGGCAGGCAGTCGCTAACGCTTGCTGGGTCAGTGGCGTTACGATGGAACGAAGTTCCGCTTGCCTCGCCTTCTCCGACCTGCTCTTTTAGGGGCGGGTGGGGGAATTAAAGAAGTGTGCCTTGTCGAAGGCTCTATGCAACCTGGCGACGCTCCTACAACCTATGCAGATACATCGGCACTTGAACAAGACTTCGGGTTTGTTCCACGTATCGGTTTACGTACCGGTCTTAATAAGTTTATCGAGTGGTACAAATCGTACTATAAGAATTAGTATCACAAGCATATTGTATCCAGCTGGATTTCTTACGATATCCTACTTAAACACTTACAGGAAAACAATATGAAACACTTACAGGAAAACAATATGAAACACTTACAGGAAAACAATATGAAACACTTACAGGAAAACAATATGAAAATAGCAGTAGCAGGAACAGGATATGTGGGAATGAGCATTGCGACGCTTCTTTCCCAGCACCACGAGGTGGTGGCCGTTGATGTGATCCCTGAAAAGGTGGATAAGATTAACCGCAAGGTTTCTCCTATTCAGGACGAGTATATCGAGAAGTATCTGGCCGAAAAGCCGCTTAATCTTCGGGCTACGCTCGATGGGCGTGCCGCCTATAAAGATGCTGATTTTGTGGTGATTGCGGCTCCTACCAATTACGACCCCAAGAAGAATTTCTTTGATACGTCGCATGTGGAGGAGGTGATCGAACTGGTCCTGGAGGTGAATCCGGATGCGGTGATGGTAATCAAGAGCACGGTGCCGGTTGGTTATACGCGCAGTGTCCGCGAGAAGTTCTCGTATCGCGAGCGTCAGGCCGATGGCTCCTTCAAAGTTGTGGTTCCGAAGATTATTTTTGCGCCGGAGTTCCTTCGTGAGAGCAAGGCGCTGTACGATAATCTTTATCCTTCGAGGATTATTGTCGGCTACGACAGCCCGACGGCCGAAGGAAATTCGCTGGCGGAGGCGGCGAGGGTGTTTGCCGGGATTATCAAGGAGGGGGCGATTAAGGAGGATGTGCCGGTGCTGCTGATGGGTTCGACGGAGGCGGAAGCGGTGAAGCTTTTTGCCAACACGTATCTGGCGCTAAGGGTGAGTTTCTTCAACGAACTGGATACTTATGCGGAGATGAAGGGCCTTGACACTCAGGCGATTATTGAGGGTGTGGGGTTGGATCCCAGGATCGGCACTCATTATAATAATCCTTCTTTCGGATATGGTGGATACTGCTTGCCGAAGGATACGAAGCAGCTTCTGGCAAATTTCAACGATGTGCCGGAGAATCTTATCAAGGCCATTGTGGATTCCAACCGCACTCGCAAGGATTATATTGCCGACAGGGTCCTCGAAAAGGCCGGATATTACACTGCCTCAAGCGCTTACGATGCGGTTAAGGAGAAGGAGGTTGTCGTCGGGGTGTATCGGCTCACTATGAAGTCTAATTCGGATAACTTCCGTCAGTCGGCCATTCAAGGCATTATGAAGCGCATCAAGGCTAAAGGCGCGAAGGTGATTATCTTTGAGCCGACGCTGGAGGATGGGACGACGTTCTTCGGTTCGCGCGTTGTGAATGACTTAGTTGCTTTTAAAGAGCAGGCCGATGCGATTATCGCCAACCGCTACGACGCTGCCATGGACGACGTGCAGGCGAAGGTCTATACGAGGGATATTTTTAAACGGGACTAATGCTGCTGTGCGGCGATACCCTACCAGCTTGGTGGACCGGTAGAAGCAAAAAGGGCTTAAAATGACGATACCCTGCTAGTTTGATGGACCGGTATAAGCAGTTTGAAAGATATGAAGACTATTTTAGTAACAGGATCGGCCGGATTTATAGGATCTAATCTGGTGCTGAGGCTACTGGAAGAGGGATTTCAGGGACAGCCTGTGAGCATAGTGGGATTGGACAACCTGAACAGCTACTACGATCCTTCCCTTAAGGAATACCGTCTGGGCGTTATTGCCCGGAAGGCCGAAGAGCACCCGGAGCATTCATACAAGTTTATAAAAGGCGATATCGCTGATAAAGGGCTTGTTGACAGCTTGTTCGCTGAGTCCGGCTTTGATATCGTAGTGAATCTTGCGGCTCAGGCTGGCGTAAGATATTCCATTGAGAATCCCGACGCATATATTCAGAGCAATGTAATCGGCTTTTACAATATTCTGGAGGCGTGCCGGCATTCTCTTTGTCATTCTGAGCAAAGCGAAGAATCTGACTACAAAGGTGTGCAACACCTGGTATATGCCAGCTCTTCAAGTGTTTACGGTGGCAACAAGAAGGTTCCTTTTTCGGTGGAGGACAGGGTGGACAATCCGGTGTCGCTTTATGCTGCCACCAAGAAGAGCAACGAGCTTTTTGCCCACTGCTACAGCAAGTTATACGATATTCCCACTACCGGTCTTCGTTTCTTTACGGTTTACGGCCCGGCAGGCAGGCCCGACATGGCTTACTTCGGCTTTACCAATAAGCTCCTGGCCGGCAAGACCATACAGATTTACAACTACGGCAACTGCCGCAGAGACTTCACTTATGTTGATGATATCGTCGAAGGCATAGTGCGCGTGATGGGTGGTGCTCCCGCTCGCAGTAAAGGCGAAGACGGTTTGCCCGTGCCGCCTTACGCCGTTTACAATATCGGCGGTGGTCAGCCGGAGAATCTTCTTGATTTTGTACAAACGCTTCAGGAAGAGTTGCTTCGCGCTGGCGTCCTCCCTGCTGATTATGACTTTGAAGCGCACAAGGAGCTGGTCCCTATGCAGCCTGGCGATGTGCCTACTACTTATGCGGATGCATCGGCCTTGGAAAGGGACTTTGGATTCACGCCCAAGATTACGCTCAGGGAAGGGCTGCGGAAATTTGCGGAGTGGTATAAGGAGTATTACGGATAAAGGATAATAACAAAATACAATCCCTATGTCAGATATGAAAAGAAGCATCATTATTACCGGCGGGGCCGGATTCATCGGCAGTCACGTTGTGCGGCTGTTTGTAAATAAGTATCCGGAGTATCGGATTATCAATCTGGACAAACTAACATATGCTGGTAATCTTGCAAACCTGAAGGACATTGAAGATAAACCTAATTACAGGTTTGTCAAGATGGATATATGTGACTTTGAAGCTGTCTACAAATTGATGCAGGAAGAGAAAGTTGATGGTATAATCCATCTTGCTGCCGAAAGTCATGTCGACCGTTCCATTAAAGACCCGTTCACGTTTGCGCAAACTAATGTGATGGGTACGCTATCCATGCTACAGGCTGCGAAGACATATTGGGAAAGTTTGCCGGAAAAATACGAAGGCAAACGCTTCTATCATATTTCGACTGATGAAGTGTATGGAGCTCTGGAAATGACTGAGCCTGAGGGGATTGAGCCGCCGTTTAGCACTAAGGCTTCTTCCGGGAAGCATCATTTGGCTTATGGCACGAAGTTCTTTACGGAGGATTTGAAGTATCAGCCGCATTCTCCGTATTCTGCTGCTAAGGCTTCGTCGGATCATTTTGTGCGTGCATACCATGATACTTACGGGATGCCTACCATCGTCACTAATTGCTCCAACAACTACGGCCCTTATCAGTTCCCGGAGAAGTTGATTCCTCTGTTTATCAATAATATACGTCATCGTCGGCCTCTGCCTGTTTATGGGAAGGGGGAGAATGTGCGGGATTGGCTCTATGTGGAGGATCATGCCCGCGCCATCGACCTTATTTTCCATGAGGGTAGCATCGGCGAGACTTATAATATCGGCGGATTCAATGAATGGAAGAACATTGATATTATTAAGGTGCTTATCAATACTGTTGACCGGCTTCTTGGTCGGCCTGAAGGTGTTGATATGGACTTGATTACTTATGTTACTGACAGGGCTGGACATGACCTCCGCTATGCGATTGACTCTTCGAAGCTGCAGCGCGAGCTTGGCTGGGAACCTTCCTTGCAGTTTGAAGAAGGCATTGAAAAGACTGTCCGTTGGTATCTTGACAATCAAGACTGGATGGACAACGTCACCAGCGGTGACTATCAAAAGTACTACGATGACATGTATAAAGGACGATAAAACTCAAACAATATGAATCTCAAAGGAACTAAAACAGAAAAGAACCTCCTGGAAGCATTCGCAGGAGAATCCATGGCACGTAACAAGTACACTTTCTTTGCCTCCAAGGCTAAGAAGGAGGGCTATGTTCAAATCTCCAAGATCTTCGAAGAGACTGCCGCCAACGAAAAAGAACATGCCGAGATATGGTTCAAATACCTCCACGGCGGCGTGCCTTCAACTACCGAGAACCTTGCCGCCGCTGCCGACGGTGAAAACTTCGAATGGACCGACATGTACGACCGCATGGCCGCCGAGGCCGATGCCGAAGGCTTCACCGAGATTGCCGCTAAATTCCGCATGGTCGGCGCCATCGAAAAGGAGCACGAAGCCCGCTATCGCAAGCTTCTTGCCAACATCGAAGGCGGCCTCGTCTTCTCCCGCGACGGCGACGCCATTTGGCAATGCTCCAACTGCGGGCATATCGTAATTGGCCCCAATGCGCCGGAAGTTTGCCCGGTGTGTGACCATCCGAAGGCATACTTCCAGCTGAAGGCGGAGAATTATTAGAAGGTGAGCTTCAAATCCGTCAGAAATTCTGTTTCAGCGGAAAAGGATGCTGAGCTGGAGGCGGAATAGCATTCTCCGGTGAGGAAGGTGGCGCGGTTGCGTTTGAAGGGGACGGCCGGGACGTTGATGGCATTGGATTCGGTCCTCCTTGATGGAGCAGGATGCTGCGAGGAGCATGGTGGCGGATGCTGCCGCAAGGGAAAGATTGGGTCTCATAATTCAAACATGTTTTAGGCTGGCAAGTTGGAGAAAAGAAAGTTTGCTGCTAAATAATAAACTTTTATTTTTATCTTGTTGAAAATCAGTTGTTTATCGCGCGTTTAACAATAATGTTATTATTCTCTTGTGGGAGGTGGACGATTGACAGTCAATGCCTTGCGCACTAAAATGCAGATAAACGTTTAATCCTTTGATTTGTCGATTGTTTTGTTACAGCCATGGCGAAAAAATCCAAACCACAGCAGCCGCAGCAGCTCTCGCCTGAGCGGTTCATCCGGGAGCGGGGACGGAGCATCCCCGTGGAAAAGTGTTATCTGGACCTGGAGTCCATCAAGGAACTGGGCGAAGGGCAGGCCGTGATTGTGCGGCAGCATACAGGCGGGAAGAGGACGATTGGCGCCTTTTTGATTGATGCTTGGTGCAGGGGTGTCCGGGATGCGTTCTATGTGGCCCGGATGGAAGAAAGTGATTACGAGGACTTTATGGACCGGTTGCTTGGGAACCCCGCCCAGCATTTGGAGGAAGTGCCTTACGAGGTGCTCCACAACTGGGTGTTCGGCGCCGTGGAGTATGCGGCTGAGGCCGGTCTGGCACCGCACAAGGATTTCGCGGTGGCCCGCTACCTGCTGGAAGACGATGAGGATGAAAGGTTTCCCATCATTGAGTATGAGTTCGGCCTAAACGGGAAGCACCATCTGGTGTGCAATAGTTATCAGGAACTGGAGCGTTTGAAGCCGGTTCTAGATGCCAATTTGGGAAAGGGAAACTATACTTGGGGGACGAATCCTTTCGGCGTTGCGGCGCAGGATGAGGATTGGGACGATGATGAAGATGAAGAGGATGACGATTGGGTCGGCAGTGTGGATTTCCGGGCCGATGAGGAGGTGTTCCGCCTGACGCTGCGAATCGAGCTGGCAAACGTGAAGCCGCCCGTGTGGCGCAAGGTGGAGGTGCCATCCAATATGCTGCTGGACAGTTTCCATGAACTGATCCAGACCGTGATGGGCTGGGAGAATGCGCATCTGCACGCATTCCGCACAAAGGAGCGCAACATCGAAGAAGGTGAAGAATGGGATCTCGCCGTGGGCGACCTGCTGGAAAAAGTGGGGAGCAAGTTCACCTACGAATATGACTTCGGCGACGGCTGGGTCCACAAGATCACGCTCCAGAAGATGGAAGCGGCCGACCCGTCCGACCACGCCATCCGTGTCCTCGGAGGCAAGGGGGCCTGCCCGCCCGAAGATATCGGCGGCCCCTGGATCTACAGCCGTATGGTGGAATTGTTGCTTTCTGGCGACAATAAGCGCCTGAAAAGCGAATTCGGCGCAAGGGCCGAACGCCTGCTTGACGAAGACTTCGATCCCGCTTGGTTCGACCTGGAAGAGGTGCAGGAGTATGTGGGGGATATGTTTGGGGAGTAGAGATGACAGTTAAGGAACTGATAGACAGATTGTCCCCGTTGGATCCCGATGCAGAGGTGGTCGGTGGGGTATGGAACGGGAGGGTGGATACCTATACAGTTCTTGACGAAGTGCAAGTGTTCCCGTATGACCGGATTTCTGCCGACTTCTATGGAACGCCGGGGGCTTTCGACGAGAAGTTGTTGCACATTCATTCCCAGAATGTGGTTTATCTCGGGTCACTTTTCGACAGTTTGAACGACCAGGTATCGGAAGACCGGCGGGTGATTTGGCGGATGGAGCGGATACTCCGTATGCACCGCTCCAAGGAATGGAAGAAGGATATGGTTTACCAACTGTTACAAGATTTCGCTGACGAATAATTAGGCCGGAAACGGTTGGGGATTACATCAAGTAGTATGAGTGCGGGGCAGAGGGTCTCGCCCCTTGATCCGTTTTGTTCCTTAGATCCTCCTTTGGTGTTTTTGTGGGGATGGGAGAAAACTCAGCGAGCCTAGGCGAGCTCACCACCACGGCGATAGTCGCGGACTACTGAACGAGGAGGAAGAAGACGAAGTAAAGACGAGCCCGACGGGGCTAGAGGAGCGAATGACCCGCGGTGCGGGCAGGGAAGGGAGAAACAAAAACATGCTGGATGTCTAAAAGAAATAAATGTGAATGATGGGTCTGTATCCCTGCTATCTGAGAGAAAAGTCGTAATTTTGCAAAATGATTAAATGACAAAGATATGACTGATCATTTTCCATACGTGCCTGACATTGACCGTCTTCTCAATACGCTACGAAAAATGGGTGGATCCCCAATAGGAGATTGGGAAGGGGATAGTTATGCCACTTTTTGGGTAAAAGAGAATGCTGTTGTATTAAACGGCGATAACTATGCCGTGGAAGCTTCTTTCCTTGCAATGGCCTCGAACGAGAAAGAAGTGGCACAGAATGCCTTCTGGAAGTGGATTGGTTCATCACAGCCGATAGAAGCTATCTTAGGTGCCATAGGAAAAGATGGTATTTGTATCTCAGATTTAATAACTAATCTTTCTGCTTATTACTCCGAGCAGGATACAAGGGTTCGTGTTGCGTGGATGGAACGACTCGGTATCGTTCGTGTAGAGCAAGGTAGATATGTTCTAAACGATGGTGAAATTGAGTATGATGAAGATGCGAAGGATGGAATATACCCTATAGACATAGAGGACACGATTGACATCAAAGATGACAAATTCTCTGTGTTTGAATATATTCGCAAGGTGGACGGGGAAAAGATTGTAATGAACCCGGACTTTCAGCGTAATGAAGTTTGGACGATAGAACAGAAGAGCCAGTTGATAGAATCAACTATGCTGGAGATACCTATCCCAGCTTTCTATATGAAGAAAGACGCCCAAGGACGCTTGGTTGTGGTTGACGGCTTGCAGCGCACGCTCGCATTGAGGGACTTTTTAAAAGACAAATTGCGGCTCACCGGACTTAATGCCTTGAGTAAGGTGAATGGGTACACCTGTTCGGAGATGCGCAATGATGACCGGCTTGCGAATCTTATTACAAGGGTTGAGGACAGGCAACTACTCTTTTATGTCATCTCCAAGGACACTCCGATGTCAATTGTTTATGACATTTTCAATCGTATCAATACTGGAGGGACCAAGCTGGAGCGTCAGGAGATACGCAACTGTATCTTTATAGGCCATTCTACCAGACTCTTAAAGGAGTTGTCTGGTGAACAGGTTTTCAAGAAGGCGATTGATTATGGTATATCGGCGAAGCGAATGAAAGACAGGGAAGCCGCATTACGGTGTATTGCTTTTACTATTCTTGACTATCAGAAAACTTATTTCCGTTCGATGGATGATTTCCTTGAACGCGCAATGCGAAAAATCAACAAGGCAAGTCTTGTAGAAGTGGAGGATATGAAGAAACGTTTCCTGAACATTATGGAACAGACTCTGCGTGTGTTCGGGACTTCCAACTTTCGTATCCCATCAGACTATACCCGAGGAAGGATAAACATAGCTGTGATGGAAACCATCTATTATGTTTTTTATAAGAAAGCAGAACTTGGTCAGACCATTGACAACAATTTAATGCGTCAGTCTTTCCGGACGCTACTTAAAGATCCGGTGTATCTTGATGCAGTCAGAAACTCCACCGGTTCACCATCCAAGGTGGCTACAAGATTTAATTTGGCCAAACAAATATTCGATGTGATATGATAAGCGAACTGTTATTGGATAATTTCAAACTGTTTGGGAAAGAAACAAGGTTTTCTGGTTTGAAAAAAATCAATCTGCTTACGGGTGTCAATGGACGCGGTAAGTCCTCTATGCTACAACCCCTATTGCTCTTTAAGCAAACATTACTCAGAAGCCGGTCGTCACGTCAGGTTTTTCTGTCGGGAAGTTTTGTCGACCTTGGTAATGCTGCTGACGTGAAGCACGTGGATGCTAGTATCACCAAGCCCATACGCTTTGGATTCCAAGACGAGGAGAACCGTTATGTTTATACATTGGGTATTGCAGGAGAAAATAACCAGTCTCTTGACATCCAAAAGTTTGAGAGTGAAGGAAGCCAACAAGTCTCTGTAGATGTTGATGATAATACCAACTTTCACGACCTTATACCCCAAACTGCCAATAATAACAAAGTGTTATTACCCTTTGAGGATGTCATCTATATTTCAGCAGAACGCATAGGACCTAAAATGAGTTTCTCTCCATCGTCAGATGATTGGATTGACAAACGAGGTGAACATACTATCCAGATGCTATATGAGCGTCAGTATGACAAAGTTGATGATAACATCATAGAAGGGATGAAAGATATCTTCTATGATATAGATGAAGATGAATTGTCTCCAACTGTCAATGATATTCTTAATTTTTGGATGACAAGAATGTTTGGCCCCTCGTCTGTCACGGTTAACTATATTGAGGCGGCTAACATTTATGCCTTGGGTATAAGTACGGAACAAAAAGGTGGAAAGGCTGTGTTCAAGCCTACAAATGTCGGTTTTGGCTACAGTTATGCTCTTCCTATTCTTATAGCAGGCCTCACGGCCGAAAAGGGCACTATTCTCATCGTGGAGAACCCAGAGGCTCATCTTCATCCGTCTGCGCAGTCAATGATTACAAAGTTTCTTGGCTTAGTGGCAAATCGCGGCGTTCAGGTCTTTATTGAGACACATTCGGAGCATATCCTCAATGCATTGCGTGTTATGGTGGTGCAAGAGAGTATGAAAGCCAGCGACATCAACGTAAAGTATTTTGATAGAGAGTTGAAGGATTATTTTGAGACGATAACCATTGAAGGAAATGGCAAATTGGATCATTGGCCCACAAACTTCTTTGACCAGGCGGAGAAAGACTTGAACGTGTTGCTGGGAATATAAGATATGAAGATCACGGTTTACATCAATGAGGAATCGTTGCAAGGCCAGTTGTGTGATCGTGTTGCCGAAGCTATCAACAACCTTCTTGCAGTCATCAATACCTTGGTAAGCAACCAGAGCGTGGAGGTGTCAGTACTTACCTCCAGTGCAATCTTTTCGAAACAGGTTTGTGCAGGGAGTGGCCTCACTTTGGCACAACTCGACAAGACAGACCACGACCTGTTTATGAAATTCAAGGAAATACTTGACAAGGGGAAATATTGGGATAAAGCCAGTTCGGTTCAACATTCTGACGCACTCTATCTGTATAGAAAGCAACCAGTCAACGGGACGAGCGTAGCGGAGGCGAGAGAATCAGCAGAAAAAGGTTCGGCAGCTATGCTCGTCAGTTTGCCGGGCACTGACTATGTAGGCACGACCATGAACATCGAAAAGGATGGAATAGGGATGGACGTCCCCCATGCTACGACTACGGCAGACGTGTTTGATTTCCTTTCGGGAAAAGGAGTTGCTTTGAAGTATGACCGTTCCAAGTTTTTGCGTGTGGATGATATGCAGACCGTACTTGTAGATTCTACTCAATTTGCGAAAACGAACCATAAGGTTCAAGGGCGTACGGTTTATGAGCGGATTGGAAAAGACGAATATTGGTATGTGGATAATCTGCACAAAAATGGCTCTGTCCATTTGGAGGTGTTCCGTATGAGCGATGGCTTATTCCTCGGCACTTGCGACATAGAGGATGTGAACAAATTCAAAGTAGCGACAAAGAGGGAGCAGACCAAGAAGGAACCGCTAAAGTTTTAAATATTTACGTTATGTGGCACGATAACGAGACAGATAAGGATTTTCTTGGTTTTGTGGTACACGAGAAGTTGGTGCGCAGTGTAATCACAAATGATGCGAATTTGCCAGTGACATTTGGCCTTTTTGGTGATTGGGGTAGTGGAAAGTCGAGTATCCTTAAGATTCTGAAGAGCGATTTGGAGGACAAACCGTTTAAGGAGGACACTATTGTTATCTACTTTGACGGTTGGGTGTTTGAAGGGTATGATGATGCCAAGTCGGCATTGATGCAAGAGATAACAACTCAGCTTGTTGACCATAAGTCTTTAGCGAGTGAAGTAAAGGATAATGTTAAAGAAAAGGCGAAGAAGGTCTTCAAGTCCATCAAATGGCTTCGTGCACTGAAGTGGGGAGCCACAAATCTCGTCATCCCGGGAGTCGCGGCTTATGCTACTGGTGGTTTCTCTTTAATCCCTTTTCTTTTGGGAAAACTGCGAGAAAACAAGGACACGCTTGTGGAGAAGGTAACAGGAGACGAGGGCGTAAAATTCTTGGAGGATATATTCAAAACCAGTCCTGCTGAGCCAGATTACTCTTCCGTTAGAGAATTCCGTGATAGTTTTTCGGAGTTGATAGATGCCACTGGCAAAAAACGTTTAGTCGTGTTAATCGATGACTTAGACCGGTGCAGCCCTCAGCGAATTGTCGAGAATCTTGAGGCAATAAAGTTGTTCCTGAATGTGGGCAAAACGGCATTTGTCATAGCAGCTGATGAGGCTATTATTTCTGACGCAGTGTATTCTGTATATACTACCTCGTTGGGAAATCGGACATCCGAAGAGAAGCACAACCTTGGCAAAGACTATTTGGAAAAGCTAATCCAAGTGCCATATAATCTTCCTCGTCTTTCTTCAATGGAGGTTGAGACTTATATCAATATGCTGTTGTGTAAGTCGTGTCTTAATAAAGATGAATTTGAAGAACTGAGGTTGAAGTTCCAAGAGTTTATCACCGAGAAGAAAAACAGTATTTTCGATTGGGAGAATATATCTCCACTGATAAAGAGCGAAGAGATTAAGCAGAAGATCTTTCCACTTGTCAGTTTTATGGCTCCTGTGTCTGATATTATCGCAAGTAGTATGGATGGCAATCCTCGGCTTATTAAGCGATTTCTTAACGCCTATGAGTTGCGGACAAATCTATTAGAGGTTGGAGGGTTTGCTGACCAGAAGACAAGACTTGCTCTGCTGAAATTGATGGTAATAGAGCGTACCGACGATAAACTGTTTCAGCAATTATATGGTTGGCAAAAAATGCAAGATGATAAGCACGTCGAAGATTTGGAGGCTCTTGCTGTGAAGAAAGACGCCAAATACGATGGAGAGCTAAAGGCATGGGATACCCCTTCGATGAGAAATCTGATGGCTCAAGAGCCCAAATTCAGTGAAGTGGATATGAAAACATTGTTCTGGGCCACACGGGCTTCATACGGCAGTGCAATGACAGGATTAACCTTGACTTCACAGGCTGTAAGAGATCTGATTTCAGCTGTGTTGGCCGATGCTACCACAGACAATATGATAGAACAAAGTTTTATCCCTAGGATAAAGGCGTTGACAGGCGGTGATTATACTGATTTCTTTAAGTTGCTTGACAAGAAGATATTGTCAGATCCCTCACATAAGAGCGGGTACAATGTCTATTTCTTTTGTGTGGATGGAGACTTGCCAAATGCTTACACATCATTTAAGTCCTTGTTGAGTAGAGTGACTATCGATGATATACCGGGATCAATGGGGGCTAAGTTCAAGAAAATTAAAAAGAATCATTCACAAGATACTGCTTTCCAGAATTTATTTAAAGGAGATACTGAGATATCTAGAGCAATGAAATAGTATGGGAACATCACAGAAATATAAAGCTTCTGTTTCCGGACAGCCTAATTGGGGAAAGATGACGGCTGCTTTGATGAGTCTGGCTGCAAGCGAGGCGAAGGAAGAAGAACTTGACCAGGAAGAACAGGAACTAGAAGAAGATAGTTCTTCAGACCAAGAACCAGCCCCTCAAACAACTCCGACTGATCAAAGGAAGAAAACAATTGAAAGGCGAAGGAGGAGGTTAAATACCCAGTTAGATAACAATTTACGTAAGTCTGTAAGCCACGCGGTTCGTGCTGCTGGTGGGAAAAAGGCGGTAGTATCAGGACGGTCGTTGGCATTTGGGCATAGTGGCTATGCGTTCATCAGCAATTTCGTCAATCGTATTGTTGAAATTGCTGAGGTCGGTCTGGTTCGCTGGCTTGAAGATAAAGGGGAAGGGCGGCTTGAAGACAAAACTCCTCAAGAAGTTGTAACGACGATACTTGAGTTCTCGAAGGAATCGTTAAATACTATCGACAGTACTGCTGCAAGTGCTGCACTAGAAAGCCTAAATGACCTCCTAAGGAATAGATTAGGGGATGACCTGTCCAAATTCGATGAAAAGCTCCGGGGCTTACTTGCGCCCGGTGAAATGATAGAGATTATTGACATTTTCTTTGCGGACTACATTTATAACCATCTTTCGACCTCCGTGTTTGAAAAGTTGGAGCGAAAATATGGACAGGAAAAGGCATTGCGCTTGATGTCAAAGATAAAAGATCAAATACGCGAGGATGTTAAAGCTCTTCCCCCAGATCAGCAATCTATGTCGATAGACTGGAAAAGGCAGTCAGGAAAAGATTTGCTTGAACACGAGTTTAACAGGATAATAAGCATATACGTACCAGATGAGAATAACAATTAATCAGTACGTCTTAAACGGGGCTCGGTTAAAAATTGAATCCCGGTCAGACACTGGCATAGATACCAGTGTGGATATAGATATGTGCAATCTGTCCTTTTTTGTGGATAAAATACCATCTTATCTAGTCGATTTGTTCTATCTGGCTTCTATAGCTTATGGCATTGATAGAGCTATTAGCAGGCATACAAGTTCCATAGATGGGTGGTCTAGAAAACTTGATGTCACCGTTAAGTCGCCCAACTCGGAACTCTTTACAAGAAATAAGGAAAGGATAGATGCTATGCTGTCTTTTCTAACTGGCGACATTTGGGACATTGATTATGAATATACTGATCCGCCGGCTATTCAAGTATCTAATCTGCCTGAGATGGCTTGTGATTTCGGTCAAGTCAACTTGTTCTCAGGAGGTATGGATTCTTTCATAGGGGCTATAGATTATCTTGCTGGTCCTCATAACGGTAAGTTGTGCCTTATCTCACACTATGATCATAAAATGAGAGGGCCTCTGGAAGATCAGAATGTATCACTATGTGCATTGCAGCCATATTCAGAAGATTACTATCATCTGCCGTCGGTCGCTATTTTCCCTGCGACATCCAATGAGAAGACTTGCCGTTCAAGGTCTTTTGTTTTTATAACAATAGCCTCATTAATCGCTTCGTATAAGCAGATTAAGCTTGTTGTGCCGGAAAACGGCTCTGTATCTTTGAATTACCCCCTGTCGCCTTCAAGAAGAGCCGCTTGTAGTACAAGAACTACTCATGTGCTTTTTATAAACGCATTGAAGGCATTATTTGCCTCTTTGGGAACTCCGATGGATATTGAGAATCCGTATGAGTTTAAGACTAAAGGAACAATGGTTCGCGAATGTAAAGACCAGGCTTTGTTGATTGCCTCCGTCAATCGCACTAACTCCTGTGGTAAGAGGAATATGAAGCAACATATGACAGATTCTTCTGCGTCACATTGTGGAAGATGTATGCCTTGTATGTATCGAAAGGCTGCATTGATAGGATACCTTGACGCTACTACATACGGTGACACTTTGGCGCAGTTGTTCCAAGATAATGGAGCGCGTTCCGACGATTTCTTTGCCATGTTAAACTTTCTTCGTGCCGACCTTACAGATGAAGATATCCGTAAAGAATTGAGAATTGCAGGTCTTGGAAGATTAGACACCTTTGAACAGTATGTCCGATTGGTGAAGGCTACAAGAGAAGAATTGAAAGCAATGATACTGGCGCAAGAGAATTGCGATGAAGTAAAACGTTATGTTGGTCTGATATGATTATCGACACACATTGTCATTTCGATATGATGCCCAATCCTGAGGCATACATTAACGAGCGAGAGAAAGCTGGGGAAATAGTGATAGGAATGACAAATCTTCCTTCGCATTTTGCGATGGGTTTCTCTCATGTTAGGCAATATAAACACATTCGTTTAGCATTGGGATTGCATCCTTTATTGGCGGCTGAGAACAAAAACGAGGTAAACGGTTTTAAACGGTTTTTAGGGAATACATCATATATTGGAGAAATAGGGCTTGACTTTTCCAAAGAAGGTTATGCCACAAAAGACGGCCAGATAGATGTCCTGAGAGAATTGCTCATTGCTATTCGGAATAAGCGCAAAATAGTAAGTGTCCATTCCAGAAGGGCAGAAAAAGAATTGTTAGCCCTATTATGCGAATATGAGATTCCCAATGTAATCTTCCATTGGTACAGTGGTCCTGTCAGCTTGATACCCGCAATATTGGAGCAAGGTTACTATTTCTCGGTGAACGAAGCGATGTGTTACTCCCAAAAAGGACGGCAAATTATTGATGCAATTCCTCGTTACAGACTGTTGACGGAAACTGATGCTCCTTACAATGACAGGTGTAGTATCCCAAAGTTACTGGAAACAATTGGAGTTGAAAATAAAGTCATCTATAACAATTTTAAGCGGTTATTAGAGTCTGTAGGATAGAATACTCAATTCTTCTATCAGACATTAACGCCCTGTAAACGGCCCATTCCTGGGAACTGGTGTTGAACAAAGTCGTTGAATGGTTTTTGACTGATCTGAATTTGATTTTCGATTGATTTCTACGCGAAGCGTATCACAAGTTATAAATGCCAACAACAAAGGGCCAACGCAGCGAACCATTAACCAAAAGTTGACCCTTAACCATGAACCCTTAACCGTGAACCATAAGTTAAGGAGCCTGTAAGCAGGGTAGAAGCAGGGTATAGGCTATCTGCGTGACTTGAAACCTGAAACGTGGAACCTGAAACCGGTAGCTGAGTCATCAGTGTCCCCAGAAAAACGAAATAAACAATAACAAATTAAAATATTCAAATACAAATGATTAACGTTGGAATTATTGGATGTGGCTTCGTAGGCGGAGCCTTGAAAGATTGGTTGGAACATAACAACCCTGAGTGCAAACTGTTCATCAGCGACCCTCCCAAGGGGTACTTCGATGACTTGAGCAAGATTGACATTGCCTTCTTGCAGATTCACGTGCCCACTGAGGACGACGGTACGCAGGACCTCACGCTGATGAAGGAGCTCATCACCAACCTGCCCGACGTTCCCGTGTTCGTTCGCACCACCATCCTCCCCGGAACCAGTGAGATGCTCTCGCGTGAGACCAAACATCAGGTATGCTACATGCCAGAGTTCCTGACCGAGCGTACTTTCCTGGAGGATTTCCGCAAGCAGACCATGGTATTCACCGGAGCACAGGAACTGCTCACCAAGATCTTCGTCGGCAAGAAGTTCACCGTCATGACCCCGCTTGAGGCCGAGCTCACCAAATATATGCACAATGTCTTTGGCGCCTACAAAGTGACTTACTTCAACGCCTGCCGCGAGTATTGCGAACAGATGGGGGCCGATTGGCGCAAGGTGCACACAGGCATCCTTCTCTCCGGCTACATCAACGATACACACACTTATGTCCCCGGTCCCGACGGCAAGTTCGGCTACGGTGGCAAGTGCTTTCCCAAGGACGTCAACGCCTTCGCCAAGATGACAGAAGGCACACCGCTCGGAACGCTGCTTGAGCACCTGCACGAGCTGAATGTGCATTTCCGTGGAGTCGAAGAGCATATCTAATAAAAGGATTTCTGGCAGCACAGGTGAAACGTATGTTTGCAGTTCGATACTGCCTGCCAGAACCAGAGTTCAATAATTGAGTCTATTGAAACTTGGAATTAATACCTTATGTCAACATTCAATAACAAAGTCATCCTCCTTATTGGAGGCACACGATTAATAACAGAGGCGGTGGTGCGTCACTTCTTGGAGCAGGGAGTGGGGCAGGTACGTGCCTATAGTGGCGATGAAGAAGGGCTGACGACGTTGTGGGACCGTAAGCCTCCGATAAACGACGTCTATTAAGGCTGCCCGGTAGTGGCTACCTTTGCATCAAAGACTAAAAGCCATGATGACAAAGGAAGAAGTCGCCCAGGTGATTGCCTACTGCGACGAGAACAAGATCAGTTACAAACA
>JAFUVU010000010.1 GCA_017477465.1 Bacteroidales bacterium
CAAGGCCATCAGGATACTCAACAATGGGAGGCGTGCCATCAGCCTTGTCAAGTACGGTCTGAACTTCATCGCAGACACTCTCCTCAATCCGTTCAGACCAACCAAAATCAATGTGTTTGATTTTTTGTCATGTACTTAGGTCGAAGTTGAATTCCGTGCGGATATTCAGGTTCTTGATGGGGTCTATGCTCAGATAGATGCTACCCATGCTGCGGTTACGTTTGTAGTCATTGCTCTTCATCTGAGCAAGCCAGACGGGGTTCCAGTTGGATGAACCGTACACAGTGTCCGGGCCAGCCCAGTTGCCGTCGAAGTCATAGATTGGAATGCTGGGCATCATGGTGAGGGCCTGGAGGATAACACCGTCCGTACCGTCGTTGTTGGTGATAACCTCGTCAGTGTGAGTATAGGCCAATGACGCGCCGGCGTGGAGCCAGTCCTTGATGTCAGCATCTACATTGATACGGCCGTTGTAGCGGGTGAATGAGGAGCCTATGATAACACCGTCCTGGTTGGTATAACCTGCACTGGCAGCGACTCTGAGCTTTTCGGTACCACCTGTTACGTTAATCGAGTGGGAATGCGCAAGGGCTGTGCGGAACACGGCGTCCTGCCAGTCGGTACCTGCACCCAGAAGCTCCGGATCCTTGAAGATTTCGCTGACGCTTTGGTTCAGCTCGTCATAAAGGCCTGTCTGATAATCGGCATACTGACGCAGATTCATCATGGGAAGCTTGTGGGTAATCTTCTGGACAGTGACATAACCGTCATACGAGAGGTTTGTCTGACCGGCCTTACCACGTTTTGTGGTTATGATGATAACGCCATTGGCACCATTGGCACCATAAATAGCCGTTGCCGATGCATCTTTGAGAACATCGATGCTGACGATATCGGTAGGTGAGATAGTGGACAGGGGGTTCACCACGTTCTGACCATTGGTACCACCGGCCCAGTCGAAACCGCCGATTTGGTTACCGGCACCGGAGAACGGAATGCCGTCCACGATGTACAGGGGCTCGTTGGTGTTGTTGATGGAGCTGGCACCACGCACACGGATTGAGCTGGCACCACCCGGAGCACCCGAGTTCTGGGTAATCTGCACACCGGAGACCTTGCCCTGGAGCATCTGGTCCACGTTGGAGGCGATGGTCTCGCGCAGTTTCTCGCCGCCTACAGATGCGACGGAACCGGTGAGATCCCTCTTCTTGACAGTACCATAACCCACGACGACAACTTCGTCGAGGAATTCGGCGTCTTCGCTCAGGTGGACGTCGATGGTCTTTTGCTGACCGACAACGATTTCCTGACTTGCATAGCCGATGGAAGAGAACACGAGCGTAGCGCCGGGCTTCACCGTGATCACATACTTTCCATCAAGGTCTGTGATGGCACCGTTGGAGGTGCCCTTCTCCATGACAGAGGCTCCGATAACCGGGCCGATATCGTCGGTGACGGTACCGGTGACCTTGTTCTGTGCGAACAGGGCCGCGGTGGCGAGGAGCGCCAGCATGAAGGTCACAAATTTTTGTTTCATGCTACTTGTTTTTGGTTAATAAATTATTGTTGGTTAAGATTGTTGATGGCATCCTGGATTATGTCCACGGTGTAGTCCGTGACATAGACACCGTTGAGGCCCTGGGCCTCCTGGGCCGGGTCGCCGGTGTAATCGTCGCCTTTTTCCCACTGGGCGCTACGGGGCTCGGCAAAGCCGCTCCAGCCCCAGAAATTGAGGCCCTGGAGCTGAGTGCCCACCTGGGAGAACATATATGAATAATAGGCGTCGCGGCCTTTTGTGGAAGCCTCCCTTTCAGGGGAGAAGCCGTCGCGCGGGAAGCCGAACTCTTCGCATACGAGAGGTTGGCCCAGACGGCGTGCAAGCTCTACGTGGCCGGCGATATAATCGGCAGTCTTTGAAATTGCCTCCGGAAGGTCTTCTACCAGCGAATCGGCCTTTGCCCAGCCCCAGTTGTAGGGCCAGATATGGATGGTCATGTAGTCCACGCCGGGGATGGTGTTTATGCGCTCTACGAGAGACCAATCCTGCTCGCTGCCCATGTGGCCTTCGTTGCCGGTGGACAGAAGGTGGTTGGGATCCAGTTCCTTGATTATGCGGGCTGTCTCGCTCATCCAGGCTATGAAGCCGTCGCGGATTTCGGGTTCGTCGGAGAAGCAGCGGGGCTCGTTGCCGATTTGCCAGGCGAAGATGGCCGGATCGTCTTTGTAAGGCTTGCCGGTGACGGTATTTGTACGGCCGACTATCGCGCGCACGTGATTATAAAAGAGTTCCTGGGCCGGTTTGCAGGTCTGGAACTTACGCATCTGCTGCATGAAGGGCCAGTAGCCGTCCACAAGAGGGATGAGCGCCTTTTCACCGGTGGCCCATTCGAGGTACTGGCCGTAGCCGCCGCTCCATTCCCAGGAGTTGTTCAGATAAAGCACGGCCTGCATGTCACGTTTGCCAAGCTCTGAGAGGAAACGGTCCAGGCCGACGAGGAGAGTGTCGTTGTACACGCCCGGTGCTTTCTGGAGCGTAGGGTCCACGCGGGAGAAGACGCCGTCGGGACCGTCGCCGCCCACAAGGACGCGGAGATTGGTGAGGCCGATTGCCTTAAGGGTGTCAAGCTCCCTGACAAGGCGCTGATAATCACCGCCCTGCCCTTCCGAAGCCAGGATAGGACCATACCAGAAGTTGGTGCCGATGTAGGTGTAGGGTTTTCCGTTACGGATGAATTGTCCGTCCTTTACGCTCACGAATGAAGGAGCTTTTGAACATGACGCGGCGGCAAGGGCGAGTGCTGCCCATACCACGGTTTTGAGTGCTATTTTCATTATGTTGGCCGACATAAATATTAACTGATGCAAAAATAACGCATCAGGTCGGCGCAAACAAATAGTATAATGCCTAAAAATGATACTTTTTTAACATCTTACTATACAAGCACGCGATTCTTGGTAAAGAGAGTGCGGAAATCGCGTGGAGTATAGCCCCTCCGGGCCTTGAAAGTCCTATTGAAATTGGAGAGGTTGTTAAATCCGCAGGCATAGCAAATTTCTGAAATGCCGGTGCCGGTGTCAACCAGCATGCGGGCGGCATTTCCAAGGCGGACGTCAATCAGGTAATCCACCCAGTTACGGCCCGTGTGCTGCTTGAAGAATCGGCTGAAGGCCGACGGGGCCATACCCACGAGGGAAGCCATTTCTTCGAGGCGTATGTCTTCTGCGTAATGAACTGACACATACTCTTTTACTTTCTGAATCCTGCGGCTGCCGACTTGATCCGGCGCGTGGGCGAAAGATGTAGAGGCGAGGGTGCGGGCTTCGGTATCAAGGGAGAGGTCGTACAGAATCTTGAGAAAGTGGAGGAACTGGTCGAAGCGTTCTGTCATGCTGGCGAGAGTATCCAGGCGGGAGTATACTTTCATGATAGCCGACATTGAAAAATTCAATCCCATGGATGCTTTGTCCAACATATTCTTGATGGAAGCGAACTGGTTGCGGGCCAGCATGTCCCCCGTGAACAGCTGGGGCGAAAACTGGATAGTTATCTCCCTTATGTCAGGCGCAGTGCAATTGCCTTGTTCCCAGGCGTGTTCCAGTTCTTTTCCGGCTACCAGGGTGAGCTCATAATCACCTATCTCTTCTATGCTGTCACCCACCACACGGCGCACTCCACGGCCGTTTTCGATGAAATTAAGTTCATATTCGTCGTGACTGTGAAGGGGGAATAAAAACTCACTTTTATGACGCTCGACAATATAGAAGCAGTCCTTTGCCGACAAAGGCGTTATTTCTTTTAATACATGGCTCATGCAACAAAGATAGAAAAAATCCGATACTTTTTCAACACTTTCTGCAGTCACCCAGAAAGAAAGCGCTTGCCTCATTCCAAGAACCTGTGGCCGCCCATAGGCCGTGGGAGGGACGAAGCGAAGCGTAGGGTTCTTGGAATACGCTTTCTTTCCGGAACGCCGCTAATAGGCGGTCTGGCGCGATATGTTCAGTTGTTGGATTTTGTAGGTGTCGCCGCCTGAGGAGGTGGCGTAAATTGTAACCTGGAAAAGTTCCCCGCCTGCATTGAGAAGGCCGATAAGATACTTCTTGTTTGCTTCCGAGGCTTTGTGGGTTACATGGAAGGAACGCGGGGTGTTGGCCTCGAAGAAGGTGCGGAGAATCTCGGCCGCTTGTTTTTTTGAACAGATGCGGGAAGATGAGATTACGGTTACGTCCAGATTGTCGGCAAACCAGCTTGAAAGGGAGGCTGCGTCCCCTTGGGTGAGGTATTTTGAAATGGATGAGAATACGGAAAACTCCCCTGCAGGCGACTGAGGCAAAGACTGCTGAGTGCTTATGAAGTGCTTGCCCTGCGCCTGCGCCGAAATGCCGGTAAAGAGCATAACAGCGCAAATGAGGATATGAAGGAGCTTTTGCATTCCGGGATGCTTAACTTGCAAATTCCGCGCCGAATTGTTACATTTGCGAAGGAGATTCCTCGGCAGGCTCGGAATGACAAAGGGGAAGCTTGTATGACTATTAAGTTATTGACTGTTGGGAAGACCGACGTTGCGTGGGTCAGGGAGGGCTTGGAGCTGTATTGTTCCAGGCTCAGGCATTATGTGCCTTTCGAGCTTGTGGAAATTCCGGAGCTAAAAAAGACGCAGGCCCTCACCCAGCAGCAAATCAAGGAGAAGGAGGGAGAGCTTATCCTCAAGCATTTAGGCCCCGGGGACCTTATGTTCCTTCTGGACGAACATGGCCGGGAATACCGCTCACTGGAGTTTGCATCCTTCATTGAAAAGCAGCTTTCGAGCGGCGCCAAAAACCTGTTTTTCGTAATCGGCGGCGCTTACGGATACAGCGAAAGCGTTTATCGCCAGGCGCGGATGCTTATTTCCCTTTCTAAGATGACATTCTCGCACCAGATGGTACGCACAATTTTTGCAGAGCAGCTATACCGCGCCTTTACCATCCTGAAAGGCGAGCCTTATCACCATGAATAAGATACGGGACATACGGCTGAAGCTTGCGCTCGCCTTCGCGGTGGCGGCTTTCATCGTATTCCTTGCCTCGATGCTGGGCACTCAGTCAAAGTCCAGGACAGAATCGGCCGCGGAAAACTTGGGAGCCAAGGTTGAAAAGCGCCTGAACATACTGGAAGGTTACATGCAGAAGGCTCTGGAAGGCAGCCCGCAGGAATGGCTGGATCATTCCGGCATCCAGGAGGACATGGTGGTTTATCGCTACTACGAAGACACTCTGCAAAGCTGGATAAACCAGTTTCCTCTGCGCAACGACGACATCCGCCCCCTCACCCTGGTGCAAAGGCTTGGCGACAGCCGCAGCAACTACGCCTCTCCCCTGTCGAACGTAACCGACGCATGGACATACGTCAACCACGGGCCCAAGTGGTATCTAGAAAAAATGGTGCAACAAGGCGACTGCAAAGTCATCGCAGGCCTTCAGATAGTTGACGAGCTAAGCGCAGGCTCCCTGAACGGGGTAAACCGCAGGCTGGGAGTGGACAGGCGCCTGTCTATCCACCCTCTTTCGGGCAGCGCCGGCGTCCCGGTCACAGTAGGCGGCACCTCCGTTTTCAAACTTGCCGATGAAAGCCTGGCGGAGCCGTCGCAGCGGCATTCTGCGTTCATCTGGCTTGCACTTGCGCTGGCGCTGGCGGCACTGCTGATGCTGCTTCTGGCGCGTCCTACGCTGTTTTGCGCAGGCATCGTGGCGCTTGCCCAGATGGGGCTTCTCCTGTGGCTGTATATCTATGGCCACGCACTCGGACAGGCTTCGCAGATATTCT
Source organism: Bacteroidales bacterium (assembly GCA_017477465.1). Classification (GTDB taxonomy): domain Bacteria; phylum Bacteroidota; class Bacteroidia; order Bacteroidales; family UBA932; genus Cryptobacteroides. The sequence goes on from JAFUVU010000010.1 coordinate 5,807, forward strand.
CTCCCCTGCTGTATGCCGACGGATCGCTCCTCTACTCGCTCGGGGCTGTTATTTTGATAAACATCGCCATCGGCCTGCTTGTTTTGGACGCATATATTGTCCGATGGACTGTTCTCAAGGCCGTGCGGCGCATCGGGTCCCGCCTATTGGAAGCCCTGATGGCTTTCCTGTGTCTGGCGGCGGCAGTGGGCATTTGCATTTACATGCACCTTGCTTTCAAGAGCGTCCTGGTGAACTCCAGCATCACGCTTGAGCTGTACAAAGTGACGCTCCTGAGCACCTACACCGGCCTTGTCTATGCCAGCTTCCTGGCCCTTGCCCTCGCCGTTCCCGTGCTGCTACAGCTGATGTCGCCGCACATTCGCCTTCTAATCGGCCTAAGGTACGATATGTTCTCCGTGCCTGCTCGCGTGATTTATGCGGCAGCGGCGGGCGTGTATTTTGTGGTGGCGTCTTCCACCCTCGGCTTCCACAAAGAGCAGCAGCGCGTCCAGGTGTGGGCCAACCGCCTGGCGATGGACCGCGACATCGGCCTGGAAATCCAGCTCCGCAGCGCCGAGAATGCAATTCAGGCCGATGCCGTCATTGGCGCACTGTCGGTTCTTGACGGTAGCACGGACCTCATCCGCAGCCGTCTCATCAGCTCCTACATGGGCCGAATCTCGCAGGATTACGACATCGCAGTCATGACCGGCAAGGACGGCAGCGCCGCTTCCCTCTTCCAGGACCGCATCCGCGGCGGCGTCCAGCTGGGCGAGGCTTCGCACTTCTTCTACAACACCATCGGCAGCGGCAGGGCGGCATATACCGGCATCTTTACTTATTATGTGCGCGATGCGGGCGCCAGTTCGATACTTGTCACCGTCGAATCCAAGCACAACAGGGAGGACAGGGGTTACCTTAGCCTCCTCGGAATTGCCGATCCGGGCCGCGTGAGCCTCCCGCCCGTGTACTCCTGGGCCAAGTATTCGGAAGACCGCCTGGTGCAGTACAAGGGTGCATATCCCTATCCCACAGCTATTTCCGGACGCCTGAAAGACGCTGTCGGGCATCTGGACATGGAGGGCTGGTGCCACTTTGTGCACAACGTCTCGGAAACTGAGCGCATAGTGATTTCCCGCAAAAGCACCGAATGGCTCTACTATGTGGTAGAAGGCTTCCTGCTGTCGATTCTGGCCTTCCTCTCACTGTCGCTTCTTTGCCTTCGCCGCCGGAGGAGCTTCTCTGGCAGGCGTTACTACCAGGCGCGCATCGGCCTTGTCGTTTACGTTTCGCTCATTCTCACGCTGGTTGCCATGGCCGGCTTCAGCGTATGGTTCGTGTACAAGCGCAACAATGCCGATATGCAAAGCATCATGACCGCCCGCATCAACACGCTCCAGTCCATGCTGCAGGAGCATCTGCGCCAGGTGGAAGGGCCCGACGGCATCCGCTCTGCGGAGGTGATTCAGGCTGTGGAGGCCGTCGGCAACAATCTGCGCTGCGACATCACGCTCTTCGACACCGGCGGCAGCGTAGTCATGAGCACCACCCCTGAGGTGTACGACAGGATGATCCTCGGCCACAGGCTCAACGACGACGCTTACAGGAACATCCGATACTCCTACAAGCGCATCTACATGCATCCCGAGCGCGTCGGCAGACGCAGGTACTGGGCACTTTACGCCCCTATCATGAACAGCGACGCCCGGATGGTGGGGATAGTGTCGTCCCCCTTCACGGACCTTACGCACGACATGGAATCGGAGGCGGTCCTGCACATTGCCACCGTCATTACCATATTCCTCCTTCTGCTGATGATTTCGCGTTTCATCACCTTCGAGGTGGTGGCCGGGCTGTTCCGCCCTATCACAGAGCTGCGCCGCAAGATGACCGTGACCGATGTTGACCACCTGGAGCCGCTGGAATACGATCAGGACGACGAAATCACCCCTCTGGTGCAGGCCTATAACCGAATGGTGAAAGACCTTGGAGACAGCTCCCGCCGCCTTGCCCAGGTGGAAAGGGACAAGGCCTGGACCGATATGGCCCGCCGCGTAGCACACGACCTCAAGAACCCGCTCACCCCCATCAAGCTGCAGCTCCAGATGCTCATGCGTATGAAGGCTACCGGCAATCCTCAGTGGCAGGAGCGCTTCGACGAAGTGGCCCAAACCGTCCTCTACCACGTTGACCTTCTTGCCGATTCGGCCGACCAATTCTCAACCTTCGCCAAGATGTACGAACAGAAGAGCGAAAGGCTGGACCTGGACGCTCTGGTGCAGCAGGAAGTTAGCCTGTTCGACTCCAGGGACGATGTCTCGCTGGAATACTTCGGCCTGCCAGGGTCGTTTGTAAAGGCGCCAAGGCCGCAGCTGACGCGCGTTGTGGTGAACCTGCTCACCAACGCCATCCAAGCAATTGAGGGCATGGAAGGAGAGAAACGCATGCTTGTGTCGGTGCGCAATTCGGTGGAAGACGGTTTCTACGAGATTGTGGTCGAAGACAACGGCCCGGGCGTCTCGGAGCAGAACCAGGACAAGATTTTCACCCCCGACTTTACGACAAAAACCAGCGGCAGCGGACTGGGCCTTGCAATCTGCCGCAGAATCGCCGAGCACTGCGGCGGTTCAATCTCCTATTCCCGCTCCTTTACTCTTGGCGGAGCATGCTTCACGGTAAAATATCCTAAGGAGTAGGGGGAAAATAATACCCTGCTTCATAAGCGACATTTGCCCGGAATAGGGTCGCGTAGCGACAGGAGCGTTGAAGCAGGGTATTATTTCTTATTCTTACTCAGCGGATTTTGCTGACGACATCGGCCACTTTTTCCAGCAGCCATTTCGGCGTGGAGGTTGCCCCGCAGACGCCTACGCTGTCGCCTTCTTTGAACCAGTCGGCAGACAGTTCCCGGGCATTGCCGATAAGGTAGGTGCGGGGGTTGACCGATGCGCAGAGGTCGCTTAGGACTTTGCCGTTGGAGGAAGAGCGGCCCGATACGAAGATTATTATGTCGTGGTCCTTTGCGAAGACGGCCAGACGCTCGTGCCTCGAGGCCACTTGGGCGCAGATTGTGTCGTTGACAGTGAGCTTTGCACCGCGGCTGCGCAGTATCTCGCATATCCTGTCATATTCCGAAGGGCTTTTGGTCGTCTGGGAGAAGATTTCCATCGGCTGCGAAAAATCGAGCCCCGGAAGCGCCGCTTCCAGCATGCTTTCGTTTTCCACTACCAGGGCGTCGCCGTTCACCTGGCCCAGAAGGCCCAGCACCTCGGCATGGCCTACGCGGCCGAAAATTATTACTTGGCCATGGGCGCCGTGCTCATGAATACGGGCGTAGGCGTCCCTTATCCTGCGCTGAAGCTGAAGCACCACCGGGCAGGAACAGTCTATGACTTGCAGATTCCTGTCGGCGGCCGCCTTGTAGGTTTCCGGGGGTTCTCCGTGGGCGCGGATAAGGACCGTTTCGCCGTCGGGGACTTGGCTTAGGTCGGCCACCGTTATTAGCCCTTGCGCCTGCAGGCGGGAGAGCTCCGCCTCGTTGTGCACTATTGCGCCGAGGGAGTACAGCCGCTCGTGGCTGCTGAGGTAGGATTCGGCCTTTGTGATGGCCCTGATAACCCCGCCACAGAAGCCCGAACCCGGATCTGTCTCTACTTTTAGCATGACAGGCCCGGAGATTCCAGAAGGCCGAACTTACCCTGCAGCAGGCCAAGCATCCAGACAACTTCCTCGTGAAGGGTCATGTGAGTGTTGTCCAGGACGTAGGCGTCTTCGGCCTGCCTTAGAGGTGAGGTTTCACGGTGGGAGTCCCTGTAGTCTCTGTCCCTGAGGTTCTGCAGGACGGCTTCCAGGGTTGTATCTTCGCCTTTTGCTACCAGCTCGTCGTAGCGGCGCTGAGCGCGGACGTTCTCATCGGCCGTCATGAAAATCTTAAGCTCCGCATTGGGGAAGACTGTTGTGCCGATGTCGCGGCCGTCCATGATTACGCGACCGCCTTCCGAGAAGCGGTGCAGGCGCTCGTCCACCCATTCACGCACGAAGGGGATGGCGCTTACTGGGCTGACATACTGGGAGACTTCCCAGCCACGGATTTCGCTTTCTATGCAGCGCTGCCCAAGGTAGAGCTTGGTGTTGCCGTCCACCCTTTGAAAATGCAGTTCCAGAGGGCCGATAATGCCCCTGAGGCCATCCTCGTCTATTTTTCCATCCTTTATGCAGCCGGCCTCCAGGCCTGCGAGGGTGACGCCGCGGTACATTGCGCCGCTGTCCAGATAGAGGAAGGAGAATTCCGCTGCGATGAGTTTGGCAAAAGTGCTTTTCCCGGTAGAGGAGAAGCCATCGACTGCGATGATGATATTGGGAATGCTGCTCATAGTAACATCTGTTAAGATTACAAATGTAGAATTTTTTTACGATATTTGCACAAACAAATGTGCTTATGAAAGTACTCATAGTAGATGACGAAAGGGCCATCCGTTACTCCCTCAAGGAAATCCTGGAGATGGAAAGCTACCAGGTAGAAACGGCCGAAAACGGCCGCGAGGGCCTGCAAAAGGCGGAAAAGGAAAAATACGACGCAATTTTCTGCGACATCAAAATGCCGGAAATGGACGGCACCGAGATGCTCTCAAAACTAATCGAAGAAGGCATAGAGACCCCCGTAATAATGGTCTCCGGCCATGCCGATATCACAACGGCTGTCGATTGCATCAAAAAAGGAGCCTTCGACTTCATCGAGAAGCCCCTGGACCTCAACCGCATCCTCATTACCCTTAAAAACGCTACGGACAAGGCCTCGCTTGTGAAAGAGACCAAAATCCTCAAAAAGAAAATTTACGGCAAGGAAATGGTCGGGGAGGCTGCTCCCATCGGCCATCTCAGGGATATGATTGCGAAAGTGGCGCCCACGGGTGCCAGCGTGCTCATCACCGGGCCCAACGGCTCGGGCAAGGAGCTGGTTGCCCAAAGCCTCTTCCAGATGTCGGAGCGCTCGATGATGCCCTTCGTGGAAGTGAACTGCGCGGCCATCCCTCCGGAGCTCATAGACAGCGAGCTCTTCGGCCACAAGAAAGGGTCGTTCACATCGGCAATAAGGGACCACAAAGGCAAATTCGAGCAGGCCGACGGCGGCACGATTTTCCTGGACGAGATTGGCGACATGTCCCTGGCGGCGCAGGCAAAGGTGCTGCGCGTGCTGCAGGAAAAGAAACTGACGCCGGTGGGAGGCGACAAGGAAATAACTGTGGATGTGCGTGTTATCGCCGCCACCAACAAGAACCTCCAGGAAGAAATCGCCAAAGGCAACTTCCGCGAAGACCTCTATCACCGCCTCAGCGTAATAGTTCTCAAAGTCCCTTCACTGGACGAAAGGAAGGAGGACATTCCCCTGCTGATCAGCCACTTCTCGGAGCGCATCTGCGCAGAAAACGGCCACCCGGCCCGCGAGTTCTCGCCCGAGGCGGTAAAAATGCTCCAGGAGCGTTCCTGGCCCGGCAACATCCGCGAGCTTCGAAACGTAGTGGAACGCCTCCTCATCCTCGGCGGCAATCCAATTTCAACTGCCGATGTCAAGGACTACGTAATGTAACGAAAATGGCCCGGTCTCCAATTGGACCGGGCCATATTCTTTGTTAAAAAGCTGCTGCTTATTTTACACGCTGGCCGTAGGAACGGTCTGTGGTGTTTACGGTGATGACCTCGCCTGTTTCGATGAAGAGGGGAACCATGATCTTGGCGCCGGTTTCAAGGGTGACTTCCTTGAGGGCCGATGTAGATGCGGTGTTACCTTTGACTGCGGGCTCGCTGTAGGTAACTTCCAGAGTTACGTAAGTGGGGAGTTCGCAGGTGAGGCAGCGCTCTTCGGGTTCTGTGAGGAACATCATTTCCACACGCTGGCCTTCTTTCATGAGGTCGGCATTTTCTACCACTTCGTGAGGAAGGGTGATCTGCTCGTAGGTCTCTTCGTGCATGAAGTTGAAGGATTCGCCGTCGTCATAGAGGAACTGGTAGGGGCGACGCTCTACGCTGATGGTGTCCAACTTGACGCCTGCGGTGAAGGTGTTTTCCAGGATGCGGCCGTTTTCCAGGTTGCGGAGTTTGGTTTTGACAAAGGCAGGGCCCTTGCCGGGTTTAACGTGCTGGAAGTACACTACAACGCAAGGTTTTCCGTTGAACATAATGTACATTCCGTTCTTCAGATCAGCAGTTGTTGCCATAAAATTGGTATGTTTAGTTAATAAATTACTATAAATAACCCACAAAATTAACTATTTATCCCTTTTTCTGCAAATTTTATTTGCGAAGTGTTTTTATTTTACGGCGTCCACCCGCCCGGCAGGCTCCAAGCTATCGGGGTCCTTGCAGGAGAAAAGCAACAGGGCAATAAGAGCCAGTGAACCTATCTTTCTGTGAGTGAAACGAGTGGCTCGTACTATTTTGTAACGCCCTGGCTTACAATTATTTAGAAAACTCTTCAAGCCAGCCGGATCGTTATTTTAAGCCGCCTGGCTCGCGCCGTTTTGTATTGACCTGGAAATGTGTCACTTACAAATTAATCCCAGCCAGTCGCCTGTGCCCCCCATCAAGGCGGCGGTTTACATCCGGTCTCCGATAAAGAGGTTGACAGCGGCCAGGAATTTCTTTCCCTGGAGATAGGGCAGGTTTACGTGGTAGGACTGCGGCCACATGCAGATGGCCTTTCCGGCCATGATCTGGGCAATGCGGTACATCTTCTCCTTGTGCTCAGGCGTATCCCAGACGGGGCCGAAGTACTGTCTTCCCATGGACTGATAGAAATGCGTAAGC
>JAFUVU010000011.1 GCA_017477465.1 Bacteroidales bacterium
ATTGAAAGACGTAAGAAATAACGGAATAAACTAACAGATTATGAGTCGTTCACTTAAAAAAGGACCGTACATCCAGGAAGCCCTGGAGAACAGAATTCTTGCTATGAATGACGGCAGCAAGAAGAAAGAGGTTGTCAAGACTTGGTCCCGTGCCAGCATGATTTCCCCGGACTTCGTAGGCCACACCATCGCAGTTCATAACGGCAATAAGTTCATTCCGGTATATGTTACTGAAAACATGGTAGGTCACAAGCTCGGTGAGTTCGCTCCCACGAGAACTTTCAGAGGCCACGCAGGCAACAATAAGAAATAATGTTTAAAGGAAAAGCATTATGGGAAAAAGAAAAAGACTGATGGCCGAGCGCCTGAAAGAGACCAAGAAACAAACCGCTATAGCCAAACTTAACGACGTACCTACTTCCCCCAGGAAGATGCGTCTGGTTTGCGACACCATCCGTGGACAGGAAGTAAACCATGCCCTGGATCTTCTCCACTACTCCAAGCGTGAGGCTTCGGCCCGTCTGGAGAAACTCCTGAAGAGTGCAATCGCCAACTGGGAAGCCAAAAACCAGGATCAGGTGAAAGAACTCGAGGCCGGCAACGTGATCGTGAAAACCCTCATGGTTGACGAAGGACGCACCCTCAAACGCATCCGTCCCTGCCCTCAGGGCCGCGCCGGACGCATCCGCAAGCGTTCCAACCACGTTACCATCGTACTTGACGTCAAAAAAGCAGTGGAGGAATAAACTATGGGTCAGAAAACCAATCCTATCAGCAACCGTATCGGCATCACCCGTGGTTGGGACTCCAACTGGGTAGGCGGCAACTACGCCGAAAAAATCGCCGAAGACTACGAGATTCGCAAATACCTGGGCAGCCGCCTTGCAAAGGCCAGCCTCTCCCGCATCATCATTGAGCGCACCCTCAAGCTCATCACCGTCACCATCCACGCTGCCCGTCCGGGCGTGATCATCGGCAAAGGTGGTCAGGAAGTTGACAAGCTTAAGGAAGAACTCAAGAAGGTGACCAAGAAGGACGTCCAAATCAACATCTTCGAAGTAAAGCGTCCGGAAGTTGATGCCACCATCGTAGCAGACAGCATCGCCCGTCAGATTGAAGGCCGCGTGAGCTATCGCCGCGCCATCAAGATGGCCATCGCAACTGCAATGCGCGTAGGTGCAGAAGGCATCAAAGTCCAGATCAGCGGCCGCGTAGGTGGCGCTGAAATCGCCCGCAGCGAAATGTTCAAAGAAGGCAGGACTCCTCTCCACACCTTCAGGGCCGATATCGACTACGCCCTCGCAGTAGCCAACACCCAGATGGGTACCATGGGTATCAAGGTGTGGATCTGCAACGGTGAGAAATACGGCAAGCAGGACCTTTCCCCCAACGCAGGCTTCGCAGCCAACAGCGCCGCTCCCGGTGCAGGCCGTCGTGAAGGCGGTCGTGGCGAGCGCCGCGGTGGCCGTGGCGGCCGCAGGGAAGGCGGACGTGGCGGAGAACGCCGCTAAACCTTTTTTGGCAGATTTTTGGAAAAAGCGACCGTAGAGCGGCCGCTTTTTCTTATATTTGCAGACAAATAACAATAAGTCAATATGAAAAAGAACTTAATGATTGCAACGCTGGCCCTTCTGGCCTGCGCCGTGGGCTGCAAAAGCGGCTCCAAAAATGTAGAAAAAGAGCTGGCAGCCCTGAACGAATGGAACCAGAAATTCGAGACCGAATTCAAGGAGAAAGCAGCTCAGTTGGAAGCCACCCCCGAAGCCTTCGAAGAGTATGCCGATTCTGCCTTCGCAGCCTATATCGACTACAACAAGGCCGCTTTTGATAAGAACGCCGCAAACGAAGTTGGCGTAGCAGCCCTGAAGAACCTCTATGGCGCCATCGAAATGGACGAAATCGAGGAAATGCTTGGAAAGCTTACGGCCGAGGTACACGGAAAGGACTCCGCTTTCGTCTATGGCCTCAAGGAAAGCCTTGCAGCCAAAAAGAAAACCGCCGAAGGCATGATGTTCACCGACTTTGAAGTGGACGGCGTAAAGTTCTCCGACTTCATCGGCAAGGGTAAATATGTACTGGTAGATTTCTGGGCTTCTTGGTGCGGTCCCTGCAGGGGCGAAATGCCCAATCTCCGCGCAGTCTATGACGAGTTCCACGGCGACAAATTCGACATGCTTTCCGTAGCGGTCTGGGACAAACCCGAAGACACCGCCAAAGCGGCCGAGGAAGAGAAAATCGTTTGGAATCAGATTGTTAACGCCCAGAAGATTCCCACGGACATTTACGGCATCGAAGGCATTCCGCACATCATCCTCTTTGGCCCGGACGGCACTATCCTCAAGCGCAATCTGCGCGGTGACGACATCCGCGAGGCAGTGGCGGAAGCTCTTGCAGACTAATCCTTGCTGAGTTTAAGCCAGATGCGCAGCCCGTTAAGGGAATTGATCAGGTAAAAGCTGTATTTGACCACGTAAATCAGCGCGTATGAAGATGTGGGGTCTTGCCTTAGGGTGAGGCCCCACATTGCTACTGAGGCTATGTTTACGCCTATCCAGAAGAACCACTGGTCCATGTAGGCGGTGGACATCAGATATTGGCCGAGTAGGTTGCACATCATCGATACCGCATCCATCAGCACAACCCATTTGATGATGCCGGCGGCTTCGGTCTTGTCCATGGAAGCCAGCACGAAATAGGCGATAATAAGCCCTACCATGAAGATGCAGCCGTAAAGCAGCCACTTCTTTCCGTCCAGGCGGCGGGCCTTGACTTCCTTTTTGCTGTCGGCACCTCTTTGGCGCCATTGGAAGAAGCCTACGAACTGCATCGGCAGGAAGTATAGAAGATGCAGGGCTGCGTTGCCGTATCGCGCGCCCGCCAGGCACATTGTCCCGTAGATGCTCACGTCTATGAGTCCGAAGAGGAAAGTGAGGATGCGTCCGTTGGCCGACAGGACGGTGCTGAGCACCCCCATAAGCGAACCGAAGGCCGATATCAGCAGCATTACCTGCCCGCTGTCGGCATTTTTGAATTTAATGGCTGTAACAATGACCGTAACCACCGCCATCCCCGTAAGGATGAACGCGTTGAACCACTTGTTGAACTGTTTTTCAGTCATTTTCGTTTAAATAATCGTGAATTTTCATTGCCAGGTCGGCCCCTACCAGGGCGCTTAGCTCTTCCAGGGGGGCGTCCGCGATTCTGGCCACGGAGCCATAGTGCATCAGAAGGCGCTGTTCCGTCTTTTCTCCTACTCCCTTTATCTCCCTCAGGGCGCTCTGGATGGCCGCTTTCGACCTCAGATTGCGGTGGAAGGTGATGCCGAAGCGGTGGGCTTCGTCACGTATATGCTGCAGGACTTTAAGGGCCGATGAGTTCCTGTCGATGAAAAGCGGATACGGGTCTCCAACCCTTATCACTTCCTCCAGCCTCTTTGCCAGGCCGACCACCGTGACCCGGTCCAGGATTCCCAGCTCCGCCAGGGCCTGCCAGGCGAATTCCAGCTGCCCTTTGCCGCCGTCGATTACGATCAGCTGGGGCAGGTCGTCGGGGGCTTCGGCCAGTAGCCTTGAGTAGCGTCTGTTCACCACCTCTTTCATTGAGGCAAAGTCGTTTGCGCCGATGACAGTCTTGATTTTGAAGCGCCTGTAATCTTTCTTTGAAGGCTCCGCGTCCCTGAAGACGACGCACGACGCCACGGGATTCGTGCCTTGGATGTTGGAGTTGTCGAAGCATTCGATATGCTGCGGCAGCACGGGCATGTCCAGGGCTTTCTGCAGCTCCTGCATTACGCTCATGCGGTAGGCGTCGGGGTCGGTATGTTCGCGCTGTTTGAGGCTGTTGAAGTGGAATTCCTTGGCGTTCTTGACGCTTAGCTCCAGAAGGGCCAGCTTGTCCCCGCGTACCGGAATCCTGAATTGGGTGCCCGGTATCTCGACATCGGGCAGGAAAGGCACGATGGCTTCTTTGGACAGGCTGCCGAACTTGTCCTCTATCTCCCCGATGAAGGCCGACAGAACCGCAGCCTGCTCCTCTTCGATCTGGCTGCGGAAGCCAAGGTTCAGGCTCTGGACTATGGCGCCGCCCCTTATCCTGAGGAAATTGCCGAACGCCTCGCCTCCGTCGAAGACAAGGGAGAAGACATCGGCATCCACATCGGCGGCTTGGGTTATGATGCTCTTGGAATAATGCCGCTCCAGCGTGCGCAGCTTTTCTTTATAGACCTGGGCATCCTCGAAGGCCAGCCTTTCGGCAGCATCGGCCATTAGGGCCCTGTAGTGCTTGATAACCTCCGAGCCGCGGCCGCTGAGGATGTGCACAATCTCTTCGATGTCCCTCTGGTACTCGTCTTTTGAGATTTTCCCTATGCAAGGAGCCTTGCACTTGCCGATGTGAAATTTCAGACAGGGGCGGAACTTGCCCCGGAGAATGGCGTCGGACGTGATTTTGAGGGTGCAGGTGCGGAGAGTGTACACTTCGTCGAAGAAATCCACCAGATTCCGGGCATGCATCACCGAGCTGTAAGGGCCGAAGTAGCGGTTTCCCTTTCCCTTTTCGATGCGCCTTGTGATGAATACCCTGGGGAATTCCTCGCCGGTTACGCAGATCCAGGGGTAGGTCTTCGAATCCTTGAGCAGGATGTTATACTTGGGCTTGTACTGCTTTATGAGGTTGTTTTCCAGCAGGAGGGCGTCGGCCTCTGAATCCACTACGGAGAACTGCGCATCGGCAATTTTGCTTACTAGGATGCGGGTTTTTGTGTTGAGGCGCTCCGGCGGCACAAAGTACTGGGCCACCCTTTTGTGAAGGTCTTTGGCTTTTCCTACATAGATAACCGTGCCCTCGGCGTCGTAATAGCGGTAAACGCCGGGCGAGTGTGGAAAAAGGGCTATTTTTTCGCGTACAGTCATTGTTCGGTACACAAAGGTACACAATTCCCCCGAAATTTTCGTTATTAAGAATTTTTTATTACCTTTGTGCGCTATTATGCTTTGAACGAAAGTACTAAAAACGTAAACAATAAACTTAAAACCTGACGTTATGACAAAGGAAGAAATCACAAAGCAAGTCAAGGATATCATCGTTGACAAGCTGGGAGTTGAGCCAAGCGCAGTAACAGAATCTGCCTCCTTCACCAACGACCTCGGTGCCGACTCCCTGGACACAGTTGAACTCCTTATGGAATTCGAGCGCGTGTTCAAGATCAAAATTCCCGATGAGGAAACAAGCGGTATCGCCACAGTAGGCGACGCCATCAACAAAGTGGCAGAAAAGTTTGCCGAGTAAGCAAACCTTTCAAAGTACACAAATAATCCCGGACCGTCTGGCCCGGGATTTTTTTACTCTTTGGGGATTGCAAACGTCACCCTGAACATGGGCTTGCGGCCGGTTGAGTTTGGACCGCAGAGGATACCCTGGTAGAAGCGGTCCTTGTCCAGTTCCGTTGTCGTGGTGTAGGTTTGCTGCTGGGATGCCGCCATCATCTGGGCCAGCATCATATAGTTGTAATAGTTGCTGTAAGAGCTGCCGTAGCCGTAGCTGCCATAGCCCATGCCGCCGTAGCCGTACATTCCGCCGCCGTACAGGCTGTTGTAGTAGCTGGCGTACAGAAGGCTTTGGTAATAGCTGTTGTCGTAAAGGGAGCCGTTGGCGTTGGCTACCTGCTCGGTGTGGATTGTGAGAAGCCAGATGTCGGCATCATCTTTTGTTCCAAGGTCCGAGCGGTCCATCATTTCCTGCAGGTGGTAGGTTATATCGGGGGCGTACATCAGGTTGGAACGGTCTATGCTGCCCTGGTTTTCCGTGCTTACGCTGGCGTCCGTAAGACCTGCGAAAGTGAGGTACTCCTCTCCCGTGTTGGGGTCTTTGGCTTTTTTGCAGATGGTGGGGCTGAGCACCGAAGGGAAGTATTTCATGTCCTGATAATCTTCCGTCATTTCGAAGGGGAGGATTATGGAGGCTTTGATTATGATTGCCTCGTCCGGTTTTCCGCCTTCTCTGGCGACTGCGGCACTGGTTTTTTCCTGCAGTTCGCGGGCCAGGATTACGGGCTTGAGTCCGCCGCCGCCTTCTACCCAGATATGGTCTGTGGCCTGCCCTTCCAACGTGGTATGGGTGGTGCGGTTGAAACAGTACTGGTAGAACTTCTGGTTATTGTCCGAGTAGTAAACTTCGTCCACGAATTCCGGCTCGCCCGGGACGAAGAGGAAGGTGGAATCCTTCCGTACTCCGTTCCAAGTGCTGTTCACCTTTAGCAGGGCGATGTTCGAGTTGCGTACATATTGATTGTTGGATACGCTGAGGGCGGAGAATTTGAAGAGGTTGATGCGTCCTCCGGGGGTTGTGGGGCGGTCTGTTTCGATATGGATGCCGGGGAGTTCGCTGATATATTCGTCGTATTGGTCTATATGGGGGACTGACTCGTCTTTTACTCTTTCACGGAATACCGGGCCCATTTTGGAGATTACATCCACGTATTTCTGGGCGAATTCCTTGGTGAAATAGAAAGCGAGCGGACCGTCGCCGTTGTACACCGGGACGCCTTCGGTGATAAGCTTGTCCGAATGGGGAATGTCCTGAGTGCAGCTTGTATGGGTGCTGGGGAGCGGCTCCAGAAGCTCCGTCACGTAGAGGTTCTGGAAGATGCGCGCCTGGCTGTCGTCGTTGCAGGAGACTGTGTCGGCCTCGAAGTAGAGGTCGAAGCTTATTGCCTTAGGGTTGGTTCCCAGATCAAGGGTGTCCGCCCTTGGGACAAGGCAGAAGGCGGCCTCGCGGGTGGTAAGGCCGAAGACTTCGTCGTAAATTGCGCCTACGGTGAGGCGGGTATCCGAATAACCTGACAGGCCGTCGGAGTATTTGAGCTGGATTTCTTCCAGAGGGAATTCTACGGTATAGGTGTCGTAAAGGAGGCTTTTGTCCACCAGGGATTTCCCGAGGCTGTTATCTACTTTGATGCAGGCCGGCAGCAGCAGGGCGGCACCGAGACACAGAACTAGGAGTTTTCTCATTTCAATAAATCGTCGTAAAATGCGTTGTATTGGTCCATGTAGCTTCCGTCGGCGTAGGACTGCTCCTGATAGGGCAGTATCGGCAGGCCCAGGGACTGGCAGTGTTCCTTGAGGGAAGCGTCTATGCCATCGGAGCCCATGATTATGCCGTCGGAATACTTCGCGGCAAGTTTTGCAAGTTCTATGCCGCTGCACGGCTCCGGCAGGTTCACATCCTTGGGCTTGATATTGCCGAGGAGGATGGCCGATGAGAAGCCTTCGGATAGGGATTCGGCGGGGGTGTCGTCGAACAGGGAGAGCACAACTTTGGAATTGGAGAAGATGGGGTCTCCTTTATAGGCTTTCTTCAGGTACAGGGGGAGTACGTGGGATATCCAGCCCGAGCAGTGGATGATATCCGGGGCCCAGCGCAGTTTTTTCACTGTTTCCAGGACGCCGCGGGCGAAGAAGATTGCACGCTCGCCGTTGTCGGCAAAGAAGCTGCCGTCGGCATCCCTGTAGATTTGCTTGCGGCGGAAATAGTCTTCATTGTCTATGAAGTAAACCTGGATGCGTGCGGCCGATATGGATGCCACTTTTATGACGAGGGGGCGATCGACGTCTGAGATGATGATGTTCATCCCTGAGAGGCGGATAACCTCATGGAGCTGGTTTTTCCTTTCGTTGATGCAGCCGTAGCGGGGCATGAAGGCACGGATTTCCTTATGGCGCTCCTGGATGCCTTGCGGCAGTTCGCGGCAGACCTTTGCAATGTGGGTCTGCGGAAGGTAAGGCTCCATTTCTGCACTTACGAAGAGAATCTTCTTGGCGGTGTCTCCCATAATAAATACTTTTAGTCCACAAAGTTACTAATTTTTTTTGAGTTTTTCGGCGCTTTGCGTAACTTTGGAGCGAAATTAGGTGCACCATGGCCTCTTCCAAAGTCAATTCAACCCTCAGACGGCGCCTGGTGAGTGCGTGGATTTCCACCGTCATCAGTCTATCCATGGTCCTGCTCCTCGTGGGAGTGGGCGCTTTGCTGCTCGTAAACGCCAGAGCGGTAGGGGATTACTTCAAGGAGAATCTTCAGGTGTCGGTGCTCCTGAAACAGCAGGTCACGGAGGAAGAAGCCCTTGCGTACGAGGGCAAAGTAGCCGCCATCCCCGGCGTCCGTTCCACGCACTACGTCTCCAGGGACCAGGGAGTGGAGGAAATGTCCCGCATGCTGGGGCAGGATTTCCTGGACGTGTTTGAACAGGCCCCCGTTCCCATTTCCATCGACGTATTCCTTAATGCCGATTATGTATCGGCCGACAGTCTGGCGGTGGTGAAAGATGCGCTTTCGCAGTCGCCCCTTGTAGAGGAAGTGGTGTACCAGACATCCCTTGTAGAAGCCCTGAACCAGAATCTCTCGCGCATATCCATCGGCATTGCGGTGATGGTGGCGGTGCTTCTTTTTGTCTCTTTCGTGCTAATCGCCAACACGGTGAGGCTGGAGCTGTTTTCCCGCAGGTTCAGCATCTACACCATGCATCTGGTGGGCGCCACAAAGTCCTATATCCGGGCTCCTTTTGTTGGCCGTGCGGCCTTGCAGGGCCTTTTTGCGGCGCTCATCGCCATTCTTCTGCTGCTAGGCGGCATGTTTATCCTGAAGGATGAGTTCGTGCAGCTGTTCCAGATTTTCAAGCTGGAGTCCCTGCTGGTTGTAATGGGCATCATCGTGCTGTTCGGCGTTGTCATCTGCGCAGGCAGCACGGCAATAGTGGTCGGCCGCATGGTAGGGTACGACAGAGACCGCTTATACGCATATTGATTATGGCAAAGAACAGTGAGAAAATGGCCCTCGGGGCCAAAAACATTAAATTCATGATAGCCGGCGTGCTGGTTATGGCTGCCGGTTTCCTGCTGCTCAGCGGCGGAGGATCGTCCGATCCCCAGGTATTTAACTATGCAATGTTCGACTGGCGCCGCCTGGTGGCCGCCCCCATCGTGATAATAGCAGGCATAGCAGTGGAAATTGTGGCCATAATGGGCCGTTTTGAAGAAGACAAGAAGGAGAATTAGCGTATGGATTGGTGGCAGGCGATATTACTTGGCATAGTCCAGGGACTGACAGAGTTTCTACCGGTATCCAGTTCCGGACATCTGATGATTTTCAAAGAATTGGTAGGGGCCGATGAGGAAGGATTCCTCGATTTCACCGTAACAGTGCATTTCGCAACGGTGCTGGCTACGATCGTAGTGTTCTGGAGCACAATCTGGAACCTCCTGAAGGGTTTCTTCAAATTCAAATATAACGACGAAACCGACTATATCTGCAAAATCCTGGTTTCGCTTATCCCGGTTGCCCTTGTCGGCTTCCTTTTCAAAGACCAGGTGGATGCCCTTTTCAGCGGCTCCCTGAAGCAAGTGGCCTGGGGCCTTGTCATCACCTGCTGCCTTCTGCTTCTTTCGGACAATGTGGGAGTGCGCATCAAGGCTCCAGTAGCTAAAGACCAGCGCAACGGCATCTCCTATTGGCAGGCCTTTGTCGTCGGCCTTGCTCAGGCTTTCGCCGTCATTCCCGGCGTTTCCCGCAGCGGTAGCACCATCTCCACAGGCCTTCTTACCGGCGTCAAGCGGCAGAATATGGCGCAGTTCTCATTCCTCATGGTTCTGGCGCCCATTATCGGCGAGCAAAGCCTTGATCTGCTGAAGGTTGCAGTAGGTAGCGAAAGTTTCGGCGGCGGCGTTGGCGCATTGGCCCTTTGCCTTGGCTTCATAGCGGCTTTCATAAGCGGTCTTTTTGCATGTAAATGGATGATTTCCATAGTGAAGAAGGCCAAGCTCTCCTGGTTCGCCGCATACTGCCTCTTGGTTGCCGTCCTCATCTTTGTCCTGGCATAGTGGACCGTACCCTTTCATACTTCGTGTCCGACGTGCATCTGGGCCTTCAAGTAGGGGACCCGGCCCAGCGCGAAGCCCGCTTTACGGCCTTCCTTCGCAGCATCGACCCGTCCCGTACGGCCGCCTTGTATCTTCTGGGCGACATCTGGGATTTCTGGTACGAGTATCGCGATGTGGTGCCAAAGGGTTATGTACAGGTGCTTGCAGCCCTGCAGGATTTGGTGAAGGCCGGAGTGGAAGTGTTTTTCTTTCAAGGCAATCACGATATCTGGACCTACAGCTATTTCGAAGAGATGGGGCTCAAGCGGCTGGTGCAGCCATGCCGGGTGAATATCGGCAATAAGAGTTTCTGTTTGGGGCACGGCGACGGGCTCGGACCTGGCATGTGGGGCTATAAGCTCATGCGCTGGGCTTTTCACAACCGTTTTCTGCAGGGGGCGTTCAGCGCCTTGCATCCTTGGTTTGCTTTCCGTCTGGGTACGGGCTGGAGCCGTTCCTCCCGCCTTGCCAAGAACATTTCCTACCCCTTCAAAGGGGAGGAGGAGCCTTTGTACAAGTTCTGCAAGGAATTCCAGGCCCGCACTCCGGTAAACTATTTCATCTTCGGCCATTATCATTCAAAGGCCGATCTTGCCGTGGGCTCCGCACGGCTTCTGCTTCTTGGGGACTGGATCACCGCACCCAACTTCCTGGTGTATGATGCAGGGGAGGGGATTATTCTAAGTAAGACTCCGGAATTTTGACCGTCGGCGGCTCTTCCCAGAAGACCGACCAGTAGAGGTCCCGGAATTCGCCTCTTTGCCAGATCTGGCACAGTTCTTCCAGCTCTTTGTCGGCCCCTTCAGGGTCGTAACCTGCTTTAAGGTCGTTGTCGAACAGTTTGGCTATTCCCTGCCAGAAGCCGGCCGCTATGCCGGTCTTGTAGTTTTTGATGATCTCGTAAGGGGTGATGCCGGTTTCGCGGCAGATGAGCTTTAGGAGGACAGTGCCCTGGGAGATGGTCATGTCCCTTATGGCGCCTTCAAAATCCTTGAACAGCTGCTTTTGCAGGGCCGATATGTAGCGCTCCCGCCTGATGAACCCGAAGTGCTGCGCGTCCAGCGTGCTGTCCACCTGGTGGATTAAATGCTTGGATGCCAATGCGTACGGGTACACGCGTGCGAATCTCCATACCAATTTATAATATTGGCGCCAGGATTTTTCGTTCATTCCCCGGCCGCGGCCGAAGATGTATATTGCGGGGAGCTTGTCAAAGTAGGTTGTGTCGCCGTTTTCCACCTTCATTTTCAGGTAGCCGGCGCCGTTGGATGCGTTTGCGTTGTCGCTCACTACCTGGGCGCGGGCCATCGCCTCCTGCCTCTCCCTCGCTTTCTCCATTGCGCGCCGGACGTGATTCTGGGCACCGGCAGGCACGCAGAAAAGAATCAGCAAAAGAGCAGCGATATGACGCAAAGTCTTCATCATCGCAAATATACTGCTTTGCAAACAATTTGCCACACTTGTCATTTCGAGCTTGTCGAGAAATCTCTTTTTACTATTGTCGAAAATGCTGTGAAAAAATTTTCGTTCATTTTCGTAACTATCGTTTATTTCGTATAGTTAAGTTTCAAAAACCGCGGTCGAAAATGTTTGAAAAAACTTGAAAAATATTTGGCGTTTCGGGAAAATTTTGTAACTTTGCAATCCCGAAATTGGAGCAAAAAGCACCCAACCAGCTGAGTTTCAATAAGTTAGGGACAAATAAGGAAAATTTAAAAACATTACAGCAATGTTACAGCCTAAAAGAACAAAATTCAGAAGGGAACAGAAAAACCGCATGAAGGGCAATTCCGGTCGTGGAAACCAGCTCGCATTCGGCTCTTTCGGCCTTAAGAACCTGGAAAACTGCTGGCTCACAGCCCAGCAGATCGAGGCAGCCCGTCAGGCCATCTCCCGTCGCATGAACCGTGAAGGTCAGATCTGGATCCGTGTCTTCCCTGTGAAGCCGTTCACCGCCAAGCCCCTGGATACCCGTATGGGTAAAGGTAAGGGCGACCCTCAGGGCTTTGTCGCTCCCATCACTCCGGGCCGTATCCTCTTCGAAGCCGAGGGCGTATCCCTCGCCACCGCCAAAGAGGCAATGCGTCTTGCAGCCAACAAGCTTCCCGTCGCCACCAAATTCGTGGTCCGCAGGGATTATGTAGAAGAATAATCAAAGGAGGAGAAGAAAAATGAAAGTATCCGAAGTACGTGAGATGTCAGTCGCCGATCTTCGCGACCGCATCGAGCTCGAGAAAAGCAACCTCGACACCATGAAACTCAATCATGCGATCTCCCCCCTGGAGGACACCTCCAAGATTCGCAAGACCCGTCAGGATATCGCTCGCATGATCACCATCCTGGCCGAAAAAGAGAAACAGCAGAACTAAAGTAGCATCGACCTATGGAAAGAAATCTTCGTAAGGAAAGAGTGGGCATCGTGGTCAGCAACAAGATGGACAAAACCATCGTCGTGGCTGTAGAAACCCATGAGAAGCACCCCATTTACGGCAAGTTCGTAAAGAAGACCACCAAGTTCGTTGCCCAGGATGATAAGAACGAATGCTCCGAAGGCGACACCGTCCGCATCATGGAGACCCGTCCCCTGAGCAAGACCAAGAACTGGAGATTAGTTGAAATCGTAGAAAAAGTCAAGTAGTTATGATACAGCAGGAATCACGTTTAACGGTTGCCGACAACAGCGGAGCTAAGGAAGTCCTCTGCATCCGTGTGCTGGGCGGTACCCGTCACCGTTATGCCACCATCGGCGAAACCATCGTCGTGACCGTCAAGAGCGCCCTCCCCGGTGGCGACGTCAAGAAGGGCACTGTCACGAAGGCCGTGGTTGTGCGCACCAAGAAGGAAATCCGTCGTCCGGACGGTTCCTATATCCGTTTCGACGAGAACGCATGCGTCCTTCTCAATGGCGCAGGCGAACTTCGCGGCACCCGTATCTTCGGCCCCGTAACCCGCGAACTCCGTGAAAATTATATGAAAATCGTTTCCCTGGCACCGGAAGTCCTTTAATAAATAGAGAATCGTTATGAAAAAGTTCAATATCAGAAAAGGCGACACCGTGTACGTAAACGCCGGTAACGACAAGGGAAAAACTGGTAAGGTCCTGGAAGTGCTCCGTGACAAGGATCGCGTCATCGTAGAAGGCGTGAACATGGTTTCCAAGCACACCAAACCCAACCCCAAGGCTCCCCAGGGCGGTATTATCAAACAAGAAGCAGGCATTCACATCTCCAACGTCCAGCTCATGGACGCCGCCGGCAAACCCACCAGGATTGCCCACAAAGAGGTAGATGGCAAGAAAGTCCGCATCGCTAAAACAACCGGAGAGGAGATCAAGTAATTATGGCAAAGAAAGCAAACAAACCCGCAGAAGTCCAGGCACTTCCCAAGGGCTATACCCCTGACCTCAAGAAAACCTACAAGGAAGAGATCGTACCTGCTCTCATGAAGCAGTTCTCTTACACCACCGTGATGCAGGTTCCCAAGCTCGTCAAAATCACCCTCAACGAAGGTGTAGGCGACGCTACCCAGGACAAGAAAATGGTAGAGGAAGCCGCAGAGGAACTCTCCATCATCGCCGGTCAGAAAGCCGTCATCACTTCCTCCAGGAAGGATATCTCCAACTTCAAACTCCGTAAGGGCATGCCCATCGGCGCAAAGGTCACCCTTCGCGACATCCGCATGTACGAGTTCCTCGAGCGCCTAATCCGTGTCGCTCTCCCTCGTATCCGCGACTTCAACGGCATCTCCGAAAAGATGGACGGCCAGGGCAACTACACCCTCGGTATCAAAGAGCAGATTATCTTCCCGGAAATCGAAATTGACAAGAACCCCCGTATCCACGGTGTGGAAATCACTTTCGTGACCACCGCCAAGACTGACGAAGAGGCCCACGCCCTCCTGAAAGCCTTCGGTCTTCCCTTTAAGAAACACAATAACTAAAATAGTAGCATGGCAAAGGAATCAATGAAAGCACGCGAAGTAAAACGCGCGAAATTAGTTGCTAAGTACGCTGCCAAGCGGGCCGCTCTCAAAGAAGCCGGCGATTACGCCGCCCTCGACAAGCTCCCCAAAAACGCCAGCCCCGTACGTCTCCACAACCGCTGCTCTCTTACCGGACGTCCCAAGGGTTACATGCGCGACTTCGGCCTAAGCCGTATCCAGTTCCGCGAGATGGCTTCCCAGGGTCTCATCCCCGGTGTAAAGAAAGCCAGCTGGTAATCCGGTCCCAACAAGTAACCGTAATTCCCGACCCGATCGGGAATCTAATAATTTAACAACAATCGGATATCGGGCGCCCTCAGAGACGCCGGTCCACAAAAAGACAAAAAAATGACTGATCCTATTGCAGATTATCTGACCAGAGTCCGTAACGCTTACCTCGCAGGTAAGAAAGTGGTGGAAATCCCTTCTTCCAACATGAAGGTCGCCATCACCAAGATTCTGTGCGAAAAGGGCTACATCCTCAGCTACAAAGTTGTGGAAGGCACCCCGTTCAACACCATCAAAATCGCCCTCAAGTATCATCCCGAGACTAAGGCTGCAGCTATCAAGAGCATCGTGCGCGTGAGCACCCCCGGTCTGAGGAAATATGCAGATGTGGCCAACATGCCCCGCGTCCTCAATGGCCTGGGTATCGCCATCCTCTCCACCTCCAAGGGCGTAATCACCGACAAGGAAGCCAAAGAGCTCAACGTTGGCGGTGAGGTTATTTGCTATGTTTACTAATCAACGAATCTCACATTATGTCAAGAATCGGTAAATTACCTGTAGTCCTTCCGGCCGGTATCAAGGCAGAGCTCCTGGACGGCAATATCGTGAAGGTGAAAGGCCCTCAAGGCGAGATGTGCCAGAAAGTAGATCCGGACATCAAAGTCACCATTGAGGGAAATGAAATCAAGTTCGAGCGTCCCAGCGACCTCCCCCGTTTCCGTTCCATGCACGGTCTGTACCGCGCTCTTGTCCACAATATGGTTGTGGGCGTGAGCGAAGGCTTCACCATCAAGCAGGAATTCGTGGGCGTGGGTTATCGCGTGGCTGCACAGGGCCAGCTCCTCACTATGTCCCTGGGTTATTCCCACGACATCCAGATCATGCTCCCCAAGGAAGTCACCGCCGAAACTCCCCAGGTGCGCAAAGGTGAGAACCCCATTCTTATCCTGAAGAGCGCCGACAAACAGCTGGTTGGCCAGGTGGCCGCCAAAATCCGTTCGTTCCGCCGTCCTGAGCCTTATAAGGGCAAGGGTATCAAGTTCGCCGGTGAGCAGCTCCGCCGCAAAGCCGGTAAGACCGCATCGGCCAAATAATTAGGAGGAAAGAGTTATGGCATTAAACAGAATTGAAAGAAGAAGAAGGATTCACTACAGGATCCGCAAGCATGTCAACGGTACAGCCGAGCGTCCCCGCATGGTCGTTTTCCGCTCCAACAAGCAGATCTACGTCCAGGTAGTGAACGATCTCGAAGGCAAGACCCTCGTCTCTGCCGCCTCCAATGACAAAGCCCTGGCCGCTGAAACCAAAGGCAAAAACGGAATCGAGGCTGCAGCCATCGTCGGCAAAGCCATCGCCGAGCGTGCCCTCGCAGCAGGCATCACCCAGGTAGCATTCGACCGCGGAGGTTATCTCTTCCACGGCAGGGTTAAATCACTCGCAGACGCTGCCCGCGAAGGCGGCCTCGCATTCTAATCATTGACTACTATGGCAAATTCAAACGTAACAAGAGTAAAGACCTCTGACCTTGAACTCAAGGACAGACTGGTAGCCATCAACCGTGTTACCAAGGTCACCAAAGGTGGTCGTCACTTCCGTTTCGCCGCCATCGTCGTAGTAGGCGATGAAAACGGTGTGGTAGGTTACGG
>JAFUVU010000012.1 GCA_017477465.1 Bacteroidales bacterium
AATAGAGGGAAAAACCGCTTATTCTTGCAAAACTACCCCGTGAGAATCGAAAATCTGAAGGAAAATCGAACTTCTTCACGAGGTTGCTTGAATATGCCACTCTCGACGGCCTTAAAAAATGGCCCCTTTTTCAGTGCCCTCAAACACCTGGACCCGTAACGTCACAGGCAAATAAAAAAAGGGCAAACGCCCTTTTTTTATCTGCATATTTCAATCAGTCTGTCCGGATAGTTGGAAATAATTGCATCTACGCCCAGGGAAATCATGTG
Organism: Bacteroidales bacterium; assembly: GCA_017477465.1. Classification (GTDB taxonomy): domain Bacteria; phylum Bacteroidota; class Bacteroidia; order Bacteroidales; family UBA932; genus Cryptobacteroides. The sequence continues at coordinate 270 of JAFUVU010000012.1, forward strand.
GCGGATGTCTTCGGGTTTATCCACTGTCCAAGGCACTACCTTGATGCCTTGGGCCTGGCAGTAGGCTACGTTTTCTGCGGTCAGAACCTCGAAATTCGGAGACCACCAGCGGGGACGGAAACTGATCTGGGACAGTATCGTAACAATGTCCGTTTCGTCTTCTGTGAGGTAGGAGAGTTCCACCTGCGGATATTTTTTGTGGATGTATTCCAGGGATCTTACGTCGAAACTCTGGACTACCAGCCTGTCGCCCAGGTTCTTTGACAGAAGCAGGGGAATGCAGGCGTCGCAGAAGGTCTTATAATCCGGCCAAAGTGTGCCTTCGCCTTCTCCGGCCTTGGACTTGATTTCGATATTGTAGCGGAATCTGGAAAGACCGTTGTCCTTGGCATACTGTTCTGTGAAATCTATAAGATCGCTTGCCAGGGGCTTTGTCTCTGCGATTTTCTTCTGCTCCGGCCAGCGCTCTACCGGCTTTAGACCGACATCGTATTTGGCAATGCTGTCGTAAGGCATGGTGTACAGGTACTCCTTGGGATCTTTGTTCCTGACGACAGTGCCGTTGGGCCTTGTTGAGTAGCGGGCGTGGAAGTAATTGTCATGGGACACCACAACCTTGCCGTCCTGGCTTAGCTGAAGGTCGAATTCCAAGGTGTTCACATGCATGTCCATGGCATTTTTCATGGCCGATTTGGTATTCTCCGGCATCAGGCCGGCGCCGCCGCGGTGGGCCTGCAGGTCGATATAATCGGACATGTCAAACTCTTCCGACCATTTGCGGCCGTCGGGAGCTTTGACGGTCATGGTTACCGTAGAAGCATATTGGGAAGGCTCTGCGGCGAAGTAGTGAGGCAGAGCCTGCGGGCGCTTGTAATCGGGGATTTGATTGGCATCTCCGTTATAGACTGCCAAAATTTCGGCTTCATATTCCGGAGAATAATCCCTTACAAGTTCCGCAAGGCCCATGTATGTGCCGTCCTGATACCATTCCACGGTCCATTCCGGCGATGCGTGCCATACATTTGCAACGATATTATTACGGTGCAGGGGAGCCTTGTCCATGCCCATGAAACTTACCTGGAAGTTGTCGGAATAGTCCAGGTTGTGCCATTTCCAGTCGATTTTACCGCCGGCCGAGGTGATAATCTCATAACCGCGGGGAGAACCGTCCCTGCACCAGTCCGTAGCCCACCATGCGCCGCCGATAGCCGCTGCATTATGATCTGTGATTGAGGCGTTTATGGGACGTGTCTGCATGATATGGGTGTGCCCTGAAAGGATGTCGGTGGGGTAGCCGTCGAGCAGGGCAATCATGTCTCCTGCACCTTGGATGTCGCCTTTGCTGTTGTCGGCCCAGCTGATTCTTATGGGGCTGTGCTGCGCCATATAGATATGCGTTCCCTTGGGAATGTACTGGAGCAGGCCTTTTACAAAGTTCAGAGTCTCTTCCGAGTAGCCTTCCTTGTACTTGTTGGAAGACTTTTCCGCCTTTTTCTTTCCGCTGGCCTGGAAGATTATATTATTCAGGCCGATTACAAGGTCCTTCCCAAGGAAAAACGCATAGTTATAAGGGCCGAAAGCAGCTTCATAAGCCTCTGCAGCGGCGATTCCGTCAAGATTCTGGATGTAATCGTGGTTGCCGATTACAGCATAGAAAGGAATCCCGGTTTTGGCGATTGCGCTCTTGTAGGAATCGAACATTTCAAGCCTGTTCCAGGCGATGTCTCCAAGGGCGATGCCGACAGTAGGATGCTGCCGGCTGTAGCGTACGCTCATGCCGCACAGATCACCGAGGGGACGCCCCGAGAAACGCTCCAGGTGCTTTTCGTTCTGCATCTGAGGGTCGGAGACTGAGAAGAGGGTATAGTCGTCTGAGTCACCGAATTTCTGCAGGTCGAAATTGAACTTTTTGGTACCTTTTATGGGCAGATAGAACTGCGGCGCTCCGCTCTTGAAATCGGCCACGTATCCGGAAGGGGTTATCACAAAAACATAGCGGGCGTCGGAATGTGTGTTCAAAACGAATTCTCCTTTGGCCGATGTTGTGGTGAAGCCGTAACCGTCGGAAACGATGACGCCTTTAAGTGGTTGATTCTCAGATGTGACTTTGCCTTTTACCCTTTTCGCCTGAGCAGGAAGGGCGAGTATAAGCAAAGTAAAGAGGATAGCGGTAATTGCTTTTTTCATAATGCTGTTATGCTAATTCATGGTCAAATATACCAAAAAACATCAAAAGACGTGTGCGCTTTTTTAAAAAAAGTATTAACTGTACTGGTCAAAATGGAAAATTCTATGAAAATGAAGCATTTGCAAAAATTTTCTATCCTAACGGCCTTCCTATTGGCCATGGTATCCTGCGGAAAGGAGACTCAAATCATAATGTATACGGCCACTCACGGATGTCGGTTCCGCATTCATCCAGTGAATAGCCACGCAATCCGTGGCACGCAAAACATTGACTATCAGCATATTGTTACAATCAAGTGTGGCAAAAAGTCACACTTAATTTCCGGAAACGTCTCAGCCTCAGTATGTTACGTGCCACAACTAAATTGCCGAAAGAGTGCTGGACCTGGTCCGGGCACTATGCCTTCCACGCACCTGGGAGGCACATTCGGTGGACCTGGTCCACGCTATGTCACATCTCGAATTGTGGTTGATCGGATTGTCGTTGCTGGACTAGGTCCAAGCTGCATTTGGACGAGGTCGCATTTTACCCCTTGGACCTGGTCCAGGCACTATGCGCTCCAGGCACTTGGAAGGCACATTCGGTGGACCTGGTCCAGCACTTATTATTGGACCTCGTCCAAATATGATTGACACCTCGTCCAGTTGCATAGACCTCGTCCAAATATGCTTGAGACCTCGTCCATCTACCCAGCCTCCGTCCAGCAGCGGACCCCAAGAACCAAGCAAAAACGGACTCAAACGTGCGGCGCGAGTCGCCAGTGTGCGAAAAGGCCTGTTTTACTCGTGGACGCCACCGAAAACGCAGTGTGGGGGACAGGCGTTTCCGCTCAAGCGGGCAGGCGAAACTCTCCTTGCGTATTCCGAAACTTTTTGCTATATTTGTGCGTTTATATTGACTAGTAAAAATACGCAAGTAAAAGATGGATAATAACGAAGAGAAAGACATGTTGGAAGAGGTGCCGGGAACCGGTTACATCGAGCAGGTAGAGATAGATCACGAAATGCGTACCGCATACATCGACTATTCGATGTCGGTGATTGTTTCGCGTGCACTTCCTGATGCACGTGACGGTCTCAAACCCGTTCAGCGCCGCGTTCTGTTCGGCATGGACAATATGGGCCTCAGCTATGGCGGCCAAACCAAGAAAAGCGCCCGTATCGTGGGTGAAGTCATGGGTAAATATCACCCTCACGGCGACTCCAGCGTTTACGACGCAATGGTGCGTCTGGGCCAGGAATGGAACCAGCGTTACCCCTTGGTCAAGGGCCAGGGTAACTTCGGTTCAGTGGACGGCGACTCACCTGCAGCCATGCGTTACACAGAGGCCAAACTCCAAAAAATGGCCGAAGACGTCCTGGGCGACATGGACAAAAACACCGTGGACATGACACTGAACTTCGACGATACGCTCGAAGAACCCACGGTAGTGCCCACCAAAGCCCCGCTGCTCCTTTTGAACGGCGCCTCCGGCATCGCCGTGGGCATGGCCACAAACATGGCTCCGCACAACCTTGGCGAATGCTGCGACGCAATTTGCGCATACATCGACAATCCGGAAATCACCACGGATGAACTCATGCAGTACATCAAAGGTCCGGATTTCCCCACCGGTGGCATCGTAATGGGCAAAAGCGGCATCAAAGAAGCCTATGAAACAGGTCGCGGCCGCGTTGTAATTCGCTCAAAGACAGAAATTGAAGTCGATGACAAAGGCCGTGAAACCATCGTGGTGACGGAAATCCCTTACATGGTCAACAAGCGCGAGATGATTGAAAAAATCGCCCAGCTTGCAGAAGAGAAGAAAGTAGAAGGCATTTCCTACATCAACGACGAAAGCGCCCGCGGCGAAACCCGCGTCATCATCCGCCTCAAGCAGGGCACCAATTCCGGAGTAGTCCTGAACATGCTGTTCAAATACAGCCCCCTGCAGAGCAGCTTCTCCTTCAACAACGTAGCTCTCGTAAAGGGCCGTCCCCGCACCCTCAGCCTCAAGGAAATCATCAAAGAATTCGTAGAATTCCGCCACGAGGTGGTAGTGCGCCGCACCCAGTTCGAACTTGAAAAAGCCCAGAAGCGCGCCCACATCCTGGAAGGCCTTCTGAAAGCCATGGACATAATCGACGAGATTGTCCACATCATCCGCTACGAAACCAAGAACAGGGATGATGCCAAGCAGATGCTGCAGGACCGCTACGGCTTCACCGAGCCTCAATCGGCCGCAATCATTGCCCTTACGCTTGGACAGCTCACAGGTCTGGACCGCGAAAAGCTTCGCAACGAATACGACGAGCTCATGAAATTCATCGAGCGTTGCCTCCAGATTCTGGGCTCGGTAGAAGAGCAGTTCGGCGTAATCAAAGCCGAAACGATGGACCTCAAAGCCAGATACGGCGACCCTCGCCGCACCGAAATCACCCTCTCCGACGACGAATTCAACCCCGAAGACTTCTATGCCGATGAGGACCAGGTTATCACCATCTCCCACCTCGGCTACATCAAGCGTACTCCTCTCACCGAATTCCGCACCCAGAACCGCGGCGGCGTCGGCATGAAAGGAAGTGCAACCCGCGACGAAGACTTCATCGAGCACATCTACATCGCCAATACCCACAGCACAATGCTCCTGTTCACCCAGAAAGGCAAGTGCTACTGGCTCAAGGTCTATGAAATTCCGGAAGGCAACCGCACCTCCAAGGGCCGCGCAATCCAGAATATCCTTATGATAGACCCGGACGACAGCGTCCGCGCATATCTGAACGTAAAGACCCTGAAGGACGAAGACTTCATCAACAACAACTACATCATGATGGTAACCCGTCAGGGCGTAGTCAAGAAGACTTCCCTGGAAGCATATTCCCGTCCCCGCACCAACGGCGTGAACGCCATCAACATCCGCGAAGACGACGAACTCCTCGAAGCAATCCTCACCAACGGCCGCTGCAACATCATGATCGCAGCCCATGGAGGCCGATGCGTCCGCTTCGACGAAAGCGAGGCCAGACCCCTTGGCAGAACCTCCACCGGCGTTCGTGGCATCAATCTTGATGAAGGGGACTATGTGGTGGGTGTCGTCTGCCAGGACCCTCAGGCAGAAGATGTAGCGAAGCACCAGGTGCTGGCCGTATCTGAGAATGGCTACGGCAAACGCTCAGACCCCATGGATTACCGCCAAACCTCACGTGGCGCCAAGGGCGTAAGAACCCTGAACATCACGGAGAAGACCGGAAGCCTGGTAGCAATCAAGAACGTCACCGACGAAGACGACCTCATGATAATCTGCCGCTCCGGCATGACAATCAGAATGCCTGTCAGCACAATCCGCGTAGCCGGCCGTGCAACACAAGGCGTGAAGCTCATTAACATCAGGGAAGGGGACTCCATTGCAGCCATCTCCGTAGTGAATCACGACGAAGAGCAGCCTTCCCAAGCCGCTGATGGTACTGTTCTTGCAGAAGAAGAAAAATCAGAAGAATAATTTTTAACACTCTGACAATATGAAAAAGTTAGTTCTAGCTCTTGCACTTGCCTGCTCACTGCAGCTTGCGTATGCACAGAAACCCGATGCAGAAATGCAGAAAGGTGTTGACAAAGCCCTTGCAGCCGCACAGGATGCCAAGAAAGCCACCAAGCCCAACACTTGGATGAACCTGGCCAAAGCATACATGGCTGCATACTCCAATCCGGTGGTCAATATCACCGCCGGTATCGACAAAGCCACCTTTGCCATGATGAACAAGGAGAAACCCGTATCCGTTTCTACCGTAGTTCTGGACGGCCAGCAGTTCGAAAAGCAGGAATTCTCCCGCCTGAATGTTTACTTCAATCCCGCCGGCGTACTGGCAATCATTGAGGTAACCCATCCTTCAGTTCCCGGAGACCTCCTTGGCGAGGCTGCAAAAGCCTATGTAAAAGCCTTTGAACTGGGTGGAAAGGACAAAGACATCGACCCTAAAATGCAGGAAATCGTCAACCACTATTACAACGACGCTTTCACAGCATACCAGCTTGGCGATCTTGCAAAAGCCAGCGATCTCTTCAAAGGTGCCGCCGATGTTTCCATGACTCCTCCCTGCTCGGTCCGCAATGACGATGCTTGCTACAACACCGCCTTCACCGCCAATGCAGTAAAGAATTACACCCGCGCCGAAGAGTACTTCAACAAGTGCCTCGCAAACGGTTACACCTCAGAGGGTAACATCTATGCCAACCTTTCCGAGTGCGCCCTTGCAAAGGCCGATACCCTTGCTGCAAAGAACTATCTTGCAACCGGTCTCACCGCTTATCCTGACAACGCTTCCATCCTCACCAACCTCATCAACCTCTATCTCCAGACAAAGGAAGATCCGGCCAAGATCGTGGAACTTCTGGACGAAGCCAAGAAAGCAATGCCCGACAACCCGTCACTCTTCTATGTAGAAGGCAATATCTACACCGGAGTCAAGGATTTCGACAAAGCTTCCGAAGCATACGACAAAGCCCTCGAAATCGACCCCAACTACGACATGGCATACTATGGCAAGGCCAACATCGCCCTCAAGAAAGGTGAAGCCCTTGTCGATGAAATGAATGCCCTTGATGTACGTGAATGGAAAAAGTACGATGAGCTGAGCGCAAAACTCACCGAGGTGTACATCTCAGCCCTCGAGCCCTTCGAGAAGTGCTACGAAGTGAGCAAGATTCCTGAGGTGAAAGCCGCAGCTGCAGACTTCCTCAAGCGCCTGAACTTCCAGCTCCGCAGCGTGGATCCCAAGTACCAGGCAGCATACGAAAAATGGAACGAACTGGTATCGGCCCAGTAATTCCTTAATAATACAAGAAGAGCCCCGGGCGAAAACCCGAGGCTCTTTTTAATATCTATTCCTGCTGCGCTTTGGCGTCGAAGGCTTTTACTATCTTTGTTACCAGCGGATGCCGGACTATGTCGTCGGATGTAAAGCGGATGGTGGCTATGCCCTTGATGCCTTCCAGGAGGCGGATGCCGGCGAGAAGGCCGCTGTCTTCCTTGCGGGGAAGGTCTATCTGGGTAGCGTCGCCCGTTACTATGAATTTGGCGTTCATGCCCATGCGGGTGAGGAACATCTTCAGCTGGGTAAGATTGGTGTTCTGGGCTTCGTCCAGGATTACGCAGGCTTTGTCCAGGGTTCGGCCGCGCATGTAGGCCAGGGGGGCTATTTGGATGGTTCCGTCGGCCATGAATTCCTGCAGGCGCTTTGAAGGTATCATGTCCGACAAAGCGTCGTAGAGCGGTTGCAGATACGGATCCAGCTTTTCCTTAAGGTCTCCGGGGAGGAAGCCAAGCCGCTCGCCGGCTTCCACTGCGGGGCGGGTGAGTATGATGCGTTTGATTTCCCTGTTCTTCAGGGCGCGAACCGCCAGGGCTATGGCCATGTATGTTTTTCCGGTACCTGCAGGCCCTATCGCGAAGACCAGGTCGTGCTTGAAATATGCGTTTACAAGGTCTTGCTGAGTTTTGTTGCGGGCGCGGATAGGCTTGCCGTCCGTCCCGTGCACTATTACGGCTTCTCCGCTTGGATGGCTGTGCTCTCCGCCTTTGCCCGAGAAGATGTCTTCCACGTCGTAAACCGTGAGGTTCATCTTGTGATGGCGCCGGTCTATCAGTTCCGCAAATCGGATGTTGAATTCCGCAATATCGCTTTCCTGGCCTTCCAGGATTAGTTCATTGCCTCTGGCGACCACTTTCAGGTGGGGGAAATAGGAACAGAATTCCTGAAGTATTTTGTTGCCCACACCGTAGATTTCGATGGGGTCGATTGCTTCCAAATGTATTGTTTTCTTCATACAAGCACAAATATACTATTTTTATTTGGCTTGATTTTGGAAAAAAGCGTATTTTTGCAGATTAAGGAGGATTATTGTATGAAAAAGACCCTCATATTGATTTTCGTGACTGCGGCTGCCATGCTGGTTTCCGGCTGCGACTTTGTGCGCACCCTTGCCGGCAGGCCTACATCGGCCCAGCTCGAAACAATCAGACAAGAAAAACTAGCTGCGGAGGAGGCTCGCCATCAGGCAAAGCTGGATTCCATGGATAGAGTCAAGAAAGCAATGGCCGATTCTCTGGCAGCCCTGGAAACGCACCTGCTGGACTCCTTGTCCCAAGCCAAGGGAACAGTGCTCAATCCGTCCAAACTCGGCGGCCTGTTCACGACAAAATTGGAGGCCAAATACTACATTGTGGTTGGCGCATTCCGCAATCGCTCATACGCGGAGCGCAAACTCAAAGGCTGCAACGCTGCCGGATACACTGCAACCATAATCAGTTTTCGCAATGGCTTGCTGGCAGTAGGAGTATGTCCTTCCGACAGTCTGAATGAAACCCTTAAAACCCTCAAGAAACTGCGCGGAACGGAGGTTTGCCCCCAAGACGGCTGGATTTTGGTGAACGACTGAGTATGAAGCATTTTCCTACCATCCTTGCAGCCCTTTTGCTGGCAACCAGTCTTCATGCCCAGTACAGAACCCCTTTGGAAGATTTGGACGACTCCGAAACAGTCCACGCTCTCAAAGAGCATGTGGCATATCTTTCCGGCGCTTTCATGGAAGGCCGTAAAGCCGGCGGAGAAGGCGAGCGCATGGCGGCCGAGTATCTGGAAGAGAAGCTCAAAAGCTACGGCATAGATATTCTCCCCGGGGGGAGTGACTTCAAAATAGCCGGGAGCAAGGACACCCTTAGCTCCAGAAACGTGGCGGGTTTCCTCCAAGGCTGGGATAAGTCCCTGAACGACCGCTACATAGTCATCGGCGCCCGCATGGACAATCTGGGTATGGACACCCTCATGGTGGATGGAAATCCTGTCCGCCGCATCTATTACGGGGCCAATGGCAATGCCTCCGGCATGGCAATGATGCTGGAGCTTGCGCAAAAGCTCTCCTACGCCAGGACCTTGCTTCGCCGCAGCATCATTTTCGTGGGCTTCGGCGCATCGGCGGAAACTTTTGCCGGCGCATGGTACTTCCTTAACAGGTCTTTCGCTGCCGATGCCGACAAGATAGACGCCATGGTAAATCTGGACATGCTTGGCACGGGAGAAGAATCTTTCCAGGCCTTCACCGCCTCAAATGAAGACCTTAATACCATCTTGCAGGCTCTGCAGGGGGAACTGCTCCCGGTGCAGGCTGGCGTCACGGCACAGGCTCCATATCCGGGGGACTACACGGTCTTCTATGACAAGGAAATCCCGTCGGTTCTGTTCACTACAGGCCGATACCCCGAACATGGTACCGGACGTGACAGCTATGAGATTGTGGATTTCGAAGGCATGGAGAAGGAGCTTGAATTCATATACAGCTACGTACAGCGGCTTTGCAACGGACCGCGCCCGCTGTTCCGCAACGACAAAGCCCGCGAGAAAACACAGTCCCAGCCCGGAACCTACGCCTACAGCGACGTGGATACAAAGCCTATGTTCCTGAATTCTCCCGACCCTAGGACATTCATGGAACGCTGGGTTTACCAGTACCTCAAATATCCTCAATATGCTGTCGAAAACGGCATCCAGGGGCGTGTGCTGGTGGATTTTGTGATAAACGAAAAAGGTGAAGTGAAGGATGTGAAAGTGTCACGCGGCATCCATACGGTTCTGGACGATGAAGCCGTCAGGGTGGTATCGGCCTCTCCTAAATGGAGGCCGGGACGCCATCACGGGAAGAAAGTGCGTGTTGCGCTCACGGTGGCGGTAGATTTTCGCCTGGAGAAGGGCGGCAATGGAGCCTTCGGCATAAATGGAATAAAAATCAAATGATATAGCATGGATTATAATTTTGCAGAGATTGAAAAGAAGTGGCAGGCCTATTGGGCCGCAAACAAGACTTATCACGCAGAGGCCGATGCCTCACGTCCAAAATATTACGTGCTGGACATGTTCCCGTACCCCAGCGGTGCGGGCCTGCATGTAGGACATCCGCTGGGCTATATTGCCAGTGATATCTATGCCAGGTACAAGCGTCTGAAAGGCTTCAACGTCCTGCATCCTATGGGATACGATGCCTTCGGTCTTCCGGCCGAGCAGTACGCAATCCAGACCGGTCAGCATCCGGAAAAGACCACTCATGAAAATGTGGCCCGCTACCGTCAGCAGTTGGACCGAATCGGCTTTTCCTTTGACTGGGACCGCGAATTCCGCACCTCCGACCCCGGCTATTACAAGTGGACCCAATGGGCCTTCCTGAAAATGTTCGGCAGTTGGTATGACAAGGCCCTGCAGAAAGCCCGTCCGATTGAAGAACTGGTGAAAGCATTTGAAGTAGGCGGATCGGCAGCCGTCGATGCAGCGTGCAGCGAAGGCCCCGCTTTCAGCGCCGAGCAGTGGAAAGCCTTCAGCGAAAAGGAGAAGGCCGATACTCTCATGCGCTATCGCATTGCCTATCAGGGTGAAAGCACAGTCAACTGGTGCCCGGCCCTGGGTACCGTACTTGCCAACGACGAGGTGAAGGACGGCTACTCGGAGCGTGGCGGCCACCCCGTTTTCCAGAAGAAAATGACTCAGTGGCAGCTTCGCGTATCGGCATACGCCGGACGCCTTCTGGAAGGCTTGGACAAGCTGGATTGGACAGAGTCGCTGAAAGAGATGCAGCGCAACTGGATAGGCCGCAGCGAAGGCGCGGAAATGATTTTCAAAGTCGAGTGCGACGGTCAGCAGCACGACGTTACAATCTTCACCACCAGGGCCGACACTGTCTTCGGCGTCACGTTCATGGTGCTCGCTCCCGAAAGTGAGTGGGTGGCCAAGCTGACATCGGCCTCCCGGAAAGAAGAGGTTGAGGCTTATCTCGAACAAGTGAAGAAAAAGACAGAGCGCGAAAGGATGGCCGGAAAGGCCGTCACTGGCGTGTTCTCCGGCTCTTATGGCATCAATCCGCTCACCGGTGAAAAGGTGCCGGTGTGGATTTCGGAATACGTGCTGGCCGGCTACGGCACAGGCGCCATTATGGCAGTGCCCGCACATGACAGCAGGGACTACGCCTTCGCCAAAAAGTTCGGCCTGCCCATCATTCCCCTAATAGAAGGGGCCGATGTCTCCGAGCAGAGCCTTGACGCCAAGGAAGGCATAATGTGCAACAGCGGATTCCTGAACGGCCTGACAGTGAAGGAGGCCATTCCCGCTGCCATTGATTATGTGGAAAAGCATGGAATCGGCCACAGGAAGGTGAATTACCGTATCCGCGACGCCATTTTCTCCCGTCAGCGCTACTGGGGCGAACCTTTCCCCATTTATTACAAGGATGGCATAGCTACTCCGGTGCCGGAAGATGCCCTGCCGCTCACTCTTCCCGAAATCGACGAATACAAGCCCACCGAGGACGGTCAGCCGCCGCTTGCACGTGCGAAAGACTGGACCTGGAACGGCTATCCTCTGGAGAAGAGCACGATGCCCGGTTTTGCAGGCTCAAGCGCCTATTACCTGCGCTATATGGATCCGCACAACGACAGCCAACTGGTCTCGAAGGAGGCCGACGGTTACTGGCGCAATGTCGATCTTTACGTAGGCGGCACGGAACATGCCACAGGACACCTGATTTACAGCCGTTTCTGGAACAAGTTCCTCTACGACCTCGGCTATGTCTGCGAAGACGAACCCTTCCTCAAGCTCATCAACCAGGGCATGATCCAGGGCCGCTCCAACTTCGTGTACCTGATTCCCGGTACCAACAAATTCGTATCGGCAGGCCTTAAGGACCAGTACGAGACCATTCCCGTGCATGTGGACGTGAACATCGTCTATAATGACAAGTTGGATATCGATGCCTTCCGCGCCTGGAGGCCGGACTACAAGGATGCCGAATTCGTCCTCGAAGACGGCGAATACATCTGCGGCTGGGCAATTGAGAAGATGTCCAAGAGCATGTACAACGTAGTCAACCCCGACAAGATCTGCGACACCTACGGGGCCGATACTCTCCGCCTTTACGAGATGTTCCTTGGCCCTATCGAGCAGGCCAAGCCTTGGGACACCAAGGGTATCGACGGCGTAAACCGTTTCCTGCGCAAGTTCTGGCGCCTGTTCTGGGACCGTGAGAAATGGCTTGTCACCGACGAAGAACCTACGAAAGAGGAGCTTAAGGCACTGCACAAGCTTATCGGCAAGGAGCAGGAAGATATCGAGAACTTCTCGTACAACACCACGATATCGGCCTTCATGATTGCTTTGAACGAGCTGCAAGGCTGCACCAAACGTGCTGTGCTTGAGCCGCTTACAGTGCTTCTTTCGCCTTTTGCACCGCACATTGCGGAAGAGCTTTGGCATCAGCTTGGGCACGAAGAGTCCATCGTCACGGCCTCGTTCCCTCAGTACAGGCCGGAACTCACTGCCGATGATTCCGTCAAATATCCCGTGTCGTTCAATGGGAAAACCCGTTTCTTCGTTGAAGTATCGGCAAGTGCTTCCGCTGCAGAGGTGGAGGCCCAGGTCCGCGCACATGAGAAAACTCCGCAGTATGTCGGCGAACTCAGCATAGCCAAGGTTATCGTGGTTCCCGGACGCATCGTCAATGTAGTATTAAAGAAATAATCTATGCCTGTTCTCCAAAAAACAGCTTTTACGCACATCAAGGAATGGACTTTTGTCACCATGGGCATCCTTATCTATGTCCTGGGCTGGTCTTTGTTCCTGATTCCAAACAATCTGGTCGGCGGGGGCGTGTCCGGTATCAGTTCCATGATCCAGTATGCCACGCAGGGAAAGATTCAGATGGGTTACAGCTATCTGGTGATCAATGCCGTACTCATTGCTGCCGCCGTGATTGTCCTTGGAATGGGCTTTGGCGCAAAGACAATTTACGCCATCATTCTGGCGTCGGTCGCTTTGCGTTTCCTTCCCGACATGATTCCGCCAAGCATAGTGAATACCCTCGCTTTGCAGAACGGCAAGCTCATGTCGGTGATAATGGGCGGCCTGATGGCCGGAATCGGCATAGGAATGAGCATTTCCAACGGAGGCAGTACGGGAGGGACGGATATCATCGCCCTCATCTACACCAAGTACCACAATGTCTCGCCCGGCAAAGTGATTCTGTTCCTGGATTTTATCATCATCACATCGTCCCTTCTCATCCCTTCCTACGTGCAGGACGTGGATCCGGCTACCGGCGTGGCGCTCTTAGGGGCCGACGGCAAACCACTCATGCATCTGATGCCCTTTGCCGACAAGATAACAACCGTAGTGTACGGTCTTATCTTAGTCACCGTGAACAGCTATGTGCTTGATATGTACATATCCGGTTCCCAGCAAAGCGTGCAGCTTTTCATCCTTTCCAAGGAATATGAGAAGATTGCCGATGCCATAGCCAACGACCTCCACAGGGGAGTGACCGTGCTGGACGGTAAAGGCTGGTACACCAAGCAGGATACGAAAGTGCTTATGGTGCTAACCAGGAAGTCAGACCTGAACCTGATGCTCAGGCATATTAAACAAATTGATTCCCACGCCTTCCTGTCTGTAAGCTCAGTAAACGGAGTTTACGGCAAAGGCTTTGAGACTATAAAGAAATAGTTCTTTGAAATAGAGGATTTTCCGGCTGCCCAAAGGCTGCTTGTCACAAAGATTATCCATGAACCATCCGCTGATGTTGTTTGTGGTGCTTTTCCTTGTGGGGGCTGCTGTGATTGGGGGGATAGTCTGGTACTTTGTTCGCCTTCGCAAGAAAAATGCATCAGAGGCGGCTGCAGTGCGGCTGCCGAGTGTAGATTTCTCGTCCGACCTGTTTGAGACGGCGGCGATCGACCAATTTCTGTACGACAGGTGTTGCCGGTATATGATGGAGCGCAGGCCTTTCCTGGTAGAGTCTTTCACCCTTCAGGACCTGGCCAACGCCGTCTATACCAATAAAGTTTACCTGAGTAAAACCATAAATCGGTTTTCGGGGCGTAATTTCAAGCAGTATGTAAACTATTACAGGGTTATGTACTCCATGGAACTGTTCCGTAACAATACCGGGCTCAGAGTGAACGAAATGGCAGAGTTGTCCGGTTTTCATTCGACAACTTCATTCCTGCGTAGTTTTAAGCAGGTGATGGGGGAGCAGCCAAGTCATTGGTGTTCCCGGGTGAGGCGTAAAACAATAAAGAAAATTTAAAGAACGAAGCCTCGGCAGCCTTATCCTTGAATCCCTTTCCAAGTACTTGGAACAGGGGCTGTTACATCCACCTCGGTCTTTTTGACGGGGTGGATGAACTGTATATGGCGGGCAAGCAGGCTTATGCTTCCGTCCGGGTTGGAACGTTTTGCTCCGTATTTGAGGTCGCCCTTAATAGGGCAGCCCATATTTGCAAGCTGGCAACGAATCTGATGGTGGCGGCCGGTGAAGAGCTGGATTTCAAGCAGGAAATAGCGTTCCGTGGTCTGGATCAAGCTGTACTTGAGCCGGGCCTCTTTACCGTTTTTGGCTACGTAGGACTTGTTTTGGGATTCGTTGCGCACCAGGAAGTCTGTCAAGGTGTCGCTGTCTTTAGGGGGCCGATTGGCCGTAAGCGCCCAATATGTTTTATGGATGGCGCCTTCCCTGAGCATGTTGTTGAGACGTTCCAGGGCTTTTGAGGTTTTTGCAAAAAGGGTGACGCCGCTTACCGGACGGTCAAGCCTGTGGGGGACACCCATGAAAACCTGGCCGGGCTTATTGTCCCGCTGAGCGATGAAGGCTTTGAGGGTTTCGCTCAAAGGTTCGTCGCCTGTTTTGTCGCCCTGTACAATTTCTCCGCTGCGCTTGTTGAAAACCAGTAAGTGATTGTCCTCGTAGAGGATACGGGATGTCAAATCCTGGAACTCCGCTGTAGATATTTCTCTATAGATGCTCATCTGGCTGCAAAGATACAATTTTTTTCTGTCGGAAAGTTTGCTTTTTCTTAAAAAAGTAGTACCTTTGCAATCCCAAATCCTCTGGATGTAGCGCAGTTGGTAGCGCACCTGGTTAGGGACCAGGAGGTCGCTGGTTCAAGTCCAGTCATCCAGACCATTGAAAATCAAGCACTTACGGAATTCCGAAAGTGCTTGATTTCTTTTAAGGGTGTGAAAAGG
>JAFUVU010000013.1 GCA_017477465.1 Bacteroidales bacterium
GGACTGTCACCCTCTACGGCCGTTCTTTCCAAAACGTTCTGGTTTCCTGATAAGACTTTATTAAGACTCCTACAACCCCGACATGTCCGTAAACACATCGGTTTAGGCTCTGCCCCTTTCGCTCGCCACTACTCAGGGTATCGACTTTTCTTTCTTTTCCTCCGGGTACTAAGATGTTTCAGTTCCCCGGGTTCGCCCACTCTCGCGAGTGTACTGGATCTTCAATCCAGTGGGTTGCCCCATTCGGATATGCTCGGATCAATTCCTGTTTGCAGATCCCCGAGCCTTTTCGCAGCTTACCACGTCCTTCGTCGCCTCCGGATAGCCTAGGCATCCTCCGTTCGCTCTTGCTTTCTTTCTCTTGTTTGTGCTGCCTGACGTCATTCCCGGCCTAACCGGGATTCTTGAGATGCCCGATGAACTCGGGCCCTACGCATGCAACACTGTGAATCACATTTTCATGTGTGCTCTTGCCTATTGAAATTGTAGTCCGAAAATTCCGTTTGATAACTTCTTATTCAGACTAATTTTTCTATCTTTTGCTTTACCTCTTAATCTTTTCTCTCAGTATTGTCAATGAACTTTGACCGTCTTTGAAACCGCATTTTTGCGTGCTCGTTTCAAACGGGACTGCAAAGGTAGTAACTTTTTCTGAACCCGCAAATTTTTTTTCAATTTTTTGCAAAAAATTTAGTCGTACTGTAACTCCAGCGCATCCAGCCAGAGGGTGCTTCCTACGCCACCGGTGAAATAATCGCCCAGCGAACTGGATGCGGCCACTATTACTATCCACTTGGGTGTACGTGAGTTACGATACTCCAGATTCAGAGTGAAGGGAACGAACCCGTCCGTTTTCTCCGACAGGGCATATCGGCCATAGGCGATAATGGCGGGATCGTTGTCAAAATCCACATATTTTTCTTCCGAGCTCACTACGCGGAAAGGTGCGTCCCAATCCGTGAGGAGTATGATTACGTGTCCGGTGTCCGGCTGGCCTTTGAGGGAGGCGTACTTGGAATCGGCATAATCTATGGCGGCCGGATTATAGGCTATCTGTCCTTTAAGGGCCACAGGCTTGGAGGTGAACGGTATGCCCCAGTCCAGCTTGGCGCCAAGTCCCTGCAGGCCGACGAACTGGCCGGTAAAGATGCTGCCGGAGGCGAATTTCACCACCGCGTAGCTGCTTTCCAGCTTTACTGAACGCTCCCCTTCGGCCTTGAAGGAGCTGTCGGGGGTTGTGGCGCTGCCGGTAAAGGACGCCGTGGCCTTGTTTGCCGAATCCCATACCCGGGGACCGCCCTGAAGGAAAGGATACCATACTTTGCCTTCCTGGGACCAGTCTTCGAAGCCCATGTTGGCCAGCTGGGTTGCCGGAAGGGTATGGAAAGCCAGGGGCTGGGAGGCATTGCCGCCGTCCACCACCCGGCAGACGTAGTCCGTATCGGCCTCCAGACCGCTAAGGTTGGCCGTTATGCCGACACCGGCTATTACCACATCGGTGGCGCGGAGCCAGTCGGTATCGGCAGCTTTTTTATATTCCACTACCGGAGAACCGCCGGCTGCGAACATTCCGCGCACGCGCGCACTATAAGAATGTGCATCCACCTCCGATACCAGCGTTTTCACCTCAACCTGGATGGCTTTGAATTTCCAGACAACAGTTTTGTCGCCCACCTTAACGTCGAAGCTGCGCTCCATAACGCAGTCCAGGGTCATCGGAAGGACCACTTCGCGGGTTTCGAGGACAAGGTGCGACGATGCGTTGGAATAGCCCGTAGTGGACACTATGCGTGAGCCTGCGGCTTCCAGCTTCATTGATTCTATGGTGACGGAGGACAGCGGCTGGCTATCGGGCACGTAAACAAAGACTGTCTTGGTGTCCAGGTTGAATGTGGCTTCCTGGAGCTGGCCTTTGCACACCACATAGCGCTCGATTTCCTGAGTGGCCACAATCTTCCATGGATACTCCTGCCAAGTGCGAAGGATAAGCTCCACAGGTTCGCGCAGGTCAAGGACATCCGGGAGGCTGTCGTAGCTGGCGCCTTCGGTCACTGTCATTCCGCGAAGCACTACTGCCGACATATCGGCCTGCTCCTCCAGATCGACATACACTGTGCGGGCGCTTGCGTCGATGCGCACACTACGGGCGCCTTCCGCTTCGAAGCTCAGGATATCGGCCCTGACTACCGGATAATCCAGGTCGTTAGGGAAGAAACATGAGGCGATGCAGATAGCCGTCAATATGAGCGCAAGCGCTTTTTTCATTTCTTTTTGCCGGTGGTGTCGAAATAAACGTGCGCGCCGAACTGGATGGCCAGAAGGTCTATCTTCTCGCTGCCGTTGAAGCGCCAGGTTCCGCTTGTGCGCACCTGATTCTCCGTTTGCGAGGTCTTGGAAAAGCTAAGGTCCACAAGGCCGACCTGTACCTCGAAGTTGAAATTCTCGGCCACGAAGAAGCAGACGCCCGGATTAATGCCGAAGCCGATGCGGAAACTGTCCTGGTAAGTTCCATGCTTGAGGCCGTCCTCCAGCGTGTACACTTTGGACTGCACATAGCCGCCGCTGAGCCTTCCTTCCACGAACCAGCCGAAGATGCGGGAGCCCATGAAAGGGACATAGTACCTGACGGCCGCTCCGGTCAGATAAGACTGCCTCAGATAATTGAAGCCGCTGATATCCAGGCCAAGGTCGTCGCTCAGGGAAAGACGGGCGTTGTCGAGGGAGAAGATGTTGCTGGAATAATCGAACCTTAGGCCGACGCTGAGGTTGTCCCTGATGAAATACTCCACGTAAGGATGGAGGCCATACGAGGTCCAGCCGCCTTTGAGGTCGCCGATATGGTTCGGAAGCAGGATGTAGCCGTTTTCGTCGCCCACGCCGTTGCGCGAGAACGAGCCGGACAGGCCGATACCCATGTTCCCCTTGGGGATGAAGATGGTGTTCTTGCCTTCGAAGCCACGCGTAAAAGCCTCCTGGGCCTGCCCTGCGAAGCTGCAGAGCAGGCCTAGAAGTGCCAGAATAAAGGTTCTTTTCATTACAGATTGCGGTATCCTACCAGTTCACGCTGCTCTTCGGTGAGCTCTCCGGCGTCATAGATGAGGGAGAATTCGTCCAGAAGCAGAGTGGAGCCCTTGCCGCCAGTGAAGTAGTCGCCCAGGCGGGAGGCTGCACCGACAATAACCACATAAGAAGGTGTGCGGTTGTCGCGGTACTGGAGCGGGAAGGTGAACTCTACATAGTCGCTGTTGGTGACGTTGGAAGTGAAGTCACACATTGCGATGATGGAGGGATCGTCGTCCTGCAGGAATATCTTCGAGGAGGTGTTGATGCGGAATTTGGCGCTCCAGTCAAGCAGGTACATCTTGATGGAGTTGCTGTCCATCTCGCCCTTCTTGCCGGTGTACGGAGATTCCGCATTGTCGATGGTCTTGGGCATGTACTTGTAGTATCCGTGCAAGGCCACAGGACGGGCGGTGTAAGGAATACCCCAGTCAAGTTCCGCACCTACGCCGGAGACTTTCACGAAGTCGCCCACGTAGATATTGCCGGCTGCAAACTTGGTGATGACCACGACAGTTACAGTGGTGCTTTCCAGGCGTGCGGCCTTGCCGGAGATGACATCGGTGGTTTCCGGAGTCGTGGGCACGCAGCCGAAGGAAGCCGTACCGCCGTTTGCAGTATCCCATACGCGGGAAGATGCATTGGCGCCGGGGTACCAGGCATTGCCGTCTTGGTACCAGTCGTCGAAGTTCAGGTTGGGGATATCCTGGGTATAGGCAGTAGTGAAGCTTACCTCGCGGGTATCCTTGTCCTTGTCGGAGATTACGCGGAAGACATAGTCGGTGGAAGGCTCCAGGCCGTAAAGCTCGGTAGTGAATGTGCCGAGGGTTTCATCGGCCGATATGCTGCCGTTCCAGGCGGTCCACTCACTGTCGGAGGCCTTGCGATACTGCACTGTCATGCCGGCAGGACGGCCATCGGTGTACCACTTGCCCTTGAGGATGGCAAACTGGGCCCAGGCTTTGGCGCTCACGGCCTCCGCATCCACAGGAGATATCACATGGAAGTGGAAAGGAATCTGGCTGTAGTGGCTCTTTGCGTCGATGAGGGTTACCGTTACGGTGTACTCGCCAAGGGGCAGGCGCGATACCAGGCCGGCGAAGTCGATGCTGGCAGCCTGCAGGCCGAAAGGCACGGCGGAAGCCGTAACACCGGCGGCATTGAGCGCGCTGAGGTCTTTTGCATCCACCAGCTCCGTCGCCTGGGGCAGGCCAGCCTCGAGGAGAGCAGCGTCGTTATGGCCGATGACCAGGCTCTTGATACCGTTGCCGGCGTTTGCATACACTGCCTTGCTGTCGGTATTGCCTTTGGGGACGGAAATCTCCGAGGTAATCTCAAAAGCGGCCGTGATGGAAGGCAGATTGTCGTTGCCGAAGTCCAGGTACAGCTGGTAGTTCTTTTCGACCATGCTGTCGTCAACGGAAATGCTGACGTAAGCGGCACCGGCGCTGATCTGATACTCCTCAAGCGTGTATTTGAGATGGTAGTGCTGGCGCGGCTTTACATTGTCGATATAGACAGGGCCGACGCGGTACACTTCGCCTTCCGTATTGACCATCCTGAGCTCCCAGTCCAGCTGCGTGGCGCGGAAATAGGCTGTGTCACGCAGGGTGCCGGTGACGTTGTTGAAGACAAGGGCGTCGCTGCTCTCGCTTGCAACGGTCACTTTGTATTCGCTGAAGAAATCGGCGGTCTTTTCGTCGAATTCCACAGTCACCATAGTGGTGGCCAGGCCGGCGTTCACGGTGCAGGTGTTCAGCTGATCGGGTTTTACCAGGATATTGGCCGTACCTTCGTAAGTAGGTGTGTTCCAGGCGGCTATTGCATCAGTGCCGGAGAAGGCACGCACGGTATAGTTGCCTGTAGGCAGGGTGAGAGGTTCGGCCGACAGGGTGCGGTAGTCGGCCACTTTTATTGACTGTCCGCCTCCCTTCGGGGTGATTTCCAGGGAGAAGGCCGGGTTGGGAGCGCCTGCCTCACCTTTCACCACCACGGCATCCGCCGTGATGTCGGAGGACAGGCTCACCGTCAGGAGGCCTTTGCCCGATGGCATCCCCTCCCTTACGGAGCAGGACGCCGCGGAAAGCACCGCCAGGGAAAGCGCTATGATTGCATACTTTCTCATGGACTTACAGGGCTACAAAGGTGACGGATTTCTGGAGCGACTGGCCTTTGGCGTCGGTCACTTTCAGGGTGAAAATGTGGTTGGAGCCGCTTTCCGGGCTGTAAACCAGAATGAGCGGAACAAGCTGTGACAGGGAGAAGTTGATCTGAGTCTGGTCCTTGAGCTGGTCGCCCACCGGAATCATGCCGTTGAGGGCGCTTACAAGAGCCTGGTCATTGATGAGGTCCATCACGAAGGGATTGTCGGCGCTGTAGTGATAATCGGAATGGCCGCCCATCTGGGCGATGGTTTCGGAAAGGACTGCGGAGTCCACGGTCACAAGGAATTCCTGCACTGTCTCGGGGGCTTCGATAAGGATTTCCACGTTCATCTGGTTCTCGATGGGAACGGGGGCGAAGTCGGGGTTGGACTCCCAGGTCATTGTAGGAGCTGTGGAGACCACGGGCGGATTGTCGGGCTGTGAGGGATCGTCGGGATCGTCGTCGCCACTGCCGGAACCGCCGCCATCTACGGGCACTTCTTCCCAGCCGTCAACATTGACGTCGGAGTCTTTCTCGTTCACTGAATCGTCGATTGTAAGGCTTACACCGTTGACCGAGCCTGTTACCTTGGCGTCAAGGTAGATGATGTGATGGTCGCGGGGGGCAACCGAGGTGATTGTGAGGCCGGAATGGGTTTCGCTGCCGTCGATGTTGCGGTAGCCGTCCACCTTAACAAGGAGGGGAGCGACGCTGAAGTAGCCGGGCTTGCCTTCATCGACTGCGGCTTTATCGGCCCAGACGAGGGCGTTTTCGCCTTCTACAGCCTTATCCCATGAGGAGGCGTTGGTGACGGTGATTGTATAGTTGGAGAGCTCCTTCTTGAAGTTTTCGCTGAGGGAGAAGCTTACCTTCATGTTCTGCAGGGTGGCTACCATGGTGATGGGGGTGAGCTCACCTACGCGAATGGAAAAGTCGGTGCTGGCACCATAGATGGGGAGGTCCCAGGCTGCGTTTTTGGTTTCAGGAGAGCTGGCTGTGATGGTGTATTCACCGCTGCCCAGTTCCAGAATCTGCGGCATGTCGCCGAAGCGGTCGAAGTGCTTGACATATCCGTCGGAGGGACGGGTGATGTCGATCACGAATTCGTTCACGTCGGCATTGCCGGCTTTGGTCTGGTAGTCGCCGCTGGGGGTGATGCCCACAGAAAGGCGACCGAAGCCCTGCTCCGTCGAGACGGGGTCCCGATGACAGGATGTGATGGCTGCTACAGCCAAAATTGCCCAAAATATCTTTTTCATTGCTGTATATTATTCGTAAAGGAGTTCGATGTTGTCCAGGTACAGGATATTGCCCACATGGATGGTGTGGTCGCCGCTGAGGGTGTTCACCTCCGTTCCGGTGAGTGCCTGATAGTTTTCGCCGCCGTCCGACGAGGATTTGAAGGACAAGCGGATGCTGCCGGCCTTCTTGTCGGTGACTGTGTAAGTGACAGGGACGGTGAGCTTTGTCCAGCTGCCGGCCGCGTCGCTTCTTGAGAGGGCGCCGGTGCCGATTACGCTGCCGTCGGCCGCAAGCACCTGCAGCGATACCTCGAAGGGCTTGACAGAGCCGCCGCGGGTGAATTTATGCTGGAAGGCAAGGCTGGCGGGACGGCTGCCGAAGCTGTGTCCCTCGGAAGTCTTTGCCCAGGAGTCGCCCTGCTCATCGTTGGCCGTGCCGATGAAAAGCTCGCCAAGGGATGCGCTGCCGGCTGCGAGACGGGAAGCGGCCGAGCCGATGAAAATCGTGGCCACCATGGCGCTGTTGCCGTAATAGGCTCCGCTGCTTGTCAGGGCCACGGAAGGATAGGACTTGAAGTCCTGATAGCCGGCGGCCACGCTGCCTGAAGGGATGCGGGTGAGGCTGTTGACCGCCCACCACTTGTCGGAGGCATCGGCATAAAGCTGCCACCAGGTTACGTTGAAGTCGCTCAGGATGGCGACGGGAGTTACGCTTGTCTGCTGAGTATATTGCTCGAAGCCGTTGTTTCCTACCTGCTCGGGCTCTTCCGTGCGGATGACGGTGGGCGATGAAACATTGCCTGCATTGTGGGTGAGGATGGTGCGAAGACGCACATCGCTGCCGGCGGGGAGGCCGGTGACATCGGCAAAGGTTACGTCCAGGCCGTTTACCGCCACCGAGGGGATTTCGGCCGACCAGGCGTTGCCGTCGGCGCTCCACTGGCAGCCGATTACGACGTCGGCCGGAAGTGCTTCCACACCTTCGATATGAGCTTTGGGCGCAACGAGCTTCCAGCCCCAGATATTTACGTCGGCCACTGTGAAGCTGGCCTCAACCGGGGTTGCCTTAAGGGTGAAGCTGCCTTCGGCCGTATGGCCCAGGGCGTCGGTCACTTTCACGGTGAATTTGGCCGATTCGGGGCTGCCGGCGCTGAAGGGAGCGTTGTCGGAAACATATTTGACGGCGCGTGAGAAGTCTATGAAGCCGATGTGATAGCTTCCCGGAACCATCCAGCTGATGCCGAAGGCTTCAAGGGCGGCTTTCTGCTCATCGCTTGCCTGCATGAGGTCCAGCTCGTCGAAGCTGATCACGCTGCTTTCGCAGGAAAGGAGAACGCTTGCGAAGCTGGTCTTGGGGCTGACATCCATGCTGAGGACCGCATCCTTGGCCACCGAGGCCAGGCCGGCGGGATACTCATAGGTGTAGCTGCCTTCCGTGTCGCCCTCATATGAGAAAAACGGCTTCTGGGAGGGCAGGGCGCTGCTGGGAACCTGCTCGTCGTACTGAGTGGTTTCCACGCCACGGTCCACGCTTACCGTTACGTTAAGATCGGCCGTTCTTGCGCCTGTATTGACGTGGAAGGTGACGGCGTCGCCGGGCTCGTAAGTCACAGGGGCGCTCTTATAATAGACCACATGGTCTTCACCACCGTCCTGTGCGCCGCTGCCTGAAAGCTGGGCATAGACCTCCAGATATAGGTCACCTGCAGGGATG
Organism: Bacteroidales bacterium; assembly: GCA_017477465.1. GTDB lineage: Bacteria > Bacteroidota > Bacteroidia > Bacteroidales > UBA932 > Cryptobacteroides. The sequence continues at coordinate 8,161 of JAFUVU010000013.1, forward strand.
TAGCCCTCGCGAGTTTCCGTCTTGAGGAACTTGACCTGTTTCTTAGAGTAACTGCTGTGACGCACTACTGCCCAGTAATCGGAGTAGAATTTGGGGAAATTTTCGCCGAATTCGACCTTCATGCGGACGTTGGCAAGGCGGGCGACTGCGCTTACCTGGTCGTACTGTTCGCCGTTGTCCACGTAGCCGTGAACGGTGAAAGGCTCTGTGGCCAGATAATAGGCTTTGCCGAAGCCTGCACCCAGCGTGTCGCCGTGATGGGCGACGAGGCGGAATTCACCGGCATTCAGGCGAATCAAGTCAGTTTTTGCAGTTGAATATGGCTGCCTGTAAAGCCGAATGGCTTTTGCATTGTAGATTTCGACTTCGAAATCGTCCAGCTCCGGAAGCTGCGTGTCTTCCGGCGCTTTTGTTGTTGCCGAAATGTCTTCCTGTCCAAGGCTGATGCGGACGTAGCCGACATCTGAGCTGTCTGCCACGGGGATTGTCGGCTCTGTCGAACAGGCGGCAACGGCCATGGAGGCAAGAAGAATTTCCAAAAAGTTCAGGTGTTTCATACGCTGTTCCATTTGAACAAAATTGGTCGCAAATTTACCAAACTTTTTTAACAATTTGAAATTTTGGAGAATAATGAATATCTTTGCGCCATATTTACATAATTATTCACCCTTATGCAAAATATCCAGATGCGGCAGAAAGCTCTTCTGCAAATCATTGGGCAAGAGCATGTCTCCAGCCAGGAAGAGCTGCAACAGAAATTGGCCCAAATGGGCATAGAAACCACACAGGCCACACTTTCCCGTGATCTGAAATCCCTGCACGTAGTAAAAGTGCCGGGAGAAGGCTACCGCATCCCCCAGAATACACGGCCTGTGCTTACTACCGTACCGCAGGGGATCATAAGCATCGAGTTTTCAGGACAAATCGCCGTCATAAAAACCCAGACCGGCTTTGCCCCGGCCGTTGCCACATATATCGACCATCACCACTCAAGGCCGGTGATGGCAACGCTGGCGGGCGACGATGTGGTTTTCCTGGCCCTCAGGCAAGGTTTCAGCCAGGAAGAAACGCTTAAAGCCCTTAGCAAAGCCTTCCCGCACATTGCCGAGTATCTTCTGCATTAACAGACATCCACTCATTATATGGAAGAAAAGAAACAAGTAAGTCTCCCGGAAAACGCACACCGGGAGCTAAAGCCAGGTGAGCAGTACAAGCCCATCCTCGATCCAGGGAAAAAATATGCGGAGGCTACCCCCTACTCGGTGGCCATCGGCATTCTGATGGTGATTCTGTTCAGTGCCGCAGCGGCTTACCTTGGCCTTAAGGTGGGACAAGTGTTCGAAGCGGCCATTCCTATCGCCATTATCGCGGTCGGGCTCACCGGGGCCCTCGGCCTCAAACAGGGCCTGCCGCAGAATGTCATTATCCAAAGCATCGGCGGCTGCTCCGGCGCTGTAGTCGCGGGCGCCATTTTCACTTTGCCGGCCATATACATCCTCGGCGTAGAGGTAAATTTCTGGCAGATGGTGCTGAGTTCGCTGCTGGGCGGCGTCCTTGGCATACTCTTCCTGATTCCTTTCCGCAAATACTTCGTCAAGGAAATGCACGGGAAATATCCTTTCCCTGAGGCTACAGCCACTACGCAAGTGCTCATCAGCGGCGAAGGCGGCGGTTCCAGCGCAAAGACGCTCATTACGGCCGGCCTTATCGGCGGTCTTTACGACTTTGCCGTAGCCACCTTCGGCACTTGGGCCGAAACCGTCTCTACCACCGTCATGGGCTGGGGCGCTGCCGTGGCCGACAAAGCCAAGGTCGTCCTCAAGATGAACACCGGCGCCGCCGTGCTGGGCCTTGGGTATATCATCGGCCTTAAGTATTCCTTTATTATATGCTGCGGCTCGCTGCTGGTGTGGCTGGTGATTATCCCGCTGATGAACCTCATCTGGGGGGCCGATGTGATCGACCTCATGCATACCGGCGTTACGCAGACCATCGGCGAAATGTCTCCGGAGCAGATTTTCAAGGACTATGCAAGGCACATCGGCATCGGCGGCATCGCCACTGCCGGCATCATCGGAATTGTCAAGAGCTTCGGCGTCATTAAAAGCGCCGCCGGCCTGGCCGTGTCCGAATTCAAGCGCAAGCCCGGAACTCTTGACGAGAAGGCTCTCCGCACAGAGGAAGACCTGCCGATGAAGACCATCGTTTTCGGCGTTGTGATAGCCCTGCTGGCCATTTTCGCTTTCTTCGCTTTCGGCGGTGTCGTGAACAATGTGTGGCAGGCGCTTATCGGCCTTCTGGTTGTCGCTATAGTGAGTTTCCTCTTTACTACCGTGGCGGCAAATGCCATTGCAATAGTGGGTTCCAATCCTGTGAGCGGCATGACTCTTATGACGCTTATCTTCGCCTCGCTCATCCTGGTTGCAGTGGGGCTTAAGGGCAATACCGGCATGGCAGCCGCGCTGATTATCGGCGGCGTGGTCTGCACGGCACTCAGCGTTGCCGGAAGCTTCATCACAGACCTTAAGATAGGTTACTGGATCGGTTCCACGCCCAAAGTGCAGGAAGGATGGAAGTTCCTGGGCGTTGCCGTAAGCGCCGTCACAGTGTGCGGAGTCATGCTGGTCCTCAACAAGACTTACGGCTTCACGGGCGACCAGGCCCTGGTCGCTCCTCAGGCAAATGCCATGGCGGCCGTCATCCAGCCCATGTTCTCCGGCGGCGGTGCACCCTGGCTGCTTTACGGAATCGGCGCTGCAATTGCGCTGGTGCTTAATTTCTGCAAGGTTCCGGCCCTGCCGTTCGCCCTGGGCATGTTCATTCCTATCGACCTCAACCTGCCCCTGCTCGTTGGCGGCGCCATCTCCTGGTATGTTTCAACGCGCAGCAAAGACGCTGCCGTCAATAATGCACGTCAGGAAAAAGGTACGCTCATCGCCAGCGGCTTCATTGCCGGCGGCGCACTCATGGGCGTAGTAAGCGCTATCCTCAAGTTTGCGAACGTGGACCTTTACATGAGCTCCTGGGCAGCAGGCTACGGCGAGGCGGTGGCGATTGTCCCCTTCCTCGCAATCTGCGCCTATATGCTTTACTCTTCAATGAAAAAGGCGTAGCACGGGAAACTTCCCGCACTACGCTGTATAGAGCGAAATAATGTTCAGGATTACCTCCGAGGCCTTTTCTATGCTCCCCAGCGGCACAAACTCCATTTTACCGTGGAAATTGAGGCCGCCGGCAAAGATATTGGGACAAGGCAGGCCTTTGAACGACAGGTTGGCGCCGTCGGTGCCGCCGCGGATGGGCTGAATCTTGGCTTTGATTCCGGCCATTTCCATAGCCTTCACCGCCTTGTCAATGATATGGTAGTGCGGCTCCACCTTTTCGCGCATGTTGTAGTACTGGTCCTTCACTTCGAGGGTCACCGTGCCTTCGCCGTATTTTGCGTTGATGAAGGCGGCTACATCGGCAATCAGTTTTTTCTTTGCTTCGAATTTGGAGCGGTCGTGGTCGCGGATTATGTAGGCGAAGTCGGCCTCTTCTACGCTGCCTTTGAAGGAGATGAGGTGGAAGAATCCTTCGTAGCCTTCGGTGAATTCCGGACGCTGGTCAACAGGCAGCAGGCTGTTGAATTCCTGGCCGATGAGTATGGCGTTACGCATCTTGCCTTTGGCAGTTCCGGGATGCACATTGCGTCCTGCGACATGGATTTTGGCCGATGCCGCGTTGAAGTTTTCGAACTCCAGTTCGCCAATTTCGCCGCCGTCCATGGTGTAGGCGAAATCGGCCCCGAAACGCGGGACGTCGAATTTCACAACGCCGCGGCCGATTTCCTCGTCGGGGGTGAAGCCAATCTTCACCGGGCCGTGCTTGAATTCGGGATGCTCCACCATGTACTGGACGGCGTTCATGATTTCGGCCACTCCGGCTTTGTCGTCGGCGCCAAGAAGGGTGGTGCCGTCGGTGGTGATGAGCGTCTGGCCCACGTAGTGAAGCATTTCCGGGAATTCTTCCGGCTTCAGCTGAAGGCCGGGAACGCCTTTTAGGTCGATGGCGCCGCCGTCGTAGTTCTTGATAATCTGAGGCTTGACGTCTTTACCCGAAGCGTCGGGAGCAGTGTCAACATGGGCGATGAAGCCCACAGCCGGCACATCCTTGCCGATATTGGATTCGAGGCTGGCCATCACGTAGCCGTACTCGTCCAGGGTTACGTCCACGCCCATGGACTCAAGCTCGTCACGGAGCATTTTCAGAAGATCCCATTCCTTGGCCTCGGAGGGCTGGGTCTGGGACTCTTCGTTACTCTGCGTGTCCACCGACACGTAGCGCAGAAAACGGTTAAGGATGTTTTCCATTAGCTTTCCTGGATTTCGAACAGGTTCAGGAAACCGGTCATCATGAAGACCTGGCGGATTTCGTTGTTGATATCGCGGACAATCACTTTACCGCCTTTTGCAGCGGCTGCTTTACGCACCGTGAGGAAAATCCTCAGGCCTGAACTGGAGATGTAACTCAGTTCCTTGCAGTCCAGGATTATGGTTTTCTGGGCCTCATCAAGGACAGGCTGCATTTTGCCCGCGACTTCCTGAGAGACAGCAGTGTCCAGCCTCCCCACCATGGCAACGCTGATAACGTTCTCTTTTTCTGTGATTCTTACTTCCATAATTATGATAGTTTTTTTGTCATCGTTAATATGTTTTTCCCGTCGGAACGCTGGTAGCTTACAGTGTCCATTATATTCTTCACGAGGAAGATGCCGAGGCCGCCGATGGGGCGATCCTCCAAATCCAGGTTTACATCGGCATCCGGAGCGGCGGTCGGATCAAAAGCTATGCCATTGTCGGATATGATGAAGCGGAGCATATCCTTGCGGATTATGGCTTCGATATCCACCAAGCCGTCGGAGCCTTCCGGATAGGCGTACATAATCACGTTGGAGACGGCCTCTTCCAGGGCGAGGTTAATGCTCATAGTGGTTCCTACATCCAGATGGGCCAGGTCGGCCACGCTTTCTATGAAGTCGGCCAGCTGAGGAATCTGCTGGATGTCGTTGTGCAGGATGAGATGTCTCTCCGCAGTTTCTACGTCCACGTTGTTCATATATTTAATGTACAGGATTGTAAGGTCGTCGCTTTGGGGGGCGCCGCCGACAAAGATCTTGACGGCATCGGTCATCACCTTCACTTGATCACTTGCCGACAATATGGAGTTCAGTGCCTTCTCCAGGCGCTTTTCGCCAAATTGCACAAGGGAGGAGTCTTCGGCCTCGTTAAGGCCGTCGGTATAGAGGAACAGGCCTTCGCCGGTTGTGAGGTCCATCTCCTGCTCCGAGTAAGGCGTATTCTCCAGGACTGCAAGCGGGAGGTTGGGCTCTACGCTAAGCTGGACGGGACCATCGGCCTTTACCAAATAGGGGGCGTTGTGACCGGCGTTGCAATAGCGCAGGTGGCCGCTTTGAAGGTCCAGCACACCGCAGAACAGGGTCACGAACATATTGCTTTCGTTGGTGGCCGACATGCTCTCGTTCATGGTCGTCACTATGCGCTGAGGGCTGATTTCGTGGGCGGCCAAAGTGCGGAACAGGCTGCGGGTGACGGCCATCACCAGGGATGCGGGAACGCCCTTGCCGCTCACGTCGCCTATGCAGAAGAACATCTTCTCGTTGCGGACGAAGAAGTCGTACAGGTCGCCGCCTACCTCCTTGGCAGGCACAATGATTGCCGACATGTCCACGTCGCTCGTTTCAGGATAAGGAGGGAGGATCTTCGGAAGCATTGACATCTGGATGCCGCGGGCTACCTTCAGCTCGTCTTCTATGCGGTTCTTGCTGACTGTGACCTCCTGCATCTTCTTCTGGCGGAAAAGGCTGGCCCACAGGACCAGAATAAGCATAAGGATGCCGATAATCTGAGTCAGAAGAACGGTTTTCCCCATTTTATTCACGCTCCCGTAGATCTCATCGTGCGGAATTACTATTGACATCGACCAGCCGGTACGGGCCACCTGGTTGAAAAACATGTAATTCACCTTCCCCTTGTATTTGAAGCTGACTGAGCCCCGCTCTCCGGAGAGCATGGCCTTGTTTATCGAGTTGAAAGTGGAAGAATCATCCTGCTGCGCAGCCAGTTCCTGCACCGTCTTCTGCATTACGAGAGTTTCGGCCGGAGCGAGCATAATCTTGCCGGTGCGGCTTACAAGCATATTGAAGGAGTTGGGGTACACCTGGACACCCTCCAGGAGGCTGTTCAGCCAGTCCAGGGAGACATCGGCCGTAAGAACCGCCGCAGTGCGGCCCTTGCGGTCCTTCACGGGAATCGAATAGGTGGTCATGAGCATATCGCCCCCACCCTCGTCATAATAAGGTTCCGACCAGTATCCGCCGCCGGTTTCCAGGGGCTTCACGAACCATTCCTTGGACAGGTAGTCGTATTCTTCGGTTCCAAGCTGACCGAAAACGATATCATTCCCCTCCCTGTGCGCGTAAGGGGCGAACATGCGTCCCTCCGTTTTGCTGTAATTCTCCATCAGGGCAATGCTGGAGCCGTAGATTACGGGATTGTCCTTCACTATGCCCCTCACAAGGTTCCACAGGCTGTCCGGATTGGTCACCTGGATGCTGGCGCTCCAGAGGTTGTTGCGAACTGCGGTTTCAACCTGATCCACTATGCTGTTTATGTTCAGCTCGGTGGCATCCAGCTGGCCCTGTGCCCTGCGCTCGGCCTCTTCCTTTATTATTCTCTGTGAATAGAAGTATTGGATAAGCGAACTGGCTTCCACCGTAAGCAGAGCCACAATTATAATCATCATGCCCTGCAACGCGGCGGCAATGTTAAAACTGTCTTTCTTTGCCATGCTAGATTATTCCTTTAAGTGCCGCCCTGAATTCAGGCATGGGGCGACGGGTATCCCGTTCAATAATAAGCGTCTTGAGGCCTGCGTAGGGCATGATTTCCTCTTCGATGTCCTTGAGCGGCCGGTCGCTGCCGAAGTACGCAACGGCGAAGCACTCCCAGAACCTGGTGGACAGGGACTTTGGCATGTGGAACACCTCTCTGATGAAATCTTCTCCGCTGAGACAGCAGCACACATACACCATCGCGACATCGAAGCGGTTGTAGCCGTAGCAGAAATCGCCCAGATCTATGAAATAGCGTTTGTCGCCGGCGAAGATGGCGTTGGAGAACTGCAGGTCGCCGTGGATGGCGGTGTCGGTGTCAGGGGCGTCGGCGATGAAACGGCCGATGGCGTCTTTCTCGGCTGTGGTGAAGAAAGGATTCTCCGCGAGGAGACGGCCGTAGCGGTCCTTGACATTTTCGAACTGGGAGGTATCGACGTGCACCTGATGCAGTTGGAGACACATCTGAGCAAACTCTGCGGCAAACTGAGCCACCTTTTCGGGCTCATCGGCAGTTGCTCTGGAGTAGGACTTTTTGCCTTCGATCCGGCGGAAACGGATACCGTAGCGCACGCCGTCGGTGACATAGTCGCCGGGTTCGGGACTGGGGATGCCCAGTTCGTAAACTTTGCGGGCCATGAGCATCTCGTCAAGTGGCTGCTGCACCTTGCCGGGATTGTAAAGTTTCATCATCAGCGACGGGTCGGTACGGTGGTTGAAGCTCTCCCCGTTGGCGCCTTCGCCGGAATGGACGTAGTCGTCCAGATTTATTTTCAGTGCCTCCATAAACGTCTATTTTTTGAATACCTGGTCAATCAGGCTTACGAATTCTTTATATGCGAATGTGCCTTCCAGCTCTTTGAGGGCATCGGCAAGGCCTCTGTAGTGCCATTCGTGGTCCTTGGGATCCTTGGCGTGGAAGATTGACCAGAGTTTGTCGCCTTGCACTGCGTAGTCCCTTGCTATTGCGCGCATGTTGGAGAGCTTGTCGCCCATCGCTACGATTTTGGCGTCGCGGCTGGCGCGGGACAGGCGCTCGATCGCAGCCCTCTTGCGGGCGTGCCAGCTGTCTTCTTCGCTCACGCCTTCGGTGAAGACGTCGCTTTCCGCCACTACCAGGTCGGCAATTCTGTCGCCGAATTCGCGGCGCAGGTCATCGGCCGATATGCCAGTGTCTTCCACTACATCGTGCAGGGCCGCTGCGGCAAGGAGTTCCTGGTCGGGGGTGATTGTCGATACTATTACCACCGCTTCCATCGGGTGGACTATGTAGGGAAAACCTTTGCCGCGACGCTCGGTGCCGGCGTGGGCTTTGACCGCGAAAATTATGGCGCGGTCCAGAAGGTCGGTATTCAGGGGTGCGTTCATTTTACTTGATTCATAAAGGGGAGGTTCCGGGCTTGCTCCAGGAGATAATCGGCCATCATTTCATTGCTTTCCGACTCGCCGTTGAGATTGTCCAGAAGCATCTTGAGGCCCAATTTTCCGCCGCCGGAGCGCAAAATGGCAGCGATGCAAACGTCCTGAGGCGCCAGGGACGAGGAGATTATGTCAAGGTCCGTCAGGCCTATCTGGTAGCAGGCTATCTGGAAGGCCGCATCGGCATTTTCTTTGACCATTTTGTCGATGTCGCCCAGGGTTTTGCAGTTAAGGGCTTTGAAGACGCCCAGGTACGGCATCAGGTTCACTTCCTGGATTTCGGCCTGGTTTACTGCCGCTATGCGACGGTTGAGAGAGTCGAAGGGATGCAGCTGCAGGTAGCTGCGGAAGGTGTCGCCGTCGAGGGAGACCTCCGCGAGGTTGCCGGAAGCCACCAGGGCCTGCACGCGCCTGCGGTAATCGGTGAGTTCGTTGCGGATGCGGGAGAACTGCTCATCGGCAAGTTCCAGCATGCCTGCCAGGCGGTTAAGGTTGCGAAGATATTCCTTAGGCACTTCAACGCCGGATTTGTAGCCTGTGTCGTGATTCATGTTGGCCCAGGCGTGCTGCAGGACCGTGCGCATCTGCACCTCGAACCTGTACGGGAAGCCGTCCATCCGGCAGATATAGTGCAGGGACATATAGCCGAAGCTGTCAATCTCGTGAGCTTTGCGCTTGTCCACCGAGTTTTCCCAATCGACGTCGTAAAGTTTGTCCACTGCCGATGCCACCTTGTCCACATCGTCACTGTAGAAAGTGATTACACGGACGCCGACGATGTCGGTGATATCGGCCAGGGTGGCGTATTTTGAGCCTTTGAGCTCCAGCTTGCCGGAGAGCGACTTTTCCGTCTTTACGCGCGATTCGATGGAGGCTACTATGATGCCGGCCTCATCCATGACCTTCTTGAGCATGGCGTGCACCTTCCTGGCAGTTTCTTCGAATTGCGGAAGATGCTCCCTGTATTCCTCGAGAATAGCCTCGCAGTGAGGGTCCAACTGGTATATGTTTTCTGACATATCAGTCCTGTTAATCTTAATTTACAAATGTAAAAGAATTTTAGCGCTTTTGCAAAAAATGTATGCCGCCCCTCACAGGCGTCCAGGCCGAAAAATAAACTTTTTACGATTATTTCTTGCAGATTCAGAAAAAAGTCGTACATTTGCAGTCCCGTTTTGCGGGACTCATTGAGATATGGTGTAATGGTAGCACTACAGATTCTGGCTCTGTCAGTGAGGGTTCGAGTCCTTCTATCTCAACAAAAAATCAGCCTTTTACAAGCTGGTTTTTATTTTGAAAACCCGGTATGGCGGGGTAGCTCAGCTGGTTAGAGCGTCGGATTCATAATCCGGAGGTCGTGGGATCGTGACCCACTCCCGCTACAAATCATCACATATAAGTCTTGGCCTGACTACGATCAGCCAAATAGACTAAACTCTCTATATACCCATTACAAGTACTTGTGATGGCTTTTTTTATTATATGGTGGGTATAGAATTGAATACGATCACCCACTTCACTGAAAAGAGCTTTCTATCCAAAAACTTGCAAAATTTGTGACCATATATGCGACCAGTGTATTCAACAAACAAAACTGGTCACAAATTATGAGTAGAAGCTAGTGGAAAAGGGTTGAGAGAAATCTCAACTCTATTTTGTCGGCTCTACATCTTGGAGGTATAAAAATTTATCCCTATATTTGCAACATTATAAAAAACTATCAACGATGCCTACAATACTGTTCCTCTTTGGTCTTCGGTTCTTCTTCTATTCAGATGAGCACTTGCCTATGCACGTACATGTTAAAAATGGTGATGGCAAAGCCAAAATCAACATTGAAACCGCCGAAGTTATAGAGAACAGCGGCATCAAGCCGGCCGACCTTAAAAAGGCCGTGGATGCCGTTAAGCAGTATAAGGATGACATGATCGAGGCTTGGAAACAGTACTTTGACGAGGACTAATGTTATGGAAGCTATCGTAAAACTGTGGTTCGAAGAAGGTCGGATTTACATCCTGACCGACAAGGGAAACACCTACAGCAGACCGCTGGAGGCGTTTCCTCTATTGCTGGAAGCCACCCCTGAACAGCGTGCCCATTATGAGATCGGCCTTGACGGAGACGATATTCGATGGGATGACATCGACGAAGACATCCACATCAGCAGCTTCTTTGTTACCGCTGAGCCTGACACCAACAATCCTATTGCAGAGGTGTTCCATAAGTTCCCTCAGCTGAATGTTTCAGAGGTGGCCCGCACCATCGGCATCAACAAGAGCCTTCTTTCCCGCTATATCTACGGAATCAAGAAACCCTCTGTTCAGCGCACGGAACAGATTCTGGGCACTATTCGTCAGCTGGGAAAGGATATGGCTGCCATTTAGCGCTATCCCTGGTCACAAATTTTGCAAGATTTTGGATAGAAAGCTCTTGTGAGGGAGGTAGGGTGATCGTATTTCATTCTACCACCACCATATAATAAAAAAAGCCATCACAAGCACTTGTAATGGTTTTTTGTTTATATGGGGTGGTAGTATTGGCTCAATGCAAAAAAACCGGTTGTATAAGCCGTAGTATCACTCAGTGCTCATACCCTGCCAAGCGCGTGAGGGCACTGAAAAACCCCTCTGACCGGCGTGTAATCGATACGGAAAAAAGTTTGTCAGACCATCAAATAGATTTGGTAGTCTGACAAATTTTTTGTAACTTTATCATATTGATTGACAGGTGTTTATATGCTTCCGATA
>JAFUVU010000014.1 GCA_017477465.1 Bacteroidales bacterium
AAGGTAAGCGTCTCCGCATTTACGTCTTGTCGGGTTGTTGATCCGACAATACCTTTGCGTTTTCAAACGAAGAAAACAATGGGAATGCAGGAAAACAGTTTTACCGAGATGGCCTTCACCCGCTATCAACGTACGTGGCGCGGGTTTGAAGCACTTTTCCAGCGTGGCGGCTCAGCCACACTCTCCGCTTATTGCAAGTCGGTACATGTCAGTTACGAGGGTATGAAGAAATGGGTGTCCGCCAGCGGCCTGTCTGTCCGACGTCTCAAGCAAAGTCGCAGGGATGCGTCATCTCCGGCAGTTGCGACCGAGCAAGAAGAGCCGTTGACTGCCTTCATGCAGTTCATTCCGTCCTCCGTCCCTGCTGCTTCTGAGCCGTTGCAGGGAGTTCACATCAGCTTCCCTGACGGGGTGAGCCTCACCCTGCAAGCGTGCACGCCGGAAGGGATAGTTACGCTTCTGGACACCTATGCGCGCCGCCGGTCGGCGAGGGAGGCGGAATGTTCTCGCTAGAGGCCAGCCATAGGTACTTCATGTGCCAGCATCCGGTGAACATGCGTAAGGGGATCGACTCGCTGTTCAACCTCATCCAGGCGGAGTCGCCGCTGTCCCCGATGAGCGGTGACGTGTTCGTGTTCTTCTCCAAGAACAGGCAGAGCGTAAAGCTGCTGCGCTGGGACACCGACGGGTTCCTCCTGTACCAGAAGCGCCTGGAGAGAGGATCCTTCGAGATGCCCCGCATCAATCCTGCGACCGGTTACTATGAACTGTCCTGGGAGACGTTCTCGTTTATCATGTCAGGGGTGAGTCTGGAGAGTGTCCGCTTCCGGAAGCGCTACCGCACCCGCTTCGCCGGAATCTGAAACTTTTTCCAAAAAGTTTGCGGCTACTAAATAACCATTTGGCAATCAATTGATTACGGCTAAATAGGGGCCGATTACAAGCCCGTAAGTGGCTTTGAAAATCTTCGAACTCTCCCTCCAAGCAAAGGGGCGTCACCTCGCCTCAAAGGCTCGTAAATAGTCTTTAATGCATTGATACTCAAGTTGTTAAATTTGCTTAAGTCTCGGAAATTGCTTATATTTGTCTTCGGGATGGCACCCTTATACAAGTATGAGCAAGGGCAATATGAACAAGATACTGGAAGCGCAGTTGGAGGCGGCGAATGCCACCATCCTCCAACTGAACCTTACCGTATCCAACCTCAATACGACCATAGCTGAACTCAGGGCCACCATCGCCAACTTGGAGGGCCTCCTGCAGGAGCGCGACGCCAGCCTCACGAAGGCGCAGAACCAGATGCGCGGTCTGTCCAAACTGGCAGGGAACAAGTCCGAGCAGCAGAAGCCGGCGCCGGCCGCATCCAAGACCGAGGAGGAGAAGAAGGCAGAAGCGGAGCGTCGTGCCGCAGAGCGAAAGGCTCGCGGGAACAACGGCGCCCGCCGCGACATGCACTTCGAGATGGAGACCGTCGAGAAGGACGTCTATCCTGCCGGGTACGAGGGCTTGGCCCCATTCAGCACCCGTGATGCCGTGCGTTACATCATGATACCGCCCCGTTTCATCAAGGAGGTCAGCCACATCCACACGGTGAAAGTGGAAGGCACCCTCGTCAGCGCCAAGGCCCCGCTCACGCCGCTGCTGAACTCCAGCTTCGACGGCTCTTTCATTGCCGGCATCGCCCAGCTGCGCTACCTCTACTCGATGCCCGTGGAGCGCATCGTCGCCTACTTCACCGAGAACGGCTTCAACCTAGACAAGCAGACCGCCCACGGGCTCATCAAGAAGACGGCGTGGTTGTTCGAAAAGCTATACAAGGCCATGCAGGCGGCCGTCAAGGAGGACCGGTACTTGTGCTGCGACGAGACCTATCACAAGATCCTGGTCGACGCTGATGAAAACAACGGCAAGGGCAGCCGTAAGGGGTATATCTGGGTCATCGTGGCGGTGCATCTGGGACTCGCTTACTTCTTCTACGAGGACGGATCCCGCAGCGAGGATGTCATTCTGGATGAGCTCAAAGGCTATGAAGGAGTCATCCAGTCCGACGGACTGAAGGCCTACAAGAAAGTGGCCGCACAATCGGAAGGCAAAATCCTCAGGCTGTCATGCCTGCAACATTGCAAGCGGGACTTCGTAGACATGAAGGGCAATCCCGATGCGGATGAGATACTGGCTCTGGCCAACCGGCTGTATGAAAAGGAACACGAACACCGCATCGGCAAGGACGGATGGACCGTCGAGGACAACCTGCGATGGCGGCAGGAATACGCCCCGCCCATACTGGCAAAACTGAAGGCCGCCCTCCTGCGGGTGCAGGCGAAGACGGACAAGTATCCGCCGAAATCCCAGATGAGAGGAGCCGTGAACTACTTCCTGAACGAGTGGGATGGCATTGAGGCCATCGCCACCGGCGGAGACTACTCCTGGGACAACAACCTCATCGAGCGAATCAACCGCTACATCTCCCTCTCCAGAAAGAACTCCTTGTTCTTCGGCAGTCACGCCGGGGCGGAGCGAGGGGCCATCTTCTACTCCCTGGCCTGCTCCTGCCGCCTGCACCGAATCAACTTCTTCGAATACCTCTCAGACGTGCTCAATCGCTGCGCGGGAATGCCGAACGGCGCCCCGCCCGATGCCTTCCGGGACCTCCTTCCGGACCGCTGGTCCAAGAAAGAGCAGGGCGACTGACCCTGCTTTCTTTATTGTACGCCTACGGCATCCCGGAGACGCTTACGGTTGAAGTGAAGGAAACGGGGCTCGGAATAATGTCTTCCGGTCCTGGTGCACTCCATGCCTTCATGGCCGCAACGGAAAGGCCGCAGACAAGCAGGACTTTTGTGATCAATTTACTCATGGTTTTTCAGATCTGTTGTAGATCAATTGATTATAAGTCTATTGAAAATTAATGATGTGAACTGTTGCTGGTATAGTCAAAGTTATGGCCCATTTTTGAAGATAAGGTTGAATAACTGACAAATAAGGTTGATTTATAATCATATGGTAGGGAATTCGGATGACAGTCCACCATCGTTTATTCTCAGGCTGGAGAGATCACTGATTCAGATCCGGCAATCCTCGCAAGGCAATAACGGGTCACAGAGATGTCTGTGCCCATCCGTTTTTCTCAGGATTCTTGCAGTAAATCTAGAAGGGGTTTA
>JAFUVU010000063.1 GCA_017477465.1 Bacteroidales bacterium
AGCAGACCTGTACTAATTGCCCGAGAGACTTTCTCTAGTAGAAATATACGCCGATTGAAGCGAACCTATCATTAGTGATACATCTTGTCATCCCGAGCGTTAGTCGAGGGATCTCTTTTCTCTCAAGTAATATATTGCCGCGGTTATAGCGGTGAGGAACCACCTCTTCCCATTCCGAACAGAGAAGTTAAGCTCACCATCGCCGATGGTACTGCCCCACCAGGTGGGAGAGTAGGTAGCTGCGGTTTTTTGGAATCCCCGATCGAGTTAAATCGACCGGGGATTCTTTGTTTATGCCCTGGGTTCTTTGGTTATGTATTTTCATCGAAAAGCAGTATATTTGCAAGATATGACTAAAGTGGATAATACCGCAATTTGGAACGAGGCTGCCAAGCTGGGCTTTTATTTAGGCGCAGTTTCGGTAGGGTGCCTTGTACTTAAGGAATTGGCGACCGTATCGGGAATCAACGCCCTTATACAGGCTGCAGTTATTATCCTTTGGGTGGTTGAATTCTTCGGCTGCATCCTCATCCTTAAAAACGGCATGCTGCGCCTTAAGGAAAAGTTTCCCGAAGCCTTGATGGAAGACAGTTTCCGCCTTGGCCGTCGGGCGGCGCTTCTCAGCGGCCTTATCCTTGCATCGGCCCAGACGCTTTTTATTTTGTATATGCCTCAGGAACAGTTGGATGCGTACATTCAGGAGGTCACTTCGGTGATGCCTTTGTCCGGGAGTGACAAGGATGCGCTGGATTCGATGCTTGACCGTCTGCCGCTGATAACCTTTATATCCCAGTGGCTTTACTGCTTCCTTTACGGGACGGTGCTTTCATCGTTCCTTTCACGTTATATTTTCCTTCAGAATCTTTTCAATATGCCTCCGCAAGAGCCGGAGGATAAGGATAAAACACCTGACGAGCAATAAGATATGGACCTATCAATCATAATACCGCTTTTCAATGAAGCCGAGTCCCTGCCGGAACTCAAAGCATGGATCGACCGTTCCCTGAAAGATTTCACCTACGAAATTATTTTTGTCGATGACGGTTCCACGGATGGGAGCTGGGATGTGATTCGCAAGATGGCCGGTCAAGCCGGCCATGACGCCCCATCATCCCCGGCCCCCGTCAGCCCGTCATGCCCGGCTTTGACCGGGCATCCTGTCCATGGCATTCGTTTCCGCCGCAATTATGGCAAATCGGCCGCTTTGTATGAAGGCTTTGCGGCCGCGAAAGGCGACATTGTAGTCACAATGGACGCTGATCTGCAGGACTCCCCGGAAGAAATACCGGAGATGGTTCGCATGATCCGCGAAGAAGGCTATGACCTTGTCTCAGGCTGGAAGCAGCATCGAAAGGACAACGCCATCACCAAGAACCTTCCTTCGAAGCTTTACAACTGGACTGCCCGCAAAGTGACCGGCATCAAACTGCACGACATGAACTGCGGCATAAAGGCCTATAGGGCCGATGTAGTAAAGAATATCGAAGTGTACGGGGAAATGCACCGCTATATTCCATATCTGGCCAAGAACGCCGGTTTCGGCAAAATCGGCGAGAAGCCTGTACATCACCAGAAACGCAAGTACGGAGTGTCCAAATTCGGCTTGGACCGCTTCGTGCATGGTCTCCTGGACCTTATGAGCCTTTGGTTCCTGTCCCGCTTCGGGGGCAAACCCATGCACTTTTTCGGCACAAGCGGCATCCTTATGTTCCTGGTGGGGTTCGTGATGACGGTTTGGATTATCGTTGCCAAGCTGGTGCATCAGGCCCAAGGGCTGAAGTTCCGCGCAGTGACAGACCAGCCTCTGTTCTATCTTGCTCTTGTCGCCGTTATTCTCGGTGTAATGCTCTTCCTTGCCGGCTTCCTTGGGGAAATGATTGCACGCAGCTCCACCGAGCGCAATAAGTACCAGATAAAAGAAAGTATCTGAAGAAAATTTAGTATATTTGTAGGCTATTGCAAAAATAGCGAGTGAAAGACATTGTAAGTAATAAACTCAGACAAAATTATGATTAACATCAAGTTCCCGGATGGAAGTGTACGCCAGTATGAAGCCGGCGTAAGCGGTTATGACATTGCAATGGGCATCAGCCCCAGACTGGCGGAGCAGGTGCTCGCCGTACAGGTAAAATACCCCGAAGAAGCAGAAACTTCCCGCGGAACCACCATCGACCTTACCCGTCCCATAACCAGGGACTGCGAAATACGTCTCCTGAAATGGGAAGACGACGAGGCCAAGAAAGTATTCTGGCACAGTTCTTCCCACCTTATGGCAGAGGCTCTTGAAGCTCTGTTCCCCGGAGTGAAATTCGGTATCGGCCCTGCAATTGAAAACGGTTTCTACTACGATGTGGACATGAACGGCCGCACCCTCACAGACGCCGATTTCAAAGCAATCGAAAACAAAATGCTCGAATTCGCCCGCCAGAAGCAGGATTTCCAGCGCATCGAGGTCTCCAAGGCCGATGCTATGAAATACTTCACTGAAAAAGGCGACCAGTATAAGCAGGAACTTATTTCCGAACTCGAAGACGGCACCATCACCTACTACACTAACGGCCAGTTCACCGACCTTTGCCGCGGCCCGCATCTGAAGAATACGGAAGTTATCAAGGCAGTTAAGGTTCTCTCCCTTGCAGGAGCATACTGGAGAGGTGATGAAACCCGTCAGCAGCTCACCCGTATCTATGGTATCACCTTCCCCAAGGCCAGCATGCTCACCGAGTATCTGCAGGTCCTGGAAGAGGCCAAAAAACGCGACCACCGCAAAATCGGCAAGGAAATGGAGCTGTTCACTTTCTCACAGCGCGTGGGTCAGGGACTGCCTCTGTGGCTGCCTCGCGGTGCCGCACTCCGCAACACCCTCCAGTCTTTCCTGGCAAAGAAACAGGCCGAATACGGATACCTTCCGGTTGTTACACCCCACATCGGCAGCAAGGAGCTTTACGTGACTTCCGGTCACTATGCAAAATATGGCAAGGATTCATTCCAGCCCATCCACACCCCGCAGGAAGGGGAGGAGTACCTGCTTAAACCCATGAACTGCCCCCACCACTGCGAGATTTACCGCAGCGCACCTCGCAGCTACCGCGACCTGCCCCTCCGCTTTGCGGAATTCGGCACCGTATATCGCTACGAGCAGTCAGGCGAGCTTCATGGTCTCACCCGCGTACGCAGCTTCACCCAGGATGACGCCCACCTTTTCTGCCGCCAGGATCAGCTTCAGGAAGAGTTCGAGAAAGTTATCGACCTCATCCTCTATGTGTTCAAGACCCTGCATTTTGACAAATATACCGCACAGGTCTCCCTGCGCGATCCCAAGAACCCTTCCAAGTACATCGGCAGCGATGAGAACTGGAACAAGGCGGAGCAGGGCATCATCGACGCAGCTAAGAAGAAAGGCCTGCCCTATGTGGTAGAAACAGGCGAGGCCGCCTTCTACGGTCCCAAGCTTGACTTCATGGTCAAGGACGCAATCGGCCGCAGCTGGCAGCTTGGCACCATCCAGGTCGATTACAACCTCCCCGAGCGCTTCGAACTGGAATATGTAGATTCCGACGGCTCCCGCAAACGCCCCGTGATGATTCACCGTGCGCCTTTCGGCTCCCTGGAGCGCTTCGTGGCTGTGCTGCTGGAGCACACCGCCGGCCATCTGCCCCTGTGGCTGCATCCGGATCAGGTTAAAGTGCTGCCAGTGAGCGAAAATATGCAGATTATGCGAAAAAAGTTGTAAATCTGCTAAATAATTCCGAAATTCGCGCCTCAATAGACGACAGAAACGAGACTCTTGGAAAGCGAATCCGTGAAACTTCCCTCAAGAGAGTTCCGCTTCTGGTAATTGTGGGCGAAAAAGAACAGGCGGAGGAGTCCGTCTCTGTACGCCGTGGAGCCGAGGACCAGGGTTCCATGAGTGTGCCCGGTTTTGTGGAGTACGTCCGAAAAGCCGTGGCAGAAGAACTGGCCCAATAAGTTTAACGTTTTAAAGGAGAAGTACTATCGCAACGCCTTTCAAACCGAGACCTTCGGGCCTCAATAAGAAACCCCAGCAGGTGCAGGGTGCCCAGAAGGACGAAAACGCCCTTCGGATTAACCGTGAAATTACCGCCTCCCAGGTACGTCTGGTCGGAGAAAACATCCCCGAGCAGGGTATCTATCCTTTCTCCAAGGCCCTCTCTCTTGCCCAAGAGTTGGAGCTTGACCTGGTAGAAATCAGCGCAAAGGCAGATCCGCCCGTATGCAAGATCCTGGACTATCAGAAGTATCTGTACCAGCAGCGGAAGAAAGCCAAGGAGATGAAAGCCAACGCTGCGAAGATTGTCATCAAGGAAATCCGCTTCGGCCCCAATACGGACGAACATGATTTCCAGTTCAAGCTAAAGCACGCCCAGGAGTTCCTGCAGGAAGGATCCAAGGTAAAAGCCTCCATCTTCTTCCGCGGCCGCTCCATCCAGTTTGCCCAGCAAGGTGAGAAACAACTCCTTCGCTTCGCAGTGGAGCTGGAAGAATTCGGCAGGGCGGAAAACATGCCCATCCTGGAAGGCAAGCGCATGAGCATGATGATAGCTCCGCTGAAAAAGAAATAACCCCATACGTCATCCCCAATCGGGGATCCCCGGTCAAGCCGGGGATGACAGCGGGAATGTATAATTATTAATTGTTTAACACAATGGCAAAGCTTAAAACCAACTCCGGTGCCAAAAAGCGCTTCACGCTTACCGGATCGGGAAAGATCAAGAGGAAGCACGCTTATCACAGCCACATCCTCACCAAGAAGACCAAG
>JAFUVU010000064.1 GCA_017477465.1 Bacteroidales bacterium
AAAAGATAAGCGCTGAGATCTTCGCGGTATTTTTCGATTGTTAAATTCTCCGACATGTCTTTTACAGTTTCTTTTTCACGCTCCAGCTTCCCATCGTCTTCCCGCCATGCTCAATGGTGCGGTAGTCAAAGACTTCGTATCCGAGTTTCTTGTAGAAGGCGATGTTCTTCTCAGAATTGGTGAAGAAAACGAGCTCACGGCCGCCCTGCTCCCGGATGTACTGATCCCAGTAGGCGATGAACTTCGTGCCGATGCCGGTCCCTTGTACGGACGGGTCCACCGTGAGGGAGCTCGCATACCAGATTCCGGGGCCGGTCTTCTGATACTCATGGCAAGGAGCACCGGCCGCGGCATCCATCGCCAGCCACTCATCAATCCTGCGACGGTCTCCTTCTCTATAGACCTTCAGCCAACCGTGAAGGACGTAGCGGAAATCGGAGGGCTTCCTGTAGGTTGGAGGGTTGAGCTGCGCAACGGCAACGAGCTTTCCGTCCTGCCTGGCAACAAGGTACTTGGCAGGGCCGAAGTTGGTTTTGTATTCCCGCCAGATAATGGCGAACTGGATACGGTTCCTCTCTTCCTTGTCAGGGAACCAGTTGGTGAAGTACTCGTAATCGTCAAAGGCACGTGTGGCAAGCTCCGCTGCCTGGCGGATCTCGCCG
This sequence comes from Bacteroidales bacterium, assembly GCA_017477465.1. Taxonomy (GTDB): domain Bacteria; phylum Bacteroidota; class Bacteroidia; order Bacteroidales; family UBA932; genus Cryptobacteroides. The sequence continues at coordinate 663 of JAFUVU010000064.1, forward strand.
TGCCTCATCCTTCCGAATTCTACAAGCATAGCTATTCTGCCAATTTTACAGCGGTTCCGGAGGCAGTGACCATGAGCATGCCATTATTCTCGCCAAGGACTTCGTAATCGATGTCGATTCCCACGACGGCATCGGCACCAAGCTGCGCGGCACGCTCGGACATTTCGTTCATGGCCTGTGAACGGGCCGTAATTAGTTCCTCCTCGTAGGAGCCGGAACGCCCGCCTACGATGTTGCGGATGCTGGCGGCAAAATCGCGGAGGAAATTTACGCCGGAGATGACTTCCCCGAAAACAACGCCTTTGTATTCTGTGATGGTGTGTCCTTCTACGGACGGAGTGGTTGTGAGTATCATGTATAAGTGATTTTAGCTCACAAATATACTCATTTTCTATGAGATGGAGAGCCGGGCAGGCGGACTTGTCCGGCTGCGGGGCTCTGTGGGTGGCGCGGCCCGGGGGCAGTCTGGCGGCAGCTTGCTGACGCCTGTCTGTCACCGGGTTGGTCTTTCGCGGCGGCTTGCCGACGTGAATGGCCAAAGCGAGGGAAGGCTCCGACGGAGTGGACGGCTTGCCGGACACTTGGTCGGAGCGTGGGTGGTAACAGGAAACGGACAGCACCATTTTTGCATCTATAATATTGATAATTCAATCCTATCATGAAACCGAAGAAGAAACAAAAAAAGCTGCGGATCACGGAGGCGTACTTTATGCTCGCCAACCGCAGGGCGGCCCGGATGGAAGAGATTGCCGGGCACGGAAGGCCGGTTACCTTCAGAACGGCCATGCATAAGTCACAGAAGGTCTATGACCGAAAGCGTTTGAAAAGGACAGACATCTATCACGAAGATGACTGTCCTTTTCGTTTAAAATGTGTATCTTCGCACCATGAGGTTCAAACATACGAATAGGCCAGGCTTCTGGCTCGGATTCATTGACTTCTTCACGGCCGGGCTCTTCTTCCTTCTGTATATGCCTCTTGGCGGCCTTCAGAATGAGCTGGATGAAATCCTCGGCCGAAAGACGCTGCGTTACTGGGTGGCCTACCTCCTCGGCATCCCCACCCTCTTTGTCTATACTCTTGTTTGGATGGCCCGGATATCCGAAGAGCTAAAGACGAAAGCAATAGCGCTTGGCATTGAAGAGCCCTACACCTCCTGGTGGCACATGTTTGGATGGAATGTCTTCGGCCTTCCCCTGATGGGGCCTGCAGTCGCCACGTGGCGGTTCTTCGATACCCTGAACAAGATTGAAAGGAAACTCAACGAAATGGAGTAAGTTATGGACCATCTACCGCTATCCGACATACCGATGCTCGTCTCCAGCATCAACTTCCTTCTTCGGGACGAGGAGTTCGAGAACCTCGACCAAATCTGCTACTGCTATGGCATCGGGCGGGAGGAAATGGACCGCCTGCTCGAAAGCGAGGGATATGCCTACAAGGAAAACCTGAACTGCGTGAAATGAGCGTCCCGGACCGCCATATCATCGAGCAGGCCTATGCGTTCTTCCACCAGAAAGAACGCGTCTATGCGCACTCCACCTCCGAGCGGGAGAAGGACCACATCGAGTATGCCATCACCTCCTATGTAAACGCCATGTCACCGGCTCTTTACGCCGCCCTGTCTGAAGGGAATGACGCCTATCTCAAGGAGCATGACGGATTCGGCGGGCAGCTCCGTGACGCTCTTGAGAAAATGGAGCGGATGCTTTCAGAGAACCCTTTCATAGAACTTTAGGGATGGAGCCGCTCATCAATCTTTACAGTTATCAAGCCCGCTATGGGATGCGCGTACAGCGGCTGACGGTGGACGATGGATTCACCTGCCCGAACAGGGACGGGGCCGTTGGAACCGGCGGCTGCACCTTCTGCGACAACGACGCCTTCCACCCGGGGTACACCCACGAGAAGAGCATCACCGGGCAGCTGGAGGCCGGGATTGCCTTCCACGGGAAGCGCGCCCACAAGGCGGACGGCTACCTTGCTTACTTCCAGCCCTTTTCCAATACTTACGCTGACCTTGACACCCTCGCC
>JAFUVU010000065.1 GCA_017477465.1 Bacteroidales bacterium
AAGCTCTTCAGCCGGTCCAATATAGAAATGGTGCCTGTGCAGAGCGACTTTTCCCACCTTTTCGTTCTCAACGCCGCCCTTGCCTCGGGAGAGATAGTATCCCTTCCTGCCGACAGGATGTTCGGCTCAAAAAAGAGCATAAGGCTTCCTTTCATGGGGGAAGAGGCCTCCTTTCCTGCAGGCCCGTTCACTCTTGCAGTGCAGCGGGATGTCCCTGTCATTGCGGCATACGTGATGAAAGAAAGCAGGAAGTGCTATAGGATAATCCTTGACAAACTGGAGATGCCTCAGGAAGGGACATCGGCCCAGAAGATGGAGGCTTTGGCACGCGCTTACTCGCAGTCTCTTGAGAGGGTAGTGCGCACATGGCCGGACCAGTGGTATAATTTCTTTGATTTCTGGGCTCAATGACGGAGTTTTCCAGCATACCTATCGCAGAACTTCTGCCCCAGCAGCCTCCTTTCCGTTTCGTTGACAGACTGGAGGACTACAGCGATGAGGGTGCAGTGGTATCGTTTACACCGGGTGCCGGAAACATGCTCATGGAAGACGGCTGCCTGTCCGCCGCCGGTTTGATGGAGCACATGGCCCAGGCCAGCGCTGCAAGGGTGGGTTATTACTGCAAGTACGTTCTGCATGTGCCCGTCAGCATCGGCTACATCGGCCAGGTGCGGAAGTTTAGCATAAAGCGCCTCCCAAAAGAAGGCGAACTGCTTAGAACTCAGGTGCATCTGAGGCAGGAGATTTTCGGCATCACGCTGTCCGACATGGAAGTGTGGGCAGCCGGAGAACTGATTGCCGGTGCATCGCTCAAAACAGCTTTGAAGAATGACTAAGGTCTATTGCATAGGAAGCGGCGTAGTGACTCCGGTGGGGAATACCCCGTCGGCAGTTTACAGCGCTGTGCTGGAGGGAAGATCGGCCCTTTGCATGCAGGAAGGCTGGCCGGAACCTTGGCTTGGCTCCCTGCTTGAAAGAAGCGGCTTCGAAGGCCCCTCATTTTTCTCTCATATAGCATTAAAGGCTGCCCGTCAAGCAATTGCCGATGCGGGCATAAACAAGCCTTCTCAGCGCACTGGGCTTGTCATTTCCACCATCAAAGGCAATGTGGAGCAGCTAAGCAATGCCGACGTTTCCCTTGCCGCCGATGCGCGTTTCCTGGCCGATTCGCTTGGGATAACATCAGCCCCGATAGTTGTTTCAAATGCCTGCATCTCTGGTTTGGCGGCCCTGGTTCAGGGTATGCGCATGATTCGCAGCGGCAACTTTGACGATGTGGTGGTGGTCGGTGCGGAAGTGCAGTCCCGCTTCATCGTAAGCGGATTCCAGTCGCTGAAAGCACTGTCGCAGCGCCCATGCAAGCCATTCGATGCCGATCGTGACGGCCTCAATCTCGGCGAAGCCGCTGCTGCGATGGTATTGAGCAACCGGCCCGGAAAAGACTCCTGGGAACTTGTTGACGGGGCCGTCCGCAACGATGCAAATCATATTTCAGGCCCTTCCCGCACAGGTGAAGGCAGTTACAATGCGCTTCGCTATGTCCTGAAGAGTGCCGATAAAAACGAGTTGGCCTTTGTCAATGTCCATGGTACCGCAACCCGTTACAACGACGAGATGGAATCCATAGCCATTGACCGTGCAGGGCTCTTGGATGTGCCCGTGAATGCACTCAAAGGCATATTTGGACACACAATGGGAGCGGCAGGCATACTTGAATCCATAGTTTCTATGCTTGCCCTTGACAATGGCGTCGTACTACCTACACGCGGATATGAAAACTGCGGTGTCTCCCGTCCGGTGAATGTGTCTGCATCGGCAAGGCCTGCTTCCGGCAACTCATTCATCAAGCTGCTTTCGGGATTCGGCGGGGTCAACGGTGCTTTGCTTTTCAGAAAAGGAGGTGAGCGGTGAAACAGGCGAATATACCATCCGGAGCATCATTAAGCTCCTTGTACAGAGAACTTTCCGGAGATTATCCGAAGTTTTTCAAAATGGATGTCGTGAGTAAGCTTGGCTTCCTGCTCACGGAAATGCTGGTAGGTGACGAGCAAGGACGCTTTGTCCAAAGGGAAGACCGCGCGGTTCTGGTTTTCAGTCGCGAAGGTTGCGTAGCCAACGACAGGCACTATGCGCAGTCAATGCAGGATTTCCCCTCGCCGGCATTGTTTGTTTATACTCTTCCCAACATAGTGGCGGGGGAGATTGCAATCCGCAACAAATGGGCGGGGGAGACATCGGCCTATGTCCTTGAATCCTTTGACCCTGAGATTATTAAGGAATTAGTTAAGGAAGCTTTTCAGGATAGCGTAACAGAAAGCGCTGTGGTAGCCTGGATAGACTGTCCTTCCGATGAGGCCTGGGACGCCCGGGCATGGTTAATAGAAAGAAATGAAATCGATATATGGAAAATTTGAAAAACGAGCTTAAGCTCAAACTCATCGACGCCCTTAACCTCGAGGGCATGACCCCGGAAGACATTGACGACAACGCCCCTCTGTTCGGCGACGAAGGTCTGGGCCTGGATTCCATTGACGTCCTGGAGCTTATCGTCCTTCTGGAAAAGAATTACGGCATTCGTCTCGCAACGCCGGCAGAAGGCAAGGCCGTCTTCCGCAGCATTGCAGTAATGGCCGATTACGTAGCCGCCAACAGAAGCAAGTAAGTGAGCGAAGAAATCCTCATAACCGGAGCCGGCGTAGTAGGTGCTCTGGGTGTCGGTAAGGCCGATACCCTGGCATCCCTGCGTGAAGGCCGGTCAGGCATAGGCCCCATCCGTTATCTGGAAACGTCCCTCAGAGATTTTCCGGTAGGGGAAGTGCCGCTGTCCAATGAGGAAATCGCCTCGCGTACAGGAGCACCTTCCTCCTGGCCCCGGACAACGCTTCTTTCCATACTCGCGCTTCAGGAGGCGTTGGCACAGGCCGGGATTTCGCCGGAAGGGGAGACCTTTTCTTCCGGCAAGGATATGCTGCTTATTTCAGGCACAACTGTAGGCGGCATGGACTTGACTGAGAAGCAGTTCCCGCATTATTCCCTCAATCATGGCTGCGGCGCTTCGACTGATCTGGCCGCTTTGTATCTGGGCTGTTTCGCAGATGCCACTACACTTTCTACGGCCTGTTCTTCCGCTGCCAATGCCATTGTGTTCGGAGCAAATCTCCTGCGCAGCGGCCGTTGCAGCCGAATCGTAGTCGGTGGCAGTGAGAGCCTGTCCAATTATCATCTTAACGGATTCAACAGCCTGATGATTCTGGACCGTGAGCCCTGCAGGCCGTTTGACGCAACACGCGCTGGTCTCAACCTCGGCGAAGGTGCGGCTTATCTGGTTCTGGAGACGGCCGAATCGGCAAAGGAAAGGGGAGTTAAGGCGATGGGGCGTCTGTCCGGCTTCGGCAATGCTTGCGATGCCTTCCACCAGACCGCTTCGTCAGAAAACGGCGAGGGAGCATATCTTGCTATGACTAAGGCGCTTAAGATGGCCGCCTTGGAGCCCGGGGCAATCGATTACGTGAATGCGCACGGTACGGGCACGCCCAATAACGACGCCTCTGAAAGCGCCGCCCTACGCCGTATTTTCGGGGATGATATTCCGCCTGTCAGCTCTACAAAGGCAGTTACAGGACATACGACAAGCGCCTCCGGGAGCATCGAAGCTGTAATCTGCCTGCTGGCCATGCAGGAGGGTTTTATTCCGGCTCAGCAAAATTGGAAAACTCCCGATCCGGCCTGCGTCGTTCCTTTCACGGATGCTGCGGCAAAACGCCGGATCCGCAATGTCATATCCAATGCCTTTGGCTTTGGCGGCAATGATACATCGTTAATTTTCAGTTGTTTATGAAGCCGCAAGTGTACATACGCTCTGTAGTCAAGCTTGGGGCGGAAGACCCCGACTTCCGCACGGTCATTTCGCCGATGGAAGCCAGGCGCATGGGCCGGCTCCTGAAGAGGGCTGTATGGTGTTCCACCGAGGCGCTTCGCCAAGCCGGAATAAGCATGCCGGATGCAATCATAACGGCCACCGACTACGGCTGCATGGAGAATTCAGAATCCTTCCTTCGAGGAGTTCTGGACCCCCGGACCTACGATATGCGCCCGACGCACTTCATGCAATCGACGCACAACACCATCGGCTCTCTTATTGCAACAAGGCTGCATTGCCACGGCTATAATGCCACCTACTCACATACCGGCTGTTCGCTGAAAAGCGCCCTTGAAGACGCTATGATGCAGCTTCAGCTTGGTGATATCCAAACCGCCCTTGTAGGCTGGTACGATGAACGTACGCCTGCAATGGACGAGTCGCATCTGCCCGGCGGCGAACATGCCGTTGCCATTGTCCTGTCCACTCAAGCAGAATAAATTATGTTTCGCCTTGTATTACTATCCGTCACCCAGGCAATCCTGATGTGCAGCGCCCAGTCGCTTTTCAAAGTGGCAGCCGTGAGAATGGGAACCTTCTCATGGACCTGGGCCTTTTTCCGTGACGGCATTCTCACTAACTGGGCGCTCCTTGCTTCCGGCATTTGCGCTCTTTGCGGCATGCTGGAATGGATTTACATGCTGCGGCACTTCCCGTTCAGCATCGTTTATCCGCTGTCCTCGCTGAGCTTTCTCTTCGGCATGGTGATTGCTGTTGTCTTTTTCCATGAAACAGTAGTCTGGACCCAGTGGGTAGGCGTACTCCTCATCCTGGCAGGCTGCGGACTTATAGTGAAATGATGAAAAAGTTCCTCCTCTGCATCTTGACTTTCATGGCTTTTCTTCCTGCGATATACGCTCAGGAAGACCTTCTCACGCGCATAAGGGAAGCCAATATGCCAAGTTCGCTCAAGGCTTCGTGGCATCAAGTCAAGCAATCGCCTTTACTTGCCGATAAACTGGAAAGCAGCGGAAAGCTTTGGCTGCAGAGTCCGGACAAAATCCGTTGGGAAATGACCTCGCCGCACAGGAAGGTGAGCATTTTGGACGGCGAAAATGGCCGAGGACGCTTTAAACTCCCCTCGGAAAGGGATTTCAAAGCCTCGGTTCTCGAAAGCGACATCTACACCGTCACTCTTGTCCCGCTTAGGAGGGATCTCAAACAGCTTTTCAGGCAAATATTGCTCAAAGTGGACAAGGAAACCCTTATGGTGCGTTCGATTCTTCTCACATCAGGAGAGGGTGAGTGGACGCTAATAGAATTCAGCAATTTAGAGCCGGGCGTAAGGCTATCGGCCGATATATTTGAAAAGGAATAGCGATGCTGGAAGGAGTTCTATACCAAGTGGTTGAAAAGACTGAAGGAACAGCCCGGGTGCGCCTTTTGGGCGACAGCATTGTCTATAAGTCCCATTTCCCGGGCTTTCCCGTAACTCCCGGCGTAACTCTGGTGCAGATTGCCCTGGAGTGTATGGGCCGAAGCCTCAAGGGCGCCAAAGATATCAAATTCACAGTCCCTGTGCTGCCTCAGGCTGAAGAAATAGAACTGCGGTGGACTGTGAGCGAAGACGGCGAGGCCCTTGTAAATTTGTTCTTGAAAGACGGCACTCCCTGTGCTAAAATGACCCTTTCGGTATGACGGATACCTTAGTTCTCATTCCAACCTACAACAATGCCGCAACCCTTGCCGATGTTGTGTCCCGAAGCTTGTCCCAAGGCCTCCCGGTGATGGTAGTGGACGACGGCAGCACCGACAGTACCCCGGATATCCTCAAGACTCTTGAAAGCTCCAACAGCCAAACCCTTACCTGCATAAGGCATCCGCGGAACATGGGAAAGGGGACGGCACTTAAAACCGGATTTAAAGAAGCTAAACGCCTGGGCTACAGTTATGTGATAACGTTGGATTCGGACGGGCAGCATTTCCCCGAAGACATTCCTGTGCTGCTTAAAGAAAAAGGGGAGCGCAGCCTTGTCGTCGGCAGCCGCAGCATTCGCGGCAAAGACGGAAGCAGTTCTTTTGCGAACAACTTTTCCAACTTTTGGTTCAGATTGTACACCTGGGTCGATTTGCCGGACACCCAGACCGGTTATCGTATGTATTCCCTCAATGATCTTCCGGGTCTTTGGCTCCTCAGCTCAAGATACGAGGCGGAGCTGACTCTCCTCGTATTTTCAGCATGGAAAGGGCTGCACCTTAAGCCGGTTCCGGTTAAGGTTGCATATCCGGAAGACAGGGTCTCTCACTTCCATCCTGTGAAAGACTTTGCGCGTATCACGCTTCTTAACACTATCCTTCTCATAGTCGCTCTGCTGTACGGATATCCCAGAATGATGTTGCAGAAAATACGCCGATAAGGATTTTGCTCATTTGAGGCGGCATTTCCATTTTATTTTGTATCTTTCCTCTATAAACCAAGATAAGACCGCTGTCCTTTGTTGGCGAGGGGACATCGGCGTGCGTCAGGGCAGACACGGCCCCTGCACCTGGCATTTTGGCTGGTGCTTTCACAAGAATAATAAAACACTTTCCTC